>NZ_CP178619.1:2431261-2735169 GCF_047305935.1 Bdellovibrio sp. HCB288
CTGTTGCTGCCTGGTCAGAGGCGGGGGCTCCCTTTGCGTGGGTGATTTCAAAGGTTGATAGCGCAGAGCCGGTTGGTGTGTTTCTGGTTTTTCCAAAAAATCATCTTGCCGAAATTCATTATGGCATCTCAGAACTTCATCGTGGTCAGGGATTCGCTACTGAGGCCTGTGAGCTTGCGACCCATTGGTTGCTTGAGCAAAGTACGGTTCAAAGTATTACAACAGCTGTGGATCTGGAACATACAGCCACCCAACGCGTGTTAGAAAAAGCTGGATTCAAAAGAGACAGCGTTTTGAAAAACCACTCCGTGCTTCCTGCATTCGGGTCTGCTGCTCGCGACGCGGTTTCTTATACAAAATCCAAGTATTGAATTCTAATTGCCCGTGCTAGAGTGAAGGAATGAAGACTACTTATCAAATGATAGGTCCTAGGGAGCGTCAACTATGGACCAAAAACTTTGAGTCTGGAAACCAATGCCATGGGGTTGTGATCTTGGGCACGGGAAGTGGCGAGATACGTTCCGTAGATGATGATTCAATAGAAGACATCTGCGTTTGGCTTGGCGACTTAGGTTGGAGTTCTGTCGTTTACGACAAGTACGGCTGTGGAGAATCAGAAGGTGATTGGAAGTCTGTTACTTTTGATGATCTTCGGGATGATCTGGTGATTCTTGCGGATCATTTTAAACAGCAGAATTTCGGGAAGATAGTTGTTCTGGGACAAAGCGAAAGCTCAATTTTAGCGGCGGAAGCAGCTACCAGAACAAGTAATATCGACGCTTTGGTGTTGAGAGTCGCCAGCCATCAAGACATTTCTGAGCGAATAAAGATGCAACTTGGAATCGAAAAATGGACAAAATGGTTGGCGGATCTTGAGAATTCAAAGGTGAACGGAAAGATGTTTGTGGCATCTCATCCAGTTAGCTATTGGTTGTCTCGCATGAACAGAATTCTAACTGGGGACGTTGTTGCTGGTTTGAACATACCTATCATTGCCCTAAACGGAGCGGAAGATCACTTCACTCCACCTACGGCATTCTCGAAAATTCACGAGGCTATTTTGCAGCAAAAAAATACACTGAATAAGGCAATTGTAATTCCAGGAGTAGGACATGGCTTGATGTTGCAGTCTGAAAAATGGAATTCGTCTGTAGTGGCGAAAGAAATTCAATTGTTTTTGACAGCGGTAGCTGAGCAGTAAAAGTAAATCTACTTCATTTCATTCCAAAGGGTGCTTGAGGTCATATTTGCGTAATAGGCTTTTACCTTTATCGCTTTTTAGAAATGCCTCGTAGGAGCTATCCCAGGCATCCGCAAGCTCTTGCGAATTCTTATTTTTCTTTCCGAACAGAATGTACAAATTCACTTTCTTGATCGGGCATTTATTAACTTTTACTTTATCTGTAAGCGCCAATCGGCTTAACCGGTACTTTGCAAAGATATCAAGAGTTAAGAAGAAGTCGATTCGACCGGACGCTAGTTTTTTGAAGGCTAAATTAGCTCCGTCTTGTGAAGTCGTGACGTCAATTTTCCCATCATGCTTATGTGCATCGATATAACTCTGCATTTCGGGAGGGTAGTCATACCCAGCTATCACTCCTAATACGCCGGTCTTTAACGAAGTGGATTCTTTTGAAAAGTCATTGAATTGCCAGTTGGAGTTTGCGGCAACATAAAAGCAAACGGCACCGGTATACTCTGGAACCTTCGTAAATATACCCTCAGGATCATGCCCACCATTTAAATGGACGGCGGTTAAAGCTGCATCAACTTTACCAGCATAGAGGTTGGCTATGACCCTTTTCCAAGGCTGAAGCTCATAGGTGACGTTCCAACCTAAAGGTTTAAATATTTCACGGGCAGCCTCTACGATAAACCCTTCAACGCCATCGGCTTTGGGGTCGCAGTTTAAAGGACAGGAGTTATCACCAGCAATTTTTAGCACACGCGATTTGGCGCTAGAGACTGACGGCATGGCAACGCAAAAGCCAAGGAAAACTCCAAGACCGATGAACAACAGGCGTAATGGAAAAATTGAAGTTTTTAAGCCCAAGACACTCATTTCCATTCTTTATCGCTATTATTGGCGATTGGAAAAAATATGCTATTGGGCGCCTGAAGTTCTGTCAATTTGCAGATGTTCGAGGGGGGCACCCTCGGAATCTTGCATTTTGGAAAGTTTAAGCTCGATCAATTCTTAGTTCAATAGATACGCACTTTAGAGTGAGTGCACTGTTGAATATTGATCAACTCTGCCGTATCGGCAGCCATCCAACCTTCGTCTCCGTTGGAGGCCGTAAAACCTGAATTCACAGATACAGCCAAGATCTGCGCCTCTTTATCAACAAACAGAAGGTATTGTGAACTTTCCTGATCATCACAGATCTGGGCTTCAATAGTTCCTCCGTAAAGAAGGCCTTGGGATTCTTGAACCGCTTTAGTCAATTCGCGAAGGGCTTGTCCTGAGCTTGCATGAGCTGAGCTAAAAACAAGCGATGCAATAAGAAGGATAGCTAGATTAAGGGCGTTCATAAGTTCTCCTGAGATTAATTGGGTTTTAGGTACGAGAAGATTTTTACCATACCCATCTTTAATCTCAGAGATTCTGTGCCCCAAAGTGCGGCAAATCTGCCGCAGCTCTATTTTTTGTAGGGTTTACAGAACTTATCCGTTAAAGACTGTAGTTTGAACAGATCTTGTCTTTCTTTGGGCTGCACATAAGGAATAAAGCCGCTAAGCCCTGGATAGATTATGCTTTCTTGCCCGAACTGATAATCCCAACGATCAACGGTACTCGTGTTAGAGTCCAATACGAACATCCTAAAACCAGTCTCTGTTTTTTTAATATCAAGGATCAGCCACGAGTGTGCCATGGGGCCTGCAAACTGCAACATGGCGTAAACGGGCTTCTTGTAAAGACGGAAATCGTGCTCAGCTAATTCTAAATTAGCTCGCAGGTCTTCGGAACTTTTTGAAGTTCCTTTTAATCCGCGTAACCAACCGAAATTCAAAGCTTCGCTTCGCTGCCAGGCACTCATTTTGGATTCAAGCTCTGAACTAAAATATTCTGAAAATTCGCGCCAGTTTGAAAAGCCGGGGATAGTGACAATGCCATTCATCGCAATCAACGTGTCGATGATGCGTTCTGCTTCTTTTTTGTTAGGACGTGGTTTGTCGGGCTGATAAATAGAAAGCATGGCTGCAGATCTGGTCAATGAGCTATGCCACCAGCAAAGGCCTGTGCCCAAATCACCACTTAGATTTGTGAAGGCCATGCGATTGTCGGCGTTGGCTAAAAGCTGATTAATTCCGTAGGGGGAGTCATTCAATTTGCAAAGCTCACGGGCTGTTTGGGGTGCTTTGTCTGAAGAGAGGGAATCGTATGAATTCAAAGTGTAATCGAATCCATTTAGCCTTGCCCATAACTCGTCGGAGCGCTCGGCATCTCCAGAATTGATTGCGTCGTCATATTCCTTTTGAAGTTGTTCGCGAGTTTTAGGTCCCCCATTGGTCGCATCCATGATGGACCACGCTGGTGATTTTAGGGCTACGGATGAAATTGCCACTAAGATAATATATTTAAACATACGAACCTTCCCCGCCTTAGCGGCCGTATTTTTCTGCGCACAGCATGGTCATATTTAATTGTTCTTCATAGCCAGCAAGTTTAAGAGTGCCGACTAAAGTGAGTCTTCTATTGGAGTTTATGGAAACCGTACCCGAATAGGAGCCATTGGTGTGGCGAAGTGTTACGTTTCCAGTGGAGGCATCCCTTAATTCACCAATTAGAACCCAGCCTCCGTAAATCAATGTGATATTTGTCGCGCGATGCTGAATGGCGCCGGTCGGTGTTGATTCTACCTCGGCGCGGTGCTCATAAAGATTTACAACCAGGGTGTCGTCTTGGCAAATCTGCCACATGCTGTCGCTACCATTGCGGATACGCTGAACGGTCGTCATATCTTTTAAGATCAACTTTGAATAAGTATACTTCGCATCCTCAAGTCCGATAAGCCCCAGATACTCATGCAGAACCAAGGATAGTTTTTCATCTTCTGTGAAGCCAATCCAGCGGTCGCTGTTAAAGATAATTCTTTTTTCAGCAGGGTAGTTGATAGCATCTTTTGGGATACCGTTAAGAACCAGCTGTTGATTCGTGGATTCTACTTTTGTCGAAGAAATCGCATCGCGCAGCAGGTTCACGTTCAATCCTTCAATGTTTGAATATTGCAGGTACTTATTCAGTTTTTCCGCATAAACCAGGAATTGAAGGGAGTAGGTGTCGCCACCGTTGCCAACGTATCTTGGGCCGGCAAAAGCAAAGGGCGAAAGAAGCAGCAATATAGTGGCTAGGATTGTGGATTTCATGACATTCCTTTTTTACGGTCGATTCTGAAAAACTGAACTGAAAATTGATAGACACTGTTTTTGTTTGCGGATTTTGTATAAAACTCCTCCGCGAATTGTTTTTGAAACTTTCTTAATGCCTTTTTGGCTTCGTCTATTTTGCTGTCGTCAAAGGCGAAAGTGGTACTGCCATATTCCCGATGGGTGACAGTTTGTTCATGCAAAGCTTTGATGCCCTTGTTTAAAACCTGCTCATGGAAATTACGAATAGCGATCGATGAGATGTCCATGGTGCTTTCAGTTTCAGGAAAGCACGTCTTCATTTTTCCGTCTTCGATCTTTAGTAACTCGGCAGCTATCAAATCCTGAACCGCCCGGCGAATCGTTGCCTGAGGAAGGCGCAGGCGCTCCATAAGCTCATACTCATGATGGGAAAACCCTTCGACTTCTGTCAGCTCAAGAATTGCCTGATGGTACCAGGTGCCGGTCGCGGAAAAATCCTTAGGGCGCATTTTGTAGGATTTAGTTTGCTTATATGATGCCAGCTCCAAGGTCGCAGCCTTGCGATCTTTCTCGCTGCGGGAATGAAATGCCTTAGAGCTCAGAATAAACAGCCGACTTTCTGTCAAAGTCATTCCCAGTAAGACGCTTATGCGCTCTGCCGTCTGAGGAGCCATGCCTTTTTTATTGGAAAGAAAGTCAGAGAGCCATGAAGGGGTAACTTCAAGATCACGAGCAAATGATCGAAGTGAATAGTGGGGATTCACATTCGAGCGGCGCGCGAATTCGTCTGCCAAATATTTATAGTGGAAGGACTGATCCAGTTTCATGGGGTCCTTTTATTGCAAATTCAGAAAGGTCGCCACAAATAAAGAGATCAGAGTGTTCACTGAACTGAGATTCGGTGAATTGCCTGTAAAAAGGTTATCGAAATTGAGTTCGTCATAGGGAAAATGAAAGAATTACGTATGTCCACTGAGTTTTTAGTCCAGTGGACACTATGTACTCCGAATGCTCGATTTCTTGCCGGTTTATCCTGTAAAGGTGATCTCAGAGAAACAAACAAATATTTCAAAAAAGGAAATGAAAATGAAAAATCTTATCTTGGTAATTGGAATGACATTGGCTGCAACCCCATCTTTCGCAAAAGACAGTGCCTGGTTGATTTGCAAAGGCGATGCCGTGGTGTTTGGCGAAAACAATTCATTGGTAGTTAACGTATTTGAACATCGCAAAGGTCACGCAGGCAGAGAGACTTCATTGACTCTATTGTTCGGCGGATGGGTGTTGAAGGGGGCTTTTGACAATACAAACACTTATTCCAGTGATGTGCAGTTGTCTGGAGATCGTTCGGGTTTTGATGGCAAAGTCACTCTTGATTTGCGGGCTTCTACCTTGCAGCTTCAGGGCGTACTAGATCTTCACTATAGAACTCCTGTGTCTGCAATTCTGAAGTGCGATGACCTAAGCAGATAGTTGACTAAAAATTTAATAGAAAAGGAAAAATGATATGAAACTACTTATTACTTGTGCTCTTATGCTTGCAGCCAGCATTTCTTTTGCTGGTACCTCCGAAAAATCTAAACAAGCTGTTCTTTCCAGCCCGGAAATTCAAGCTGTGGTATTTACCGTTGCAAGAATGCGCGGGCTTGAATGCTCTACGCCAAAAGTGGAAAATGTCCAAATTTCGACGGTGGATGATATCAACGAGAAATTCAATATCTCGGTGATGTGTAATCTTCCATTGGATCCCGCAAATGGCCAAGGTGGCGCGGAAGTTACGAAGGTGACACTGACAGGTTTTGTTTACAGCCAAACTCACGTCAGAGTTTTCGGAATGGAAATTAAGGAATTTGAATAGATCATATCCTTCGAAAGTATCGTCTGTTGCTCGCACTTCAGGTGAAATGCGGGCTTTTTGCCCTCCGGAACAGCCAGGCCGTCCTGTCGCTGTTTTTGAGGCCAATCGCGATATTCTTTCTGATCCTCAGGTTTAATAGGTAAGGAAAGGGGTTTCGTGGAACTCCTTTTCGTTTAGCAGGGCTTACATGGCGGTCCAAATACTTGATTGAGCTGGGAATTCGTGCAATACCATGCACATCTTTTCCACGATTTGAATGAAAGCGACCGAACCTATGTCTTTTAAAACTGAAGCTGCTGCGTTGATCAAAAAGCATATCAAGGAACTTCAAGCTACGGCTGATGAGCTGGGTGGCGTATTCATCACGGGCATCGACGGCAAAGTGGCTGTGATCGGTGTTGAGAACTCTAAAAAGAAAATCATCTTCCAAACAAGCTTCGTCAGCGACGATGTTAATAAGAATCTTGATGCTCAAGTCGAGCTGCAAGATCTGTTGGAAGAAGATGGCATCGAAGCCATTTCTGAATTCGATTTCAATCTGGCTCTTGAGTCCCATTAATTTAAGGATGTAAACCGGCAGCCAGGCTAAATGCGAGGCTGCGCTGCAGAACCGATATCGGTTCTGAGTTGCGTTATTTTTAAAGATACATTTAGCGGTTAGTTTGCCGCAAATCCGCCAGTCTCGATTTGAGACGCGTGTGCCGAAAAACGCGAGAAATCACTCTTCTATACACTGAAGTTCCATTAGAT
Source organism: Bdellovibrio sp. HCB288 (assembly GCF_047305935.1). Taxonomy (GTDB): domain Bacteria; phylum Bdellovibrionota; class Bdellovibrionia; order Bdellovibrionales; family Bdellovibrionaceae; genus Bdellovibrio. The sequence continues at coordinate 2,438,220 of NZ_CP178619.1, forward strand.
CGAACTAATCAAAGAACTGATTGGTAACAGGCTTGCATTTTGAATCTTCTGAATAATAAATTTTGGAGATTCCAATGAAAAATCTGGTTTTGGTGATTGTAGCGTTACTTAGTTTTAATGCGATTGCCTATGGGGCTGACTTCAAACAAACACTCCAAAAGGACGAGTACGGCCGATCACTTTACATTCCACCGATGCAGGCGAAATTCGATAAGGTGGAGTGGTGGGGTGACACTGACGATGGCGAGCGTGCCCAGGGCGATGGCAAAGTCGAATGGACGAAGTACAAACCCAACGGTGAAATCGCCTATCAGTATGCCGCCAAGGGAACCATGAAAGATGGGTTTTGGGTTGGCGATCGAGTAGAATTCATTGATGGCATTATGCCTTCGAACAATCTGACGTTCTGGCTTTACAAAGGTAAGGCCATCATTGCACAAAAAGGGACTTATCCAAACTTTGGAAATGAGTACTATTCCATTGGAAGCAGCACCTTCTGGAGTTTCGAATCCAAAATTGATTTTCAGACATTCATGTCGATCGCCAACAAATACTACAAAGGTAAGTTTCCAAAAAGAAGTGCTTTTCAAGGTGGAGCTAACTCGACTCCAGCAGCACCGGCGAAACCTGCAGCGGCTGTGTCTGAGGAAAAGTTAAGCGAAGTGGAAGTGCAGCAAAACGAGATCCTGCCTCTTTCAACAGATAAGAATGGTGTTATCGTGGGAATTCCACCGATGGGTATCGATGGAGCCACAGTGGTGTGGACGGGCCCCGTTGATTCAAAAAATCGCGCCACGGGATCCGGAGACCTGCGCTATTATAAAGGTTCAACTTTGGATTCAGCCCTGCGCGGAACGATGAAGAAGGGTCGCTTTACCGGCGATCGATTTGAATCCATTGACTATGGTAATCCCAAACGTAATGCCACATTCTGGTTGGATATTGTGGGTCCGATTCTAGCTCAAAAAGGTATCTATCCAAATCTGCAGGAGCGGTATTGGACTATCAATACGAAGACCTATTGGGAGTTGGAGATCGAGACTAACGATGAATCGTTCGTGATGGTCGCCAAGAATTTCTATAAAAATGGTTGGCCAAAAAACAGCGACTTCGCACGTATCGAAAAAAAATACAAAGATCAAAAGGCTGCAGAAGAACGTGCAGACTATGGGCCGAACGGAATTTACGTACCTCATAAAGGTTGGCCAGGATATCAATGCTCGGACTCTTATACATATCATTTGGAACATGATGAGCCCGAGATGGATTATATCTCTCACTCGCTTATGGTTGAAAATGGATACCACATCAAACCATTCTACTTTGAAATCAGAAAGAAGGGGATTTCCTTTACCCTTAAAGATTTCACGCAAATGCGCTTTATGACGGTGAGTGACTGGTTGTTTGTTCGCGACTGGGCGGGCGATAGCCGAGATATGAGTACATTAAGACAGAAGGATCACAATAAATTTATCTGGTCCATGAAAGAGTTCAAGGCCGCTGTGGATTGTTACATGGAGGTTGCGAGAGCGAATCCAGCCACGAACGATCACGGCAAAGCATACTATGAATCGGATGACAGTCGTTGGGCTAATAGGGATGCAATAAAAGCGAGAACTCAAGCGGAGAGAGAAGAAAGAGAAGCTCGAGAGGCGCAAGCGAGAGCAGATTCTGAAGCAGCGGATGCAGCACGCGCAGCGCGTGCTGAAGAGAACCGCAAACCCAAGAAGGATTCTTCGAAAGGCAGTGGTTCTGGTAAGGCAGAAAAAGAGAAGAAAGTAGAAGAAAAACCAAAGGCACTGCCAGAAGAGAAACCAAAATCTAAAAAACCACCAGAGCCGCAATCCACGGATGCACGTTTGATAGGTGCAAACTGTGTCAGCTTCGTTCAGCATGGCAGCGGGATCAGTTCAGACTACTTTAAAGTAGTGAACGGTTGTGGATATCCAGTGCAGGTTATTTTCTGTGAGGAAACAAATATTACGGGCAAAAAATGTGTACCTTCCAATGTTCCAGCATGGGGAACGACCAGTACCATTGAAGCTTACGGATACACGGTCACTGTTTTGACGGAGGAAAAAAATCCGGATCTTAGAATTAAAGCCTACGTCTGTGATATGCGAGATAAAAGCAAGTTTATGTGCTTGTTACCAAAAGACGGAAAAAACCCATTCAGAATTGTCCCTGAAATGAAAAAAGCGGCACAATAGTGCCGCTTAAGGCAAAATGTTAGCGCACAGGCTTCATCCCGAAGCCTTCCTTTTAGTCGGATTCATTCTACAATGAAGGAATGAAATTCCTATTCGTAACCCGCTGGTCTTCCTTGCATGCCTTGGCCTCGCAAATCATCAAAGAAGGCCATGAGGTCAAATACACGGTCCTTTCTAAAACAGAGAAAGAAGTCGGGGATGGCTTCGTCGATAAAATCGAAAACTGGGAAGAATACAAATCCTGGGCCGATGCGATTATTTTCGACGACTCCGATTTCGGTGACATCTGCGAAAAGCTGCGCAAAGAAGGCCATAAAGTTGTCGGTGGCACCAAATACTCTGATCGCCTGGAATTTGACCGGGAGTTTGGCTCTGAGGAAATGAAAGCGGCAGGACTTACCAAGATTCCGTCTTGGGAGTTCCAGGATTTTGACAGTGCCATTCAGTTTATCAAAGACAATCCCGGACGCTATGTGGTGAAGCCCAGCGGTAAGGCACAGAATGATAAAGTGCTCTCTTATGTAGGTCAGGAAGAGGACGGCAAGGACGTGGTCACCATTCTTGAGCGCTATCGCAAAGGTTGGGGACGTAAGATTCGCAGTTTTCAAATCCAAAAATTTGTATCGGGAGTTGAAGTGGCTGTAGGGGCTTTCTTTAACGGTCGGAAATTCATCCTGCCGGCACTGATAAACTTTGAACATAAAAAATTAATGAACGGAGATATCGGACCTGCCACCGGAGAAATGGGCACGACTGGATTCTGGGCCTCTGATACAAAGATCTTTCGAGAGACTTTGGCCAAAATGGAGTCACGGATTCAGGGCTATGTCGGATACTTTGATATCAACTGTATCGTGAATGCCCGGGGAGTTTATCCTCTGGAGTTCACTCCGCGGTTCGGTTATCCGACACTGAACTTGCAATTGGAAGGCATCCTGTCCAAATGGGGCGAGTTTATGTATGCCCTCGCCGCAGGCCAAGACTTTCAATTGCGCACTAAAAAAGGTCTGCAGCTCGCAGTTGTGGTCGCTGTCCCTCCTTTTCCGTTTTCAGATAATGACACTTTCAGAAAGTTCTCCGAAGATGCCCCGGTGGTTTTTAAAAAACCAATCGCTGACGGAGTCTATCCTTGTGAAGTTAAAAAGGTCGACGGTGAGTGGCTGTTGACCGGTACCTCTGGATACTCGTTGGTGGTCTCGGGGGCGGGTTCCACGATGGATGAGGCGCGCAAGGAAGCCTATGGAAAAATCAAAAACATTCAAATCCCTAACATGTTCTATCGAACCGACATCGGCGAGCGCTGGCATCGGGACAGTGATCTTTTGCAGACGTGGGGACTGTTAACTTAAGCGCGGTTTATTTAGGTAGGAGCGAATCGTCTGCACCAGGGCATGAGTGTTTATCGGCTTGGTCACGTGGTCTGCAAATCCCGCGGCAAGAGCTCGGTCTCTGTCCTCTTTCATGGCGTGTGCTGTTAAGGCGATGATCGGGGCTTTAAAGCCTCGGCTGCGCAGCTCTGACAGGGTGCCAAAGCCATCAAGGCCGGGCATTTGTATGTCCATCAGGACAAGGTCATAATTGTGATGAAAGGCTTCCTTGATAGCTTCTTCGCCGCTTCTTACTTCGGTAACATCCAGACCGACGTGTGACAGAATAGTTTGGATCAGTTCTTGATTGTCAGGTGAGTCGTCAACGGCAAGAACTTTGAATCCTTCAAGTGACGTGTCAGCAGTATTTTGCTCAATCTGTGGAGAGCTTGGCTGTGGAAGCATATTTGTCACGTCAGCCTGGAATGAAAATTCAAAGATACATCCTTTGCCGGTGACGCAATTTACAATTCTGACATCACCATTCAGTGTATGCGCCAGGTTTTTTGAGAGAGCCAGTCCCAGTCCTGTGCCCCCGAAGCGGCGAGTGGATGTGGCATCCGCCTGGGTGAAGGGCTGAAACAAGCGGTCACTTTGCTCTTGAGTCATGCCAATGCCGGTGTCTTCAATCTGGAAAGTGATTTCTTTCTGATTGCCAGCTTTTTGGCTGACACGACAAAAGATGCTCACAGATCCCGTCGAAGTGAACTTGACCGCATTGCCGACGAGGTTCAACAAAACCTGTCGGATGCGAACAGAATCGGTGATCACAACAAGATCCCTGATTTCCTCAAGGTCAGATTTGATCTGGATGTTTTTTTTGGAAGCTTGATCCGAATACATACCCAAGACTTCTTCAGTAAGACTACGAATACTCACCGGTGACTTTTCCAATTCGAATTTTCCGGCTTCGATTTTGGACAGATCAAGAATGTCATCGATAATGCGAGTCAGTGAAGCGCCATTGCGTTGGATGACGTCGAAGTACTGATCTCGCTCCTCGGCCTCAAGGTCCTGAGTTCCGATGATTTCAGAAAAACCCAGAATGACACCCAGTGGAGTGCGAATCTCGTGGGACATGTTTGCCAGAAATGCTGATTTCGCCAGATTTGCATTTTCGGCGGTCATTTTTGCGGCCTGAAGTTCGCGAATGGTTTTAGCGAGATTTTCTTCTGTGGTGTGATTTCTGATTACCGACACCGTGGTGTCGAGTATCGTGCACAGCATGCCGGCGATTTCGCCCTTGGCATTGAACAGGGGCGAGTTGCCGTAGGTGTAATAGTTGTCCCGAGGTTTGCCTTCGCCTTCGACTTCGATGTCGAATTGCACATCGGCGGCAAGGACAGTTCCTCCGGAATCAACTGTACTGGCAATCTCTTCAACTTGGTCCCAAACCTCCGGCCACACATCATGAAGCTGGGAGCCCAATGCCTTGGGGTGGCGATGCTTTAGAATTGGAATGTAGGCATCATTATAGAACACTCGTCGCTCGGGACCCCAAGTGCAGTACATCCCGACAGGGCAGTTGAAAAGTATTCGCAAGGAATTGATTAAGCCAAAATCCCAACTCTCAATTGGCCCCAGATCGGTGGATGCCCAATCGAAGTCCAAAGTTCTTTGAACCATCTGACTGGACTTTGCAATTTCACCAAATAAGGTAGATCGATTCTTTGCGCCCACAGTCAGTTTCTACCTTAAGCGAATGTGCTTTGAAAGAATATTTTAGACACATAAAATTAGCGCTCGGCACCGTGAGTGTTGCGCAGCACACGGCGGTGTCAGAATGAACATGCCAAGCCCACAGACCAACCGCTGACGTTATCACCAAACATGTAGCGTCCCACTAAGCGGGTTCTGGTGACCCAGACGGGATAGGCACTGGAGTCCAATTCCACCCCAGCTCCGACAGTGGCTAAATAATGAAAACCCAAGACACCGGTTTGATCGCCCATGTAGTGAGAACCCGATGTTTCCAGGACGTAGCGAAAGGGTTCGCCAAGTAGGTGCCAATCAAACATAGGCGCGCGCCAACGATAGTAAACGTTGGTGGTTTCGGAATCAGAATAGCCACTCACAGAACGGCTGCCGCCCATACTTTGTAAATGGATATATGAATAGCGAAGCTGGAGATCCACATCGCGGCCCCCTTGTTCGTCATGAAATTCGTACGCCAGCATCACAGCGCCGCCCAGGCCTCCGACCGTGAGGTTGCCGTTGTCCAGAAAATCCCAGCCTTCCATTCCCTTATAGTCAGCAATAGCGGAAGCTCCAATTTCTGTATCACTAAAGATCATGCCCATGGAGAAGTTGAAAATGGGGCGGATCACCCAGCCATCATAGATTTCAAAATCCCAGCCCACGCCACCTTGCAGAGTTCCGGAATTCCACTTCAGCGGCACCGATCGAGTCTCCGTGCCATCTGTAGCGATGAATTTAGGATCGTAGCGACTGTAGGCAGCGGCCCCTTCAAGGTAAACCGGTGTGGAAGAACTGACGGTAAATCCGCCTCCGAATTGAGTCATGGCGATGGCCGGGTTGCCGGTTTGAGCGTTGTTCACTGCGAGTGAGCTTGAAGCCAGATCGGGGATAGCAGAAAAAGACATCAACGCCACGATGGAGTTGGCAAGTTCTTGTGGATTCACATCGCGCAATTGAAAAGCGCCGTGCGCCTTCGTTGCCAGAAGTAAGACAAAAACAATGCAATAGAATTTTTTAAACGAGATTCGGCAGTTGCAAATTCCCATGCGCGGAAGTTCCCACAATACCTTTTTGTAACATGCGGAATGGCTTTCTGCTTGAATTTGCAGGCTCATTGATAAGAAGCAAACGTTGGTCGCAGTAGCAGTCATTTTGACAGTAATTTAAAATTAAAAAGGCCACCTCGGGGGTGGCCTTTTTTTTAATTTTCGTATGCAGCGTGAACTGCATCGATCCATTTGGCGTAGTAAGCAACCTTCATCGCTGTCGAACGCCCCTCAGTGCAAGAGACGTGACCTAAGAAATCTTTAACTCCCGTGACCGAGGACGTGACACCCACCAAGCGGGGCTTGCCGTTCACTGTGATGAACTGGCCACCACCGGAGTCACCACTACAAATAAACTGAGTGTTGCCTTTGCTCAAAATATTGTAGCGGTCTTGCATCAAGCCATAAGCACCGTTCAATTTGATAACGGCCTTATACAAGTCGCCAGCACTTCCGAAACCCACAGACATAATCTCGCGGGAGTCGCGGTTTTTTCCGTAACCGTAAACATTCAAAAAGCGATTTTGATAGTTCACGTTCATATCGCGTTCGATGTCGACGGGCTCAAATCCCTCGGGAATACCACCGTCAAAGAAGGCCACGGCGATATCATTTAAAAGACCGATTTTGGTTTTGCGAAATTCTTTGTGCGTGACCACGTGAGAGCCCTCACGTTTAAGTGATTCGCGGGTTGCGATGCCCTTGTTATTGGCAAATATGATTTTAAACCCTGCAAGTGTCGGGTTCTTTTTGTCATAGCAGTGCGCCGCCGTCAGAACGCTATGATCACTAAGCAGAGTTGCTGTGCAAATGCTTGTCGCCATACCAATGCTATTTACGGGAAGGAATAATACGACTCCGCGGGAGCCATCACCAGTTCTGGTGGAGACCTTGGTGCCATTAATGATGGTTGTATCGTCAGCGTTCAGATCAAGGTTGGAAAGGTTGGCATCGGGTCCGCAAGAGGAGATTAGGCCAGTCATCGTCAGGATAATTAAAACCAGGTGTTTTTTCATGAAATGGTTATACCTGATGACCTTGTGAAACGGTGAAAAAACTCACGAATTTGTACTAATGGGAGGGTATCGTTGGAGTGTCAAAATCTTAGACGAGGTCTGTCAGTGTCTTGCGTGATCCTTGGGTTTCAGATAGCATTTTTGATATGCTAAAAATCAGCTTTAAAAAAATCGCCATCGTAGTCAGTGTCCTGATCCTTCAGCCGATCCTAAACCCAGGTTCAGCCGCTTTAGCCCGCAGAAAGTCTCCGCCAAAAGCCTATAGCTTCATCGTAGAAGGTGGTAAGGCCTCCCAAGGAGAGTGCGATGGGGAGCGCAAGCTGCCACGATTGAAAAAGCTTAAGGAGTACTCCAAAACCAGTTCCTACATGGGGTCTGAATTACAAAAGCCTGAAATCAAGGGTAAAGAAGGCGAAGAAATGTGGAAACATTTTTTCAGGGCTAAACCTTCGTGCAACAGTGTCCTTGCAAAAACACCATCTCGTATTGAAGAGGAAAAGCTAAAAACAGAGAAGCCGGAGCTTCCGCCTGAAGAAGCTGTGGATTCCGAAGAAGAAGCGGAAAAGGCAGATCAAATCGAGCGCGGAGAGCCAGGCGAGCCTGCAACACCAGGGGTGCCTGAAGGTTCTGAACAGCCAGAAGGCCCGGACGCTGATTAAGGTTCATTCCGGTTCCTGCAGGGATTTGTAAATCAAATCCCACTGAATTTTTTTGGATTCTGATTCCACAAGGTAGCGCTCCTGACTGGTCAAGGGCTTATACCCCCGGTTGCGCTCCCATCCATAGCCCCAGCGAAACGGTGTCGTAAACTGGGGGCCGCCACCCAAGCTCACAGCGCCATGGTAGATTCTTCCGATAGTCTCAGTGGAGTGACCGGCAATACAGGCTTGCAGCGCTTGATCAGCCTGTTCTTTTTGTTCAAGGCTTCCGCCCTGCCAATAGGCGTAGTCGTGCTTCACACAACATTCCAAAAATGCATAGGGCTTGTCATCAATTCCGCTTGGGCTCAAGCTGCAACCATCACTGGTAAACGGACGTATGCCTTCGCGGTAAAAGTAATCGCGAAAAGACTGACAAGACGTCAGCAGTACAGTTGCGGTTATGATTGTCAGCATTTTCATACCTGTCTATTGAACTCCAATTTTTCCTCAAATGCCAGAGACTCTGTCATTCACGGGACTCTAATTCTGCCAGCTTGCAAGAACGCTTTATTGGCGTTGAATAATTAATTTTATTTGGCGATAAAACACCCAGAGGGAAGGAGCAGAGATGGTTTGTCGCATTATTTTACTGCTACTGGTATCGAACACATCCTTCGCCGTAGAGTTACGGCTGATTGCTGGAAACCTTCCTCCGTATTCAATTCAAAACAAAGATGGTACAGGATCTGGTGTGGCATACGAAATTGTTCAAGAGCTGTCTCGCCGAGTGGGGCAGTCATCGAAAGTTGAATTTATGCCCTGGATTAGGGCGCAGAGTGAAGTTGCAAAGGGAAGCAATATGGGGGTATTCCGTTGGCCCGGATTCCAGGACGGGAGAATAAATATCGCTGGTTGATCCATATCCTGGATGATCCTTATGTGTTGTATGTTTGAGAGCGGGCCGAATTGATGCCTGGGCCGCACCCCTTAGCTACAAGATCAGATTTGAAGAAAAGGATGGTCCAAATCAAAAGCCTGTAAGAGTCGCGCTGGTACTGATGACTCTCAACGAGTATTTTGCGGTCTCAAAACAGATCGACCCAGAGCTTGCTACGCGCTGGAAGGACGCATTTCAGGCAATGAAGAAGGATGGCAGCTATAAAGCGCTGATGGAAAAAAATGGGTTTACACCTTTGCCATAGGTGAACCGGCATTTTCATTTTTTAGAAGTAGCTTTTCAGGGATTTGAATACCGAATCGTAAGTGACCTTCGAGACTTTGTTTTCCACTAGAGCCAAGCAGGAAAGTCGGCTAAGGTCTTTGATGGCAAAGTACAATTCAAAGTTCTTCACGCCCAGTGTTTTGGACTGCTCTTCGGTTTTGCTGGCGTCAAAAGCGTATTCGCATTCTTTGGTAGACACTGCCTTTTGCAGATCCTTTTGGTGAATCATCAGGTTTTCCGTCAGAAGGTTTTGCAAATTTGCGGATCCACGGCGTTCGATGTTTGGAAAGCGGACCCGGGCATCGCCAATAATGTCGAATAATGTCAATGGCTTGTTTTCGTCGTCAAATTCCTGACCGTAGTTGCGTAATACCTCTGTCGCAGAGCGAATGCTTAAGCAGGATAAGAATCCTGCTTTCAAACGAGGATCACGTAATACGGCGATATTCTCCTTGAAACATCGGTTTGCCGCTGACAACACAAAGTCGTCGGATGCTTCCAGGTCAAAATTGGCAAAGGAAGTTCCATATTTGATTAGGAAATCGCTGGCGCGTGGGCAGGAACCCGTAAACTCCATGCCACCATATACGACATTTTTTACGAAGTCGTATTTCTGCCGGCTCACGGATTTCAGACGGTGAGGGGCATAGCGATAGGCGGAAACGCTCTCAGCAAAATCCTCAAAAGGATTTGTTTTTGCATAAATTGAAACCTGCTCAGTGCCAGGATGCATTTTCCAATTATCAGCCAGGCGCGGATCGCCTTCCTGTGACTCCCAACCAGAGATCTTTATCCACTCCGGTGATACATCGATGTTGTTCGCGTGCATGGAGCTCCAGTTATGGGCAAACTCATGATAAATAGAGTACTGACGAATGGGTTGCTTTTCCTCATTCCAGATATCAAAGATCTCGATCGAGGCATTGGCAATCACGTTATCCAGGCCCTTGTAGCCGAAGCCTCTTTTGAAATGGATCAGTTTTTGATTCAAATCCAATGGCAGTAAGTGTCCGGGAGTCGCTTCGATCGCTTTCATGATGTCGCGAATTTCAGAGGCCCTCCACGAAGCGGCATTGTTCCAGACATAGTGAGAAAGATTTAAGTCGTATTCCGTCAGAAGCAAAAGAATCAAAGGGCCCTCTTCCTTGCCGAACAGGCGTTGAACTGCGCAGAGCACTTTCTCGCAGCCATTCGGTTTGCCAAAGGCTTTTTTGATTTCGTCGGGCTGAAGTTTGTTGCTGCTGAAAATACGGTCATCAGGTGGCGTTACCAATTGCATGAAACGATACACCAACTCAGGGTGTTCATTTACGAAACGAATGCCAGAGACTTCACTGATTGCGGGCAATTCCAATTTTGAAATATCAGAATACTTCGCGATAAAGTTTTTCAAATTATTACGGCGAATATGGTCCTGATTCAGGCAGGGCGGGTGGGCCATTTCGTCTTCTGTTGCGGAATGAAACGGTGCCTGAGCTGGAGTTCTTGAACTCAGCTCTAAGCTGGTAGGAAAAGATAATGTAAACGCAAAGGCGCAGCTGGAGACAGCAAGACCTAAGCCTAGAATCCGTTTCATGAAGGCTCCTCGTAGAACCCTCTTATCGGAAACGCTGATTCAGGCTTAATGAATTATCGTTCTTTGCGCACGCCTTTGAACGGTTTATTATCCGCTTTTACGTTGATAAACTGTCCCGTCGTCGAATCCCGCTCGACCCAGCGTTCGGTGTGAGAATTGAACACCTGGCTGCGTTTGCGAACGGCACCTTCTCTGTGATTGTCGCCTTTTTTACCAACTGTAGCCATAACTCCTCCTTGTGAGGTTTTTTTCTAGGTATAGGCTATCAGTCTTTTTACGACCCCTCAGAAAAGTGCACATTCGCACCGGACTTTGCACGGGCTCAGATTGAACTCTGGGAAACGGCATTTACGCGAATGCGTTTGACCTTACCATCAGCCAGAGGCCAGCTGATTTCCTGACCTACACGCAGACCAATAAGAGCTGCGCCAATAGGAGCCAGGATTGAAACTTTGCCTTCCTCGATATTGGCGTCATTGGGGTAACACAATGTAACGGATTGCTCCTTGTGCGCGTCCAGGTCGATGAAGGTCACAGACGAATTCATCGCCACGACATCTTTGCCAAGGTCTTCGTTAGCGACCAGGTGAGCTCGGCCTAATTCCTCTTCCAGTTGCTCGGCAACGGAGGCCTTGGCAAAAGAAAGAATGGCTGAAATTTTATGATAGTCATCATGAGTGATAACGAGAGATGGAAGGTTTTCCATAACTAAACTCCTTTTTAGAGTGATATAAATTTTTTGGATTTAATTTTTTGAAAATTAAATGACGAAATCAGCCACAGAGGCTGACTCTGCGGCTTAAGAAATAAACTTCAAAACCAATCCACACTGAGGTGGAAGTGTTTTGGAAATAGAATGAGTGCGAACAACTGAGTAAACCATTCCCCTAAGAATAGCAGAGTTCGCCTTTCGATTCAACCCTTTGTCAGCCAACATGGAATTTGTGAATAAACTCGCTCAGTTCCGAGCGTTCTCGCATCTCGTTATCGTTGCTTAAATAACCTCATAATTTTTCAAACCAAAGTCTCAGAACTTACCACCAGTTCTTTGCACTTCTGTCATTCAGTTTTCAAAATTGCAGTTATGCAAGGTTACCCTTCTGTTATTGCGCAAAAACAAGGCGCCAGAGGGAGAATGATGAATAGAAAACTTTTATTCAGTGCCGTAGTGACCGCGACTCTTGGTTTAGTTTCCGTTTCTTGTCAAAGATCAGATAGTGGTGAGTATCAATTCACTGAGCAGACAGAAAATTCCGAAATTGAAAACAACGATCAAAATTTCGCAGTAGATGATTCTGCAGATACAACCAACGCAGTAACTGATACCACCGCCGTGGATTCAGAGGATATCGTGGACCATATTGTTAATGACGAAAATGAAGACCACAGTCACGATCATTCAGAAACGGCAGACATGGGTGTTAATGATGATATTTTGGCGCTAGGTTGTGTGAAAGCGTCAAACTCCCAGGAAAACCAAGTTCGCTTGGGACTTAATAAGAAAGAAAAGTTTTTGGCAAAATGTGCATCCGAAACTTCGAACTCTTCATGGTGTGCTCAGTTGATTCGTCCAAATCCAAGCAGCTACAACACGTTCAAATGTACTTATGGTTCCAGTCAAACCCATGTATTGATTCATCCAGATGAAGCGACGTGGAAATATCCAATCACGGCAGTGAAGGTGATCAAAGATCTTCAGGCGAAGGGTTTGAAGGTCAGCCAGATTTACAACTGGTGGAGACCCGAGCCCTACAACAAAAACGTCGGTGGAGCAGCAGGCCGTCATCCTTATGGGACTTCGGTTGACGTGCGCTTTGCAAGTACTTCCACTGCGACGAAGGCTTTCTCTGAACTTTGTAAAATGCGTAAAGCCGGCCGCATCCGCGCGATCGGTCACTACGGCAGTGCATCCCTGCATATCGGTGTCGGTGACAAGTTAGCCAACACTTGGGGCAAATACTGTAACTAAGATTTTTACGGGCTCCTTCCGAATGCTTCGGTCAGGGAAGGAGCGCCATTCTGGATTTGATTTTTCCTTCTGCAAGTTCCTCCAGCCAGTGATTGACCTCATTCATTTTGCCGGTCTCAACTTGAGGATTTATTTTCTTCTGGGCGATCAGCTCAAAGATTTCCTTCATCTCCTGATGGGTTCCCCAAAAGGATCCCTGCACCCGCAATTGAAAGCTGGCAAAGGCAATGGTCGAAACAGGCACTGTCATGGCGCCCAGGCCAACCAGAACGATAGTGCCGCCGTTTTTCACATAGTTTTGTGCTGTTTTAAATGTTGCTTCAGCTCCCACGAAGTCAACGACGACGTCAAATTTTCTATTTTTGATTTTCGTATCCAGATCTTTGGAGTTGTAGGCTTCCTGAACGCCCATTTGTTTTGCCAGAGCCAGGCTTTCCTCGCGCAAATCAGAGGCGACAACTTTTGCACCCAATGCCAGGCCGATCTGTACACCATTCATTCCCAATCCACCAAGGCCAATAACCAAAACAGAAGAGTTGGTTTGCACCTCGCCCAAAGTTTTCATCGCGTGATACGGCGTAAGTACGGCGTCGGTGGCTACAGCCGCGACCTCTGCTGAAATTCCGGCGGGGACTTCCACGATATTTCGTGCCGGAACTTTTAAGTATTCCGCATAGGCTCCATCCGTGCCTAAACCAATAAACTGCCGTGTCGGGCTGTCACACAGATTGTCTTTTCCCGCACGACAGTAATCACAATCGCCGCAAGGGTTAGGTCCGTGGACCGCATACAGGGTGTTTTTTTTGAATTGCCCTTTTACCTCGGAGCCTTCTTCCATTATTTCACCGCACGCCTCATGACCCATGGTGAACGGGTGGTCGTAGGAAACTTCACCGTGCAACACGTGCAGGTCCGAGTGGCAGATGCCTGCTGCGCGAATTTTTAGCAGGACTTCACGGGGGCCCGCCGTTGGCTTCGGAATATCATCAATTTTTAATTTGTGTTCTCCGGGAATATAGCGAGCGGCAAACATGGGACCTCCAATAAAGGTAAGTTGCCGTCATTCTATATTTTCGTTATTTCCGGTGCAGTATGTTCGTTGGCACGGGGTTACTTGGCCATAGAACTGGGGGAGCGGTGGTGTTTGGTGTTTTGGGCAATGGCATTTTTTGGTTTTTTACTTTGGTTGGCAAAAATTCGGACGGAGTCCTTGGAATCTTTCACCGGGCAAAGTGTGACAATAGCCAGAGCAGCGATGAGCAAAAGTGCTGAGGGGATAAAAAGGAGCAGCCGCTTTTCACGGTATATGGGCATTTGCATAGGTTTATAAGAAGGACCCTTCTCGAACTTCATGCTCTACTTATCGGTATTATTGTATATAGGTTTATGTTTGATTTGTTTTGATCCGGGTCAAATTTGGAATTGTATCAATTCGCGTGATCTTGGCAGATCCTTGACCCGGTTTTGAGACAGAAAAGGTTCATTTTTAGAATGTAAGTTGCAACTTCTAGAATACTAAATTCATCTGGGCTTTGCTTTCCACATCAGGTGCCCCGTCGGGGTGTACCACTCGGCCGAAGACCCCGAATACCAGATTAAGGGGCACTGCCTTACGCACAAGAAGTTTAGTAAACGAGACACCCACAGGCACGGTCCATTGTTCACCTTCCAATGTGGCATCATAGGTGATGTTATTCAGTGGGGAGAACGACCAGCCTCCACCCAGGCGGTAAGAAAGGAGTGGTTGAATGGTCAGCAAATTGACATTTTTTCTGTCATCGTCTCCGGCGAAAGACCAATTCTGATAGATCAAGCCTCCGGCAGAAAGGTACTCGGAAGTATGAACGATACCGATGGCCGGGCCTGCGCCGAATTTGCCGCTTGAAATTCGCTCATCAGCGCCAGTGGGTAATGCGAGCATCGCACCAAAGCCAAAGGTCCAAGGACCGGTGGTGTTCGGAACATAGAAGCCCTGGTAAATCAAATCAGAGACGCCAGAGACACTGTCTGCGCCATCTGCAAGAGGCGAAGTAACGGTAGGGATGATCACACGGTTTACAAGGGTCCAGCTTTCAGACATTTGCGCCGCAAACACCGGTTGAATGTTTAGCACTGTTTGTGTCTCGAAACTTTTCGCTGTGTTGGTGTAAAAGTTGTATTGTAAAGGCAGGGTCGTAAGGTTGGCGAAGGGATTGGCCAGTTCTTTTTCAAGATCTGAAACTTCGGCAAATGCATTGGCGGCGACGAAAGCGAACAATAGTGTTGCAGCAATGAGCGATAGCTTCACAACGAACTCCTTGTTTGAGGGGATTCTTGGCAAGCCTATCGAAATGGTTCGAAAAAGAAAATATGGACCGGGGGAAGTTGTCAGAGATCAGATAAAAAAAGAGCCAAAGTTTCCTTTGGCTCTTTTGAATTCAAACTAGAATTTATTAATTTTGTCAGTCAATTCAGGGTAATCGATGAATGGATTTCTGTTACCTTGAACCATGTGAATCGCGTTGTTGCGAGCCATCTCTTCATCATCCACTGGGTCTTCTTTATCCCATTTGCGCAAGAAAGCTTCCTGGCGCGGGCTGATTGGCAGACTGTAGTGAACTGAGAAATAGAACAAGGCGCGAGCCACGTTGCCTTTGTGGGCTTGTGGTGGTTCAAACACGTCGTTGCCGCCAACTGCTGGTTTGCCAAAACGGGAAACCGGGCATTTCAATTTTTTAGCATCACGAGCAACTTCACCGAATTCGTAATTGCCACGGATGGAGTTCAACTCGTTGTCTGTTGGATACAAGTGATGCAAATCTGATTTTTGCATGCCTGTGTTGAATTGGCCGGAAAAACGGCTTTGTGGCCAAGTGTGCTCTGTGTTCAGGATGTTGCCATCTGGGTATTTGCCTGGAGCGGGTCCGCGGGAAGCCGGGAATTCTTCCTCTGTACGAAGAACGCCACAATAAACGTCATTAACAGCGTAGTGACCATTTACTTGAGTCAGGTAGTAGGTACCCATCAACCAAGCGCGAGCACCATCGTAACCCAAAGAGATGTGTTGGTAGCAGCCTTCGCCAGAGCAATGCTCTGAAACTTCATCGTACTTGCCAGGAATCTGTTTGTGTTCGCCGCGCAGAATTTGCTGCAGGCGAGCGACCAATGCGCCATTGGAAGCGCCGTTTGCCAGGTCTTTGTAAAACTCTTCACCGTAGTAAGGAATACCTTGGGATAGGGAAGCGGCATTGCCCGAGATTGCGAAGAAAATCGAACAAACAACTAAAACTGCGGAAAGCATTGCTTTCATTTTATACCTCTCATAGACAGACGTTTACGGTGTCCGGTAGAAACGCGATCCCATATTGATCACTTATATGCGGTTAATCTTGGACAATGTTCTGTCCCATTGATGAAACTCTTGCAAATTAAAATTGCCAATTGTTAAGACTTGGAGTGTCACTTTTGTCATGATTCCTTGCGTTGTCGACTCATGCAGAGAGTAAATTTTCAATCTTGTCCAAATCCAAACATGACTTAAAAAGAAGGCGGAGTTTATTGCTCCGCCTTTTTCTGACCTATTTTATTCCGATAATCGCCGCGAATTCTGATCGGTTTTGGTTGATCAGATTTGTGGATTCAAGGACAGCAGCCTCAATGCGAGTTTTTTCTGCAAAGTAAGGCGCCAGGGCTTTGTTCAGTTCAGACTCACGACCTTGAGTGGCTTGAATCTTCGCCAAAACATCCTGGATTTTTTTATCCGTCGCGGAAAGACCTGCCACTGATTGGGATTTCGTGGCCTGGTATCCGGCTTGGGTTTGCTCCAAAGTTTTCAATTCATTTTGACGGCTGACGACGATCGCCGCTTTGGCGTTAACATCCGCTTTTTTCGCAGCATAGCCAACGCTTTGATCATATGATTGCAGAGCTGCAGTTCTGTTTGTCACCTCATCACGTGTGCGTGACACTGCTGCTTCAACAGATGGTCGTTGGCTGCGCAAATCTGAAATTTGATTTTGCAGTCGCGGAATCACGTTACTTTGGTAGTCGTTGATCTGGTTTGCAATCGATGTATAAGACTGCAGCTTTGAGTCAAGCTGAGTGCGAGTTACAGATACGTTTTGGCCAAGGCGATTTTGAATATTGTAAGTTTCGTTTTCGGCATAGCTGCTGACTTTGTTCATCAAGCTGTTGCAATATTCACTTCCACCTCTGCGGCAGTACTCTGTGATCGGATGCCATTGAATACGGTCATGGCGTTCGCGGTTGTAGTCAAATCCTCGATAAATCGAATCTGTGGCGTTGGCATACTGGCGGGCCGTTTGAATTTCGCTGTCCAGTTGGGACAGGCGGCGATCCAGATTGGCAACTTGATCCTGGGCAGAGTTGAGCTCGGATTGTTTGCTTTGAATACTTTGGTCAATGTTGGACAGTTGACCCTGGTATTTCGAAAAATCTGTCTTGGAGTTTTGTGCCAGTGTGCTAAGGCGTTGATGTTCAGCCTCATAGGGTGCCAGCACTTTCCATGCATCATCATAAACAGCATTCGCCTGAACGACTTCCGCTTCTTTGGAGTTGATTAAACTCTGCTGCGTGATGATTTGCTGATCCAAGGATTGGATTTTCATTTCAAGTGCGGATTTTTGACTGCGCAGGGTTACGAGCTCCTTCGTGGTCAATTGATCCAAGGATCCCGTAACCTGACCCAGCTCCTGGATTTGTTTTGCATACTGGGAATTCAATGCCGTCAGCTGGCGTTGGTAAGACGCCCTTAGCGTGTTGGTATTGAAGGATTCCTGATACAGAGAGCGCAGTTGTGCGGTTTGATCTGCGTTGAATTTTAATGGGTCCATTGTCGCAGTCATTGCTGGGACGAAGGACTTTTCAAAATCCACAGCAACCAATGCTTTGCCAGCACATTGAGTTGCTAGGGCATCAACAATGTCGCTGGAGCCGCGAAGTGAAAAATCAATCGCCTTCGCTGATTGATTGGGAGCCAATGCCTGAACCAACAAACGAGTTTGGCGTTTGATATATGCTACGAGTGCATTTGTATCGGTCGGCACCTGCCAGAAAGACAGTGAGCCATCAGCGTTTTGCAATGGAATGAATGCAAAACTTTGGATGGGTTTGACTTCCGTAGTAAAGCGAAAAGCTGTCGCTAAGCCAGAGGCATCGCGGATGTAAGCCTCTACCGGAGAGTTACCGGATTTTTCGAAACGCAATTCAAAGCGGTATGTTTGGCCGCCTACATTTCGCGAAGTGGATGCAACACAGACAGAGCTGGTGTCATCGAGTGACCAATCTTTGACGGTCACTGGTTTTGCGAACGCAAAATTTGAAATTAGAATGCTGGATGTAATCAGTGTCAGTCTTAGTGCATTCATTTTTTAGTTCCCTTCAACTTGAAGAAGTTCTGAAGTTTCCACATTCATATTGCGCGGACCAGGTTTGCCGGGGCCGCCTGGTTTCCCAGGTCCCGGTCTGCCGGGGCCGTCAGGGCGTCCCGGGCCACCGGGCTTGCCAGGGTTTGGCTTCGGAGCTGGAGCTGGTGGCTTTGGAGCTGGAGCTGGTGGCTTCGGAGCTGGAGCTGGTGGCTTTGGAGCTGGAGCTGGTGGCTTCGGAGCTGGAGCTGGTGGCTTCGGAGCTGGAGCTGGTGGCTTCGGAGCTGGAGCTGGTGGCTTCGGAGCTGGAGCTGGTGGCTTCGGAGCTGGAGCTGGTGGCTTCGGAGCCGGAGCTGGTGGCTTCGGAGCCGGAGCTGGTGGCTTCGGAGCCGGAGCTGGTGGCTTCGGAGCCGGAGCTGGTGGCTTTGGAGCCGGAGCTGGTGGCTTCGGAGCCGGAGCTGGCGGCTTCGGAGCCGGTTTCGGTGGATTTGGTTTTGGTGCAGGCGGTTTTGGATTTGGTCCCGGTTGTGGTGGGCGAGGTGCAGGTTTTGGCGGCGGAACCGGAGGGTTTTCCGGGCGTTTTGGGCAGCGACGTGAAGACACTGTTTCTGCTTCGTTGTTGCAGCTGACAACTGTGCAGTTTGCGAAATTGCGTTGGCAAAGATTTACGGCAACCTGTTCGGCATTCCAGCGATCATCGCCAGCGCCTTTTACTCTGATTTGATTTCCAAGATAGTCCGTTCCGACGGCTTCACAAGTGGAGTATTCCAAGGAACATGTTTCGATGCAGTCTCCGTGTTTGTCGTGGCAGGAACCACAACTGTCGTGACCTCCCCAGTGTTCTTCCCAGCCATTATCGCGTGCACTACAAGTAACGCGCGACGCAAAGGCGGGGGCTGTTCCGAACGACATTACTAAACTCAAAATCAGACACAGTGGTTTCATTATGGCTTCTCCTCCAGGCAAAGAACTCACAAATGCAACCGTTGTACCAATTAAATTGGTGTACTTTTGCGCCCGGTCGTTAGAAAACCGTTAACTAAACCGAGGAGTTCACGAGTGGCGTTTCATGTGCACAGCGACAAACCATTTTTCGATCTAGTAATTGGCGATAAAACTTATTCATCCTGGTCCATGAGAGCATGGCTGGTGGCTGTTCAATCAGGACTGCCGTTTAAAGAAATCAACATCAAGCTTGATGTGAAAAATACGGCAGCCCAAATTGCGAAGTACACGGACTCTGGAAAAGTTCCGGTGTTGAAACAAGGCAAGCGCGTGATCTGGGACTCTTTGGCCATCGCTGAATATCTAAATGAGATTTCGCCGGAAGCAAAGTTGTGGCCTGAAGATGCTGGCACTCGCGCATTGGCTCGCAGCTATGCCGCCGAAATGCATTCAGGATTTAGCAGTCTGCGCACGGAACTGAGCATGGATTTGAAGCGAACCCAGCCGGTCCGTCATATTACGGAAGCCACGGCCCGCGATATCGAGCGCCTGTTGAAGATGTGGAAAGATGCCCTGAAAGTCAGTGAAGGTCCGTTCCTGTTTGGTGATTTCTGTATTGCAGACGCGTTTTTTGCACCGGTCGTGATGCGTTTGGTTTACTACGGAATTAAAATCAATGATCGAATGATTAAGCAGTACATGCAAAATATCCAGGACCATCACGGAGTGCAATTTTGGGTTGAGGACGCAAAGTCAGAAAAAGCCAAACCCATCGAGTTTAAGTAAAAACGGGAGGCAGCGCAAAAGGGCTGCCTTTTTATTTTCACCGTTCAAGTAATCAATTTTAAAGTTCGTATAAATAGAGATGATTGAGTTCACCAGTGGCGAAGCCCTGGAAACTGAAGTTATACTTTTCGAGAATCTTGATCGACGCGATATTCTCAGGATTAACAACAGAGGTTATTTTCTTTTCAGATCGTAACTCTTTGAATTTAGCAAGAAGGTCTCCAACAATCTGCGTGCCAAGCCCTTTGCCAAAGAATTTTCCCATAATCGCATACATAAAATCAATCTTATCGCTTGCGGTGTATGTTTCTTTAAATCCGCCATAACCAATTAACTCACCAGAAAGCTTTATCAAAAATAGTCCAATTAAGGCTGCATTGCTAAACCGACTTCATATGTTTTTCGAGCCAGGTCGCTATCTCCTCGATGTCGGCTTTGGCTTTGATAACTCGATCAATAAGGAATGATTCGCCATTATCAGCATCTACTTTTAGACGATAACCGTTCATTCTTAAAAAAATGGCGCTAGTGGCGAACGCAACTCGTTTGTTGCCATCAATAAATGAATGATTTTGAGTGAGGCTTTGTAGGAGGGCCGCCGCCTGAAGAGAAAGTGATTTGTAGTAGCCTGTTTGGGGACGCATCAGGGCGCTTTCAAGCAAGCCCATATCTCGCACGCCTTCTTTGCCGCCGAAGCGCTCAATCAATCGTACGTGTAACTCCAGTGTTTCAGAGAGTGTGGGGTAGAGGACTGTTTTCATTTTGCCAAGCGAGTAAGAAGTTCTTCATGCTCATCCAAAATCTCATCCATGGCGCTGCGAAAAGCAGGTCGCAATTTAGAACGTTGAAGATATTCAGCGACGGCTTCACTGACGACACTTGAAATACTTCGATCTGTTTCAGACACGTAAGACTTCAGATCCTTCAACACTTTTTCATCAATTTGAGTGGCAAATTTGATAGCTTTCATAAACATGACTTTATCATGATTTTTCATGAAATGTCAAGATTTTGGCAAATAACCCTTTTTTTAATAGAAATAACAGGGAGTCATCATGTCTCCGGAGATGGAACTCAAGGTCGTCAAGGCACATTTTCTGTTCCATAATTTCAATTCGATTTGAGCGAGTTACAGCTAGCTTAGGCGGCAGCCTTCTTTAGCGGCGATCCGGGGGGCTTTGTCCAGGATGCGTGACATACAAGCACCTTCTGTTTTGAAGGCCGTCTTTTGGGTGGCTTCGATTTTCAATTCGGAAGGTTGGGCCGGAGAGAATGAAATGAAAGCTCCTACCAGTGACAGACTTACAAATCCCAAAGCGATTGTTTTGATCATTTTGATTTCCTTATCCCCATTACTAACAGCTGAACTATTTATCGGCCGAATACAGACTGGACCAAAGGTTTATTTGGAAAATTCTTAGACGAAAAATTCAGAATTTGGTCTCAGAATGAAACATCGGGGGTTGCATGAAGTCTGCGCTGGTCCTTTTGTTGACTGTATTCGCATTGAAATCGCACGCGATGGTTTTGTTTGAACCTATGGCGGCCTATGAAGTCTCCGGTTCGACGGCAATTGAATTCACCCCAGCTGGTGAGGCCATCAAAGGTGTATCCAAGCTGGATGGTACTCATTCTGGCAGTATTTCGTACGGAGCCCGTTTGGGTTGGGTGTTTGATAATGCCGCTTGGTTTGCGGGCGAATATATGGCGGCGTCTGGTGGGAAAATTAAATACGACACTCACGAAGATGAATTTACTCGCGAATCCTATGGTATGGATTTGGGAATGTGGTTGGGACGTTGGAATTTGTGGGTGGGTTACAATATCGGGGACAAGCTGAATATCACGCAGCAAGGTGCCACCGAAAAAGATGAAATTACCGGGACAGCTATTCGCGCGGGTATCGGATTTCTGGTGTTTAGACATTTAGCGATCAATGTCGAAGGTGCTTACCGTACCTATAATGATGGTAAATCCGAAACTGACACGGTCTATGACAACATGGACCAATACGTTGATAAATTTAATCAAACCACAGTGACGGCGGGACTCTCGTTTCCGTTCTAAAAGAAAGGCACCCTTGAGGTGCCTTTCTCATTTCTACAGATTTTCAATTTTTCCGGCGATATCGTCCAGATCATTCAAGAACTTCGAACTCTGCGGCACCAATGTGTGCGCGTTTAAGATCACTGCTGTCATGAGCTCTTCTTCGCCGTAGGCTTTTTCCTCGATTTTGCTGATAGCATGAAGCTGAGTGATGGCGGCCGTGGCTTCCGTCGCCCATTTCATATAGCTCTCTTTGGTCAGTTTGATGGATTGGCTGGAGTAGGTCGCAAAGGATTTGTGATCGCGTGTTTTTTCATCAATGGAGGATTCTTTGCTTAAGGCATCCGTGATGATGTTGGTAAAGAAATCACCAGTGCCGTCGATCCAGCGCTTATAATAGGTTTTGGACAGGATGCCATTGCCAAAGTTCACAGAGCCGTCAAAGGTGGACTTTACACGCAGTTTGCCGGTGACCTTAATCAAACCCAGATTTTCAAGTTTCACCAGATACTTGTCGACAGAGAGTTTGTTAAGTTTGTATTTCTCGGCAATTTCCTTTGGCGTTTTTCCATCGTGGATCTGCAGGAAAAAAGCCAGGTAGTTCATGTTTTTAACCAAAAACTTTTGTTGTTCATCGCTCAGGCGGGCCGGTCCATGTGCGACCTTTGTATTTGCTGAGAGGGCGTGTAAATCTGAAAGATTCAAGTCAAGTATTTCACAAATTCTAAAGAGGTCATTCAAGCCAAGATCGTGATCACCCATCCAGCGTTTGATAGTGGGGACGGAAACGTCCATTTCCTGCGCCAGATTCTCGTAGGTCATCTTGCGTTTTTTTAATTGCTCTTTAAGAACAGATTTTATCTTTTGAATCTGAATATCCATCTTCTGCTTCACTCCAGTTCTGGTAGCCTTCGCCGAATTCCTTTTCCAGGACGGCGACGTCTTCTATTGAAGGACCCGGGAACAATAGCCAGTTAAAAAATGCTTTCATCTACTTCCTCCTTTTTGGGGTAGTGGTGTCTGAAAACAGAATTGCCGCTTTCCATCGGGTCCCGCAAGGGGTTTTCAGAAGGTATCATTTTTTGAAACTATTTGGCAACAGGAGGATCGAAAAGTGGAATTAGGGATATGGATAAGATACCAAAAGAAAAAGGGGCTTTGTTTCCAGAGCCCCTTCGTTGAAGTACTTTCAATTAACCGGTGATCAGCGGCAGAATTTCTCTGCGGTGATTGACCCCTAGGTAAGTGTAACTGGATTCCAGGGTGCCGTATACTCCGTAGCCTTGAGTTGTCCCGACCTCGTAGTCGGCCGGTTGCATGCCCATCGCCTGCATGATCGTGATTAACAACTGATTGTACGGGCGGCCTCGTTTGTAAGCACTCTCATCACCACCAATCGGGCGGCGAGTGGAACCATAAGACGGACCGTAATCAATGTGACGACCTGGCTTAATAAAGCCACCAGCACTTCCTGCCAGCAAGACAGGATTGTTCACAGAATTATGAGCATTGGTGTCTTTCGTTGTACCTTGGTCATTGCCCCAGAAAATCAGGGAATTATCCAGATAGGTGGCACCGGTATTGGTGTCTTCAACTGTGTTCATGTTGGTCAAGAAACGCGAAACGCGACTTGCAAAGAAAGTCATCATTGCAAGCTTCATCGTACGCAACTCCGCCGTACCGGCGTGATTAATATCCTCGTGGAAGCGGTTTGAACCGGTGATGCCGGGAACAAAATTGACCGAGCCACTGAAATAGTCGTAAACGTGCATCATCAAAGTAGCCACTTGGATTTTGCCACATTTAACTCCCACTTCAATCACATCAAACATCTGGTCAATCACCACTTGGAAGTCGGCAGGATTCGAGGACTTGGTCGGAGAACTGCTTGGTCCTGAAGGGGACGAACAAGCCACCGGCGGAGTGGTTGTCACGATGCTGGAGTTTAGTTTCTTTTGCAGGTCTGTGATCAGGGCCATGTGTTGCTCAACGCGGGCCAAGTCATCCTTTGAAAGACGTTTGTTCGAGCGCAGGGACTGGTATTCTGC
Organism: Bdellovibrio sp. HCB288; assembly: GCF_047305935.1. Classification (GTDB taxonomy): domain Bacteria; phylum Bdellovibrionota; class Bdellovibrionia; order Bdellovibrionales; family Bdellovibrionaceae; genus Bdellovibrio. The sequence continues at coordinate 2,462,153 of NZ_CP178619.1, forward strand.
AAAAACTTTATCGGCCACCAGGATATCCCGGCGAGTCAGTTTGTTGGGATCCGCAGTTGGTGTTGTGGGGCCGGTTGAGGTTCCAAACATATTTGAAAAAACGGCCGAAGGATTGAATTGCCCCTGAACGTATTGTTTATTCAGGACACTCATTTGCGAGGCCCCGTTGTAGTTTCCGTCGTCCACGGACTTCACATACAAATTCAGCGGTGAACCCCCATACAGGAATTTTGCAATAACCTGGTCGATACTGGAGACTGCTTCAGAAACCACACCGCCGGTCAGCATGCACTCGGCATTGTGATTTGGAGTTTTGGATAAAGGATCCAAGCGGGAAAGAATAGTTAGCTTCGAGCGAAGGGCATCAAACTGCGTACCCAAAACCGGCGACATAGCGCCTGGAATTGCCGACAATGCCACCTGACGAGCGTAAGTTTGCGACTCCGTCCAAGTGAACTTGGCTGGGTCGGGCAACCATTGCTCCACGGCCTGACAGTGACCATTGTGGATGGCGATAAAACGTTTTTTTAAGTTGGGACCCGTTTGCGCCTCCGCGTAAGGCAGCATGGATGGCAAGAAGGGCAGGGCCAGTGCGAATGTCCCTGAACCTCTTAAAAACTGGCGACGTGATAATTTATTCCAATGCATACGAACCTCTTAAAGGGCCCCGCGTTTACGCAAACGGAAGTTCGCATCGAACGCTGGTGATTTAAACATATTTAAAATAGTACCTGGTTGATCACCGCTGGAACTCGCTTTGGACGGATCTGTCAATTGCGAGAAGCTGGTGTTCATAGAGCAATTGTCCGCGGCAGTGATCGCGCGGCCCATAGTGTAAGTGCCCCATTGTTTAACCATACAAGCCGGACCGCGGGAAGAGTTGGCGATGGCGTGAGCCATTTCTGCCGGACCATTCACCTCAGGGTCATTGGCGGATTCAATGTTAGGTTTCACTTTTGAGTTCACCGGGTGGCTTGCGATGATCTTGCCAGTGGAATCAAAGATACTCTCCACCGTGCGGTATTTCCCGAAGGCATTGTAATTTTCCAGAACAAAGCCCATTGGGTTGATCAACGAGTGACAGGCCTGGCAGCGAACCGCGGCTGTGCGTGTTTCAATTTGCTGACGTTGAGATTGCGTTGGATCCGGGATCGGTGGTGCAAACAGATCTTTTTCATCCGGACCAATTGTCGGCAGTGGGATGGAATCGCATAGAAGATTTCTGCGAACCACCAGACCACGATGCACCAGACTGGTGTTGTCTGTTGGGGCGAACATGAAACCGACGCGACTCATGACTCCCTGACGTTCTGCCGCAGGCAAATCAACACCTTTTGCGACACCGTAAATTTGCGTCAGTGCTGTGCCTTGCGTGAACGACGCATTGGAAGCCATAAGGTGTTTGTAAGTACCAGCCACTGTGTAAGTAAAGTAGTTGGTGAAGTCTTTCATCTCCTGCACAGCTTCTGGTTGAATGGAGGCGCGAGGCACATTGCCCAGGAACCAGGTCGAGTGATTTGATGAAGGCATACGGTTGATGCCCAACCACTGGCTGTAGAACTCGCCCACGTGTTCTTTGGAATCTGCTGTTGCGAACACGCGATTGACGACAGTTTTGTAACCATCTGCCGTAGCCAGGTTGCCATTCGCGGCATCAGATAGCAAAGCCGCATCTGGACCGCGACCCGTTGCCAGGAAGGCGATACGCGATGCAAGTTCGTAGTCGGTGAGTTTAACCAGATCCTCACGACCATTCACTGGAGTTCCGTTCAGTTCGATCTTGTAGAGGAAATTCGGCGACTGCAACATAGCCATGATGGCAACCGTCAAGCCGTCAGTAAGATTGCCGCCGTATTCAGAGTTATAGAGGTCTTTATAAGTCTGTTGCTCTGCTGTGGTCAGTGGGCGGCGGAAGACCAATCGACCAAAACCATTAAAGAAGTTATTCCAGCAGGAATCAGTCATGCTGCTACAGCTGCCCATTGCCGAGGATCTCCAAGTGGAGCTTGCGACGAACAAGCCGGCAACTTTTTTAGCCAGAGTCATATGCGCTTCGATATGAGCTGCGGAAACTGACGTATCCGTAGTGTCAAAAACTCCGGTCACAACATCGGCCGGAAGATTGTCGATGTCTGTTTGCAGGGAATCAATGGACACTTTGCCGTAAGAGAGCAGCTTCAATGTTTGCAGGTACTCACGACGCGAAAGACGGCGCAGATCACGAACTCCTGGGTCTTCACCCGGTTGGCAGGCAAACGTATTCGCAGGCACCGTCGGTGACGGCGAAGGAGTTACTGTGGGTGACGGAGAGGGTGACGCTGTCGGGGACGGCGAAACTGTCGGCGAGGGTGTTGCACTTACAGTTGGAGACACTGTAGGCGAAGGTGAAGCCGTCGCAGTAGGTGAAGGAGATGGTGTCGGAGTTGTTGTGCCCGGCGAACCCGGATTTAATGCCAGAGCAATCAGTTCCAATTGGGAATCTGACAAAGCCTGGAAGGCGAACATTTGCGGAGTGTTGGCGATCGCAGTTTTGATATCGATTAATGATTTGCCTGACACTGTTGAGTTTTCGAAAACACCATGGCAGCCAGCACAGTTTTGTGCGTAGAGCTGTTTACCGGCTGTGACATCCGTGGACTCATCCACGTATTCAGGCTGGTTGGTGCCCTCAATACTTTGCAAATTGCTGATGACGGTAAAGCCCTCGCCACAGTTCTGAAACGAAAAGATCGTCACGGTGGCACCAGCTAACAAGATGGCTGGCTTTATGCCAATGCGCTTAAATTTTGTGATGATGGTTTGTTTCAATTTCATCCCCCATAAACGGAACACGACTCAGTTTTAAGAATAACAGAGACATTTGGGGGCTAAACAAGTTCTTTGTCGGATGACTCAATTCAAGCCGAACTCTGGACGAACGTTCCCGGTGTTTCCTGAGCATTGCTGGGGGCACATGTGGAGCACCGGTAATCTGTTTAAGTTTTAGCTACTTAAGCGGGTGGATTAGTATGCGTTTGTTAGTGGAATCTATCATCAATAAACCCACGGTCGTGATCTTAAGTCCGATGTCTTTTCCGAAGGTCGCCTTGAGGCCCGGGACATTTAAACCAGCGAGGGAAATCTCCTCAAAGCCCGAAGTAGCGTGAGCCGCCCACAGGTGGGATTTTCCATCCGGAGAATCATGGGATGAAACGACCAAATAGCTCCAGCCCGTAGCCGTATCATGAACACCATGGCTCCATACCCGGTTACCTGGATAGTTGGGAAGGCTGGCGAAATCAATGACATCATAAACTTTTGGATTTGCACTTTCTGTCAGTAAACTCACCCGGCGAAGTTTCGATGAATCAAAGACCAGCAAATCCGTATTGCCACTGCCATCTGCTGTCGCAGGTTGCAATCCGTAGATATAGGAAAAAGATGTGTCCAAGGCCGAGGTGCCAGTTGGTGAAGCGGACGGACCTGCAGCGCCGGATTTTCCCGCGACCGAGGTGATCGTTCCGCCAATACTTCGATAGATCCAAAGATTTTGCGAAAAGTTTTTGTCAGTGGCTGCACTGAAATAGAAAGCATTGTCAGACAGGAATGTCGATGAAGCCTGAGGGTCATAGAGGAAGTAAGGTGCTGTATACGAAAAAGAACTTCCCAGTACCAGTGATGAGGCATCATTAAATCCTCCACCAAAATAGCCCGTCGTGCCGGATACACTGTATGCGGAGGTTGCCGGATTCAAAGTGGTGGTCCAACTGCTAAGGCTCATTGCCGCCCATGGGTAAAGACCATTGTTTGTGGAGTTGGCGGCAATGATTGTTCCTGCCGGATTGATAGCCAGGTCTCCGAAGACACCGCTATTACCCAGTGGATTTGAATTCATCGCAGTATCGATCATGGTGGCTTTTTTAGTTGCCGGGTCCAGTGTGATTCGACGTAAATGGTTCACACCGCGCACATACAATGTGTTAGTCGGTTCATAAAATGCCATACCCATAATTCCGGTAAAGGCCACTTTCCCAGGATCCGAGCCATTTCCGAATGTGAAAAAGGGTGATCCACCAATTTGTGTTGAAGTGAGTTTTCCATCGGCATCGAACTTAATCTCGAAAAGTTGATTTGTGGTGTTCATCGCTGCGTAGACTGCAGTATTGGAGGCACCGAAGCTCATTTGCATGGAACCGCTGTTGTTGAAAGTCGCCAAGTCATGACCGTTTGCGGAAAGTGCCGCATTTGTTGCAGTATCAAAGTAGTTGACGCGTTTTGATTGACCGGTGGCATTGACACAAACGTATCTGGAATTATTGCTGCCCATTTGCAGACAGCGTGAAAGCACACTGTCGTTGCTGCTGGTAGCTTGAATGCTTGTATAAATATAAGTTTGCAGGGAGGAGTTGTATTCCATTTTGGCGACATACATGCCGCTGGTTTTGGTTTCCAGATAGTATTTAATAGTCTGTTGATCCGGAGATACCACAATAGCACTTGCCGTTGAGCAATGAAGGGCTGCCGTTTTTGCATCGGTATTCAGGTGCGCCGTTGGCAGGTCTTCAATACATTCAGGCGTACCCATAATATGCACAGCCGTGGTGGAAGTGGAGCTTAAATCCAGCATCCAGAATTTATAGCGCACGCCCAATGGTGTGATGGACGGGAAGTAATAGTATCCACTTCCTTTCTTTAAATAGAAATCCAAGGAATTTTCTTTCCAGGAAATCTCGGGAACCACGCGGTGCCAGACTATGCTTTTGTCAGAAATATTAATTCTGGTTATTGATGCACAAGGACCGGAGACAATGGTCATCTGTTCATTGGTGATGTCAACAATCCGAGGATTGGTGAAACGAATGTTTGCCGGAGTGGACAGGGCCGTCGGACAGCCCGGGGTGCCCAAAACACCCAGCCATTCATCGACAATACCTGATTTGCGGTCCACACGAATGATTCCGTTTTTTGTACCCGAATAAAGATTATTCGTCGCGTCCCCATGGACAGCATTCCAGGCTGACAAATCCACTGAGTTGATATGAACGCCGTAGTCCATATTACCCGGGTTTCCAACCAGAACTTTCCAGCTGGTGTTAGTCAGCTCAGAAAGACCAGTCGTGATAACCCCGGCGGCGGTTTTACAGGCAATCAAAATCTTGAAAGGACTGTTTGTGGTTAGTGTCGCCGGGAAGGACCATGAGTAACTTCCGGAGTTGGCAATGTTGGCTGCAATAACCTGGTACGAAACACCATCATCAGCACTATAGGAAATTGTGATGGGAGCCGCATCCAAAGTGGTGCTGCCGGAAGTCGTGCAGGTCCATTGGATATTTACGGCATTTCCGCCATCAAATGGTCCGTCGGAATTTTTAGGTGAAATCACCGTGATGACTGGAGGTGCACCGAACTCCAAAGTGATATTTGAGGAAATGATATTGCTTTCAAAGCCGGCGGAATTTTTAACCTGTGCATAGATGGTTTTGCCACCAGGAGTTTTTCCTAGTTCAAATGTAAATGCGCTGGCTGAAAATGGAACCCAAGTCGCGGCGTTAATGTCGGTAGGGCCAACACCTTCTATCAGACGCATCAAGCTCGTTGGTGATGCTCGATGGTTTACTGCCAATTGAGCGCTGACCGAGGTGATACCCACGATGGTATTTCCACCTGCCAAAGTTAAACTTAAAAGCTCTGGCGCTTCGGATTCGGCGACGATGGTGCGATTCAAAGTGCGGATATTTCCCAAGGAGTCTGTGGCAGTCACCCGGAACATCATCGTCGTGATGGTTGCGGGTGCCGTCATCGCATAAGAATAAGTTTGATTGGTCGCCGAAGTTGCAGGAAGAGCAGCTGTGGACAGAGTCGTCCAATTCGCACCAGCATCGGTGCTGTAAGAAAGCACAGTGTTTTGTGCGGTGGAGGTATGCAGATCTGTCACCTTCCAGGAAACAGTCATGGCTGTGTTGATGGAAACGTCTGCGGTTGGCGTCACCCATGTCAATGTTGGCGCGATTGAATCCAGCGTAACTGCCAGAGTGCCGGCTGTGGCGGAAATATTTCCGGCAGAGTCTTTTGCCCAGACTTTAATAGTATGCGTTCCATCGCCGGTTATCGCATGCGTGTAGGGCACTACTTCATTGCAGGCAATCCATCCACTGGAATTCTGATTTGGAGTCACGCTGCTTTCTGTAACTAAAACAGAACTGTAGTCGGTGCAGTTTAGAATATTGAAGTTAACCAGTGAATCCTTGGTTAATGATGCCGTCAATAAACTAAGACTTGGTGCCGCTGGAAGAATCGAGTCAATAGTGAAGAGTCCCGAAGAGACGTCATTCGAGTTGCCAGCTTCATCAGTGGCAACCAACTTCACTGCCGCCTTGGATGTGGAAATTGCAGGAAGAGTCAGGCTGTAGGGACTGCTTGCATTGGTGATGTCGATTTCGCTGGAGGCCGCAGATCCATCGTCAGTCACCACAAGTTTCAGGGAGGTGATATTCGTCGTAAGATCAGTGGCTGTGAAGCTGATACTTGCAGTTTGATCACCCCGATAAAGAGAGTTGAGAGCTCCAATTGTAAGCGCCGGAGTCGTTTGATCCAGAACAAGGGAAACAATCTGCGGGGAGGCAGAAATGAATCCAGAACTATCCCGGGTCCAGACATAAATGGATTTTGCTCCATCGCCTGGGGCGAAAGTGTAGTTGTATGTTTGGGTTCCTGCAATTGAACAGGAAGACGTGAAGTTACCTGCCGTCAAACCGATGGAAGTAGGAACTTCAGAAAAGGCAATACCTGAAAATGTCGCACAGTTCTCCAGCGATGCTCCCGTGTTCAGGGAAATACTTGCGACCAGGGAATTCGTTGGTGAAGCCGAAACCAAAGTTGTTGGTGGAACCTGGGCTGGATAAGTGTTGGGAATTTTAACGGAAAGATTTTTGCTGACGACACCCTTTGCAGTATCAATTCCACCACTGCCATCAGAAAAACCCGCCTGGAAAAGCAGAGTGTGAGTTCCTTGCGAATTTTTTGTAAGTGGAATGCTGATGATATCGTTCGTGGTCAGTGTAGCACCATCCCAACGCCAGTCATAAGCCATGGTAGCTGTCGTATAATACCAGTGTTTAACACTTGCCTGATATGTTAGTGGTGAACCCTCGACGATGGAGTTTGGTGCTGTCCAGCTTTGCACTTCCGGTGCCGTGGTGTCTTTGATCAATTGAATATCGGAAATATTAAAAGCTTGTTCCAGACGAAGTTTTAATTCGTTGTGTGACCCGTCTGTTAATGCATCAAAAAGTTCTTTGCTTGAATCAGCCTGGATTGAGTTGATTTCTTTAAGCAATGACGTGATTTCTGCTGGAGCAAGCTGATCCCAAGTTCTTAGGTTCGCAATTTGCGAGGACGAGATAAGTGGAATCAGGTTACTGGATATATCAATGGTTTGCTCTGTGAATCCTGTAACGGGACGACTCATGCGTTTTCCGCAAAGGGAGGCTTGCAAAATGAAGCGTTCTTGAGCGAGTAGTTTCTCTTCACTTTCCTCGAGTTGAATTTGGAATTTTCCGTCACCTGCGACACTCGCAGTTTTGATTGGTGTCGCAGAAATTGTGCCATTTTGGACAGAGTAAATGCCCACAGAATTTGGCTCTGTGCAGGATAGTGAGGTTGCCTGAGATAGATTGATGCTGCCTGTTACTTTGCCATCAAATAGGCTCGATAATTCCAGACTAAGGGAGCAACCAGACGCCGTTATCAGCAATGATAACAACAAGACGAAATATTTGAATGGTTTTGAGACGTTCCAAACTTCCATACGTATAAAAAGTCGGTCGATTTTAACCATATCTTGAATGAATTTTGACTAATGTGAGGGAGTTTTCGTTTAAATACGATTATCGATTGCGTCAATTACTCATGGACGCTCCCGAAACACTTGCTCGAATCCTCTTGTTACGCAGTTGTAAAAAAGTGACTCAAATGGGATACATCTGGTCCATTATGAAGAGCACTTACAGAAGCATTTTGATTGAAGAACTTCGCAAGCGACAACGAAAGAATCCATCTTATTCATTGCGTGCTTTCGCGCGGGATATCGGTGTTTCAGTTTCCCGCCTAAGTGAAGTTTTGAATTCCAAAGCCGGTTTATCCGATTCGCGAGCAGCATTGATCGCTGAAAAATTGCAGCTCAAAGGAAAAGAACGGGCCTACTTCATTGACCTTGTTCAGGCGGAACATGCTCGCAGTAAGATTGCAAAAAAATCTGCGGCAGAACGTTTGAAATCCCATCGTATGGGTTCTCAAAAAATTGCTGATGAAGACTTTCATCTGATCGCGGATTGGCAGAATCTGGCCGTCCTTGAATTGATCGATCTTCCAGAAATGAATCATAACCATGCGGAAATCGCCAACCGATTAAAAATCACAGTGGGCGAGGCGGAAGCGACGATTGATCGCTTGATGCAGGTGGGCTTGCTGAAGGAAGAAAACGGCAAATGGAAGCCTTCGGATCCTGATTCGACGACATCCTCAGACGTACCTTCAACGGCGATTCAGAATTTTCATCGCCAGATGTTGGGCCGAGCGCAGCGCTCGTTGCAAGTGGATCCGGTGGAATCTCGTGACTTGTCTTCCGTGGTGTTCGGCGTAGATGCGGATCAATTGGCCTACGCAAAAGAACGTATCCGTGAATTCCGTCGTATGCTGTCTCAGGAACTGGCAGCAATGCCAGGCAAAAACAAAGTCTACAGTATGTCCATTCAGTTGTTTGAGCTTAAAGGGGATGAAGCGTGAAACAAATTCTGTTTGTATTGGTATTGGTTCAGGCACTTAGCGCGCACGCTGTGCGTGAAGTTCAAAACGGCGGCGGCGGCGTTCGCAGCGGTGAAACTATGGAGACATTTTTTTCCGCGAATCTTCGTTTTGAAGAAGAGCCAGAATCCCCGCAAAACATTCCGGGCCTGATGCGTCTGCTTGAAGAAATCGACACCATGCCGATCAAGTCCTCGGTCAAAGGGGTGTTGATGTCTGCGATCTATCCGACGATGGATCGTAAGTATTACCGCGTAAAGGCTGGCGATATTTCAGAGGCGACTCGCCAGGGAATTCACGATCAATATGCAAGAATGCTGAAGATGTCCTCGGACAAGGTTGTGATGTTTGCGGCAAGTGGCCCAAGCAGCAGAATCACTGTTCTGATGGAGGAGTTCTATGCTTTGAAAGAAGCAGAACAAGCGGCCATTTTGCTTCACGAAGCATTGTGGATGGTGAGCACCAGTTTGACCTACGACCAGGTTGTGAACCTTGAAATCGATGGCCAGGCTTACTTCCAAAATCACGAAAACTATGCGGCCTTGTATCGCTTTGTGACCAATATGGGGCAGATTCTTTCAGATCGCACCTTGTCTTTGATCACCTCTTTGGCGATCGATTTGAAGCGTGATGTTCTGCCGAAGGAAAACGGCAGCACATTGAATACCGCGATGCTGGTGGATTTGGTGGGAGAGCGATATCTGGAGTGCATGTTATTGCACGATTTCACCGTTTATAAATCCAAAATAGCCGAAATCGATTATGTACGCTCCTGCAACAGTGCTATCAGCCAGAGCATCGTAATGAAAGCCGCAAAAAATCCAAAGTCATATTACTATCAGGCTTTGTTGGTTTATATGGGCCGAGCTGGGCATATCACTCTTTTCGCGAATACCCAGTACGAAAGCTACTTGAGCTACGCAGGTAAGCGTTCGGACTTTGCAACATACCGCGATGGTCTTTACGTCAACTTTGAGGAGCCTGTGGCAGGCGACCGAATATATCTGACCGTGTTTGATTCAATGAATCGTCCAGTGGGGCGTATTCGCTTTTAAAGTACAACTCACTTTTATGTTCGGTGAGACATTCATCACCGAACAATAAATGTATTTATACTCATAAAGTTTCAAGATTCAAGATTTCTTGACCGATAAGATGTCATGCTTAACTTGGGTCGTAATGGAAAGCAATATGGGGTCATTCTCAGTAGAACTGTCGTTCTCTTTCTGTTTTCTATTCTATTAAGCTCATGCACATTAGAACTTAAATTATCCGAGTTGGCCGAGTTGAGTGGTCTTTCAAAAGTAACAGGGCAGCTTGTAGGCTATTCCGCTACTTCAGGCATGTCCGTTCAGACCTTGGTGCAGAGTTGCACATCTCCAACAGCCTATCTGTATAAGATGAACTCTTCAGGTGAATTGGAGTCACCAGCCCTGGATTCAACGGCCCTGGATGCAGAAGGCAAGTACAGCTTTTCCAGTCAGGCCATCGGAAAGTCCGACTATGCCGGGACTTTGCTGGTGGAAGTGCGTGATTGCTCTTCACACGTTTACTATCGCCCAGTTACGGGCAGCGCTAATCAGGACGTCACTATGGCGTCATCTTTGTTGGGTTTCGTCATGTACACGAGCCAAAAAGATTCCCTCTTTAATGCACTTAATACTGACCCAAAGAATATGACATTGCTGATGGCGATGTTGAATAGTGCTTCAAGTGCGCAACAGGCCTATGACATTCTGATAGCCAGTGAAGAGGCAACGACGCGATTCACGAACCTGTTTGGTTTCAGTCCAGTGACGTTGTTGGATGCGGCACCTTATGTGGCGTCAGTAACGACACCTGCTGCCGGGCAGGAAAAAGTTGCGCTGGAACTACAGGCTAATGCCGTTCACTGGTCCACAGCTTACGATATCGTCTATCAATGGAAATTGGATGATCAGGTTATCGGAACTGGAAATGACTTTTTGTATGTGCCTTCAGGGGATTCCCAAGGCAACCACACTCTGACTTTGACAGTAGGTAAGAATGACGGCAGCAGTGCTGTGGATCTGACTAAAGAGCACAAGATTGTCACTTCAACTTTGAATATTACGAACAATGTGCTGCCACAGCCGCTGAATTTGGTGATTTCGAATCCTGCGCAGGCCAGCACTCATCCCATCAACTCCAGAAGTGTTACTCTGACGCTGTACACGGGTGCTGCATTGGCATCCTGTGATTCGTTTAAAGGTTTGCTAATCAATGAAAGTGCAACAGTTCCAGTTTCATCGGTGGATTTTCCTGTCACTTGCACGCAAAACAATTCTCAGGATGTGAACTATACAATTGCCTCCAGCGGCGATGGCGTAAAAACACTTTACCTTTGGGCGAAGGATTCTGCGGGAGTCATCTCTCAAGTTCCTTCCTCAGTGAATGTCACCCTGGATACAGTTATTCCGACCGTGACCATCACGACCCAGCCATTGGCACAGAGTAAATCATCTTCACAAAGTATTTCCTTTACCGGGGATGACGGTGTTGGAAGTATAGACCATTTTGAATGTAAACTGGATTCCAGCGCCTGGACAGGGTGTTCGAGTCCTGTCGTATTTAGTGGTTTGGCGGAGGGTGATCACACCGTGGCGGTGCGTGCTGTTGATGCCGCAGGAAATATCTCAATTGCTGACTCCAAAACTTGGCATATTGATTTAACGGCTCCGATTTTGACACTTACTGGTCCCGGCGTGTTGACGAATTCCTTGTCGGCGTCATTTACTTTGTCGGCGACCGACAGTGGTGGCTCCGGCCTGGCTGGGTATTCTTGCAGTGTGGATGGCGGCACTTATACAACCTGTACTGCAATTACAAGTTTGGTAGTCGCAGCAGGCTCTCATAGTTTCAAAGCCCGGGCATTTGACGGTGCTGGCAATAGTTCAGCCATTCAGACTTATAATTGGACCATCGATACGACGGCACCCACTGTTACTTTAACTTCAAAACCTCTGGCGACCACAAACTCCCAGAGTGCGAATTTTTCTTTTGTCGGCAGTGACACCGGCGGGGGCAGTATTGCCGGTTATGAGTGCGCCCTTGATAGTGCTGCCTATGCAAGTTGCTCCACGCCAAAATCTTATGCAGGTCTGGCTGACGGTGGACATACGTTTAAAGTTAGAGCCACGGATACCGCCGGAAACTTAGGGACGGCGACAACGTATGCATGGACTGTGGATACATCGACTCCGATGGCGTCGATTATCACCTATCCCGATTCAGTGACAAACCAGACGACAGCGACATTTACTTTTTCGGCGACGGCCCCTTCAGGTGGTTCGATCACCGGTTATGAGTGCCAAATAAACTCGGGGTCGTGGACAGCTTGTTCGTCGCCGAAATCGTACAGTTCATTGGTGCAGGGCAGTTACACTTTTGGTGTACGCTCTATCGATAATAATTCAAATCCCAGTGCCGCAACAAATTATGACTGGGTTATAGATACCACGTTACCGGTTTTAACTTTGGATCAAACACCAGCATCCTTGACGAATTCCCAGACGGCGCAGTTTCTGTTTTCAGCAACCGATGCTGGTGGTGGTGCGATTGACGGATACTCCTGCCAACTTGATGGCGGAGGCTATGCTGATTGCTCAAGTCCTCGTGATTTAAGTGCTCTGACTCAAGGCAGTCATACTTTTGACGTAAGGGTCAAAGACACCGCGGGCAATTCCAGCACGATTCATACTCACACATGGTCCGTGGATTTGGCGGCTCCAACTTTGACATTGTTGACGACACCTGCCGCACTGACAAACTCCACGACAGCGCAATTCACATTCAGTGCGGGTGATTCTGGCGGTGGTGCCATCGCCGGATACTATTGCAGTCTTGATGGCGTCACTGCAAGTTCATGTGTATCCGGAATCACTTACAATGCGTTAGCTGGCGGTGTTCACACTTTTGAGGTGTATACGACCGATACCGCAGGAAACAATTCAGCCGTTGCAAACTTCAGTTGGACTGTCGATGTGATCGCTCCGGTGCTTTCCATTACTGGTAAACCCGCAGCAAATTGGAATTCGGCAGCAGCTGTATTTTCATTTGTTGGAACGGATACGGGTGGTGGAGCAATCGCAGGATATCAATGTAAGATTGATGGCGGTGCCTACGCTTCGTGTTCATCCGGTGTTATCTATAGTTCCTTGGCCGAGGGAAGCCATCAGTTTCATGTCTATGCGACGGATACTGCTGGCAATCAAGGTACCGTGCAGTCGTACTCCTGGATAGTGGATACAGTGGTGCCTGCGGTCACGATTGCGACGCCTGCGGGAAGTCCAACCGTGGTACCAGTGGGATCGGTCAGTTCTTATACCATTAGTGGAGCCTGCTCAGAAGATGGCAGCACTGTGACTATCGCTGGATTATCCGGTGTGACCGCGGCTTGTTCTGGTGGCAATTGGACGGTTAATCTAAATCTGACGGCTTTGGTTGACGGATCCTACACGTTAAGTGCAAGTCAAACGGATGTGGCCGGCAACGTAGGATCATCATCTGCAAAAATCATAGTTAAGGATACTACAGCTCCCGCCATCTCCCTGACGACGCCCACGGCAGCAGCGGGTGGCGGCACCCTCAGCATAAACTGGACTGTGACAGAGGCAAACGTGCCATCCAGTTCTTCATTCACCGTGGAAATTTATGATGGCTCTTCATGGACATCCTTTGGCAATCTGTCGGCGACGGCAGGCTTGAACTCTGCCAAGTCTTACAATCTAAATACTGTCGCGGCTCCGGTATGGAATACTTCATCAGCGCGTGTTCGTGTGACTTTGACTGATCAGGCGGGGAATGCGACGACCAGCACATCAAATTCCTTCACGATTGACAGCGGTGCGCCGACTCTGTCGTCGTTCACTTTGAATAATGGCGTAGCGTCCACGACAAACAACAACGTAAAGGTTGCGGTTTCCGCCTCGGATGCGCTTACGAATATTTCCAAGATTTGTATGCAAACCACCAGCAGTATTCCAACGTCCTCCGACGAATGCTGGGTTTCAGTCAGTTCTTATGGCCTGACGGCAGCAAAAACTATAAGTACATCCAGCATCTACTACAACGTGGGTTTGTCTTCAGGAACTTATCCGATTTACATTTGGTTGATGGATGCAGTTGGAAACATTTCAACGAATGCCGCAAGCAGTGGCGTTGACTCAGGTTCTATCGTGTACAATTCACCACTGCCTCCAGTGATTAGTGCCATTCAACTGACGGCCACTGACTCTCCGGGAACTCCACCAGCGGGAGCAGATTTGGTTGCTGGTGCTGGGAATTCAGTCTACGTGAAATGGAATATTTCCAGCGTGACGGGATTGTCGGCTTCTCCGATTCAAATTCTATACACGACCGATGATTCCACCGATGCCGGGACTTTGGCTTCGGGATTGGGCAATACGGCAAACGGCGGTTGTTCCGTGACTGCAGGGTTTACGGGATGTGCAGTGCTTTCGGCTCCGGTGGGAACATACTTCCGTATAAAACTGAAAGTAACAGATGCCTTGGGCTTCTCGACGAATATAGTCAGCAATCCTTTGAATTCAGGATCAGTGAACTTCCTTGCCGGGAATACGGATCTGGGATTGGGCTCTAGCGCAAAATCAGCGGTGATGTTGCCTTCCGGAAACAACTCCTTGGCGATTCTGGATGATGGACGTATTTTCGTGGTCGACACCCGTGGACTGGCTTGGGTGAATCCGACAACGGGTGTGTATGAAGTGCTTGCGACCTACGCTGCTACAGCGTCGGGTGATGGTGGGCCACTCACCAGTGCGAAATTTAAATCAGTGAATGGTATTTGGGTTGATAATAACAATGACATCCTGGTGGCGGACTACAGATCTATTCGTAAGATCAATACCCGCGTCAGCCCCATGACCGTCACCAGATTTATTGGTGGTGGAACAACTTCCGGTGACTACGTTTCAGGAGCTTTGAACTATCTGGCAACGGCAGATATTTCGAAACTGACAGTGGCGTCAAATGGGGATGTGTACTTCCGTGATGCCAGCGGGCATAGGTTAAGAAAATATACGGCAGCTACGGATATCATCAGTACGATCACTTTCACGGGTACGGGAAATACCTTTTCCAGCAGCCAGGATAATACAAAGTGTACGACGGCCTCGTACTATATGACCTTCGATGATTCGGGCAATATCAATAATCTGATTTGGTGGATGCAAATCGGTGGTAATGCAAATTGCCCATTCTCGACGACGACAAGCGAGGGGCGCGTGTCTGCTCAGGTGGATCCAGTGACCGGTGTTAGCTTTCTGCCGGCTCCGGGTTACATCAAGGCCAGCGGTGGTTTCCGTGACTTTGCAAACTTTTACCATGATCGCAGTGGTAATGCTTATGCAGCCTATAATGGAAATGGCTCTGTTCAGTCGATTTTTAAATTCAATCCTGCAACCCTGAAGTGGGTTCAGCTTTATGGCACAAACAAATCCGGGACCTGTGCTGAAGATACTCTGCAAAGCAACTGTGCTATTTCTGCTCAGGCGCTGGCTTTCAACAGCCAGGGACAGATTTTCTATATCGACTCCAAAGCCAAGGCAGTTCGCACGATTGCGGCTGATGGAAAGATTAAAACGTTGGTGGGAGATCGACTGGGGTCAGATGATGGACGTCAGGCGCTTGCTGTTCGCTTTGCCAATTTGACGGATGTGAAATCTTGGAACTCGTCAGGGCAAAGCTATATTACAGTCTTCGATTTAACGGATATTCGCGTGCGTGAGTTCATGCCAGGAAATACGATTTATACCGTCGCTGGTGTTCAATGGGCAGGCACGCCAAGTGCGGGGACTCTTGCGGTTGAAGGTCCGATAGGAACTTCATCTGATAACTATCCTTCACGTATGCAGGTCGCGGCCAATGGTGATATCTACATGCCTCGTGGAGGCAGCTACTTCTCGAAAATCACGCGCTCCACTGGATTGTGGTCGGATGTTTGGACTGGATATGATTACGGTCCGTCTATTGTTGCCATGAGTAGCAACGCAATTTTGACGAACACCTTTGGCTATAGTTCAACTTACGGTGCGGTGGATTCACGCTACAATTTGTGGGATTCCATCGCCAATACTTTGACGAAGGTTGTCTACTATGGAGGAGGCGTTACCACTCCAAGCACGATCTGTGCTGATGGAACGGCATTGAGTGCTTGTTTGGTTACCGGTTTAACTAAGGACTCTGGTTATCAGGGGGCCTTTGATTACGTCACAAATATGTGGTTGCTTCCAGAGTACAATTTAAAGCGCATCGCTCAGTTCAATGCGAATGGCAGTGGAACCATGGGGACTTTCTTTACGACTCCACGCAACTTCTCGCGCTTTGCTCTAAATCGCACCGCGGATCTTTCCAAAAACTATATCTATACCTGCGGGACGGATGGAAAGCTGTATAAATACGATTTGAATAATGCCGGCGCTGAAACTCCGTTGACTCTGCCGAATTCGACCATCACTTGTGCAAGTAGTATTGCTTACGATAGCCAGCGCAACTCATTGTTGTTCATATATTCACAAAACGGCCTAAAAGGCGTAGCCGAATACGTGAATCCTTAAAACTGGCTCTTCAATGCGTGGCAATTTTTAAAATTGGAATTATTTCGCGAAGTTGATAGGATGATCGCATCGAGGTCGAGATGACATACTGCCGAGCGATCACTCACATGTCAGACGAGAAAAAAGCCATTCATAAGCCTTATCATGATATGGCTTATGGGTTTCCCATTCACGATGACAATGAGTTATTTTGTCGTTTGATTCTGGAAATCAATCAAGCGGGACTTAGTTGGGAAACCATTCTAAAAAAGCAGGATTCATTTCGGAAGGCTTATCATAACTTCAATGTCAAAAAGGTAGCGGCCTATAAGGCGGCCGATCGCAAACGTTTGATGGCAGATCCCGGCGTGATTCGCAATCGACTTAAAATCAATGCGGCCATCGAAAATGCCAAGGCTATTTTACTGCTGCAAAAAGAATTTGGATCCTTTGAAAAGTGGCTCGCGCATCACCATCCTTTAAGTAAGGAGGAGTGGGTGAAGTTATTTAAAAAGACATTTAAGTTCACGGGTGGCGAGATCGTGAATGAGTTTTTATTGAGTACCGGCTATTTGCCGGGGGCTCATGATAAAAACTGCCCCGTCTTCAAGAAGGTTCTAAAAGCCAAACCAAAATGGAATTCCCAGAGCAAGAAGAAGTAATATGAATAAATCTGACTCGATTTCGGAAATGATTCAAATGGTGCAACAATTCTGCTCGGAACGGGAATGGGATCAATTCCATCCACCCAAAGATCTGGCCATCGGCATGTCGACGGAAGCCAATGAACTTTTGGATCTGTTTCGGTTTAAATCGGATGCGGAAATTCAGGAAAAATTGAACACACCTCTTTTTCGCGAGAAGGTCTCGAATGAGTTGGCCGATGTATTCTTTTTTGTCCTGCGATTCGCGCAAATGAATAAAATTGATTTGCCGACAGCACTCCATTATAAGCTTCAACAAAACGCTGAAAAGTATCCCGTAAGTACCGCCAGGGGATCCAACAAGAAATATAACGAATAAAGAAACTCATTAGCAGGCTGATTCCATGTCAAAACAACTTCATTACTTTCAGCTTTGGCTTTTAAAGTTTCTAACTTTTCTGTTGGGTTGTATGACCTGCTTTTACTTTCAGGCAAAGTGGGGGATGTCGACTGTTGAGTCCGCGGCATTGACCGGTTTGTTGGGGACATTTATCCCCGAATCCCATCGCATTGATCGCAATCACGTCCACGCCAATATCTACATGGGAGCCTTTGTTGCCATGGGATCCAAAATCACCGAGCAAGGGTTTTGGGAAATTCTGTTGGTTTCGGCCATCGGGAGTTTGATCTACTTTGTGATGAGTCAGTACTTTAAAGGGATGGGCGGGCGTTTGGGGACGATCGCTTTTATCTCGTCACTTCTGGGGCTGGCATTGAAGGTGATGGTATGACACTGGCGGGAGTTTTGCTGGTGTCGATCCTTGGGGCACAAGCGACATATTTTTTGATTCACCATAAACATTGGCCAACTGTCAGAGCCTCGGCATTTCCTGCATTGCTCTTTGTGATTTTCCTAAGACTGTCGGGGGTAAACTGGGATGGCGCCCTTCAAGGAGCCTTCTTTGGTGCCACCTTCGTGGGGATGACGGATAAATCCCGATTGGGTTGGAAAAGAGTGTTGGTTGCCAGCTTAGTGTATGGTGTGATCTTTACGTTCCTGATTCCGCTCGCAAGGGGAGTTGGTGGAGGCCTTGGCGCTGCGGCCTTTGCGTCTTGTTCAGTCGTCTATATTTTGACAAACTTCGCAAAAAAACTTCAGAAAGCATAGGTCCCCTTTAATACTTGAAGGCATGACTAACAACTACTTTGCTTCACCTTTTGCCGGCAAATCCCTCAAAGATCAAACAACTCATCCCAATATAATTGTGGGTGAGCACAGTTACTACTCGGGCTATTATCACGGACACTCCTTTGACGAGTGTGCCTGGTATTTGCCTCGTGATCGCAGCGATGTGGATAAACTCTATGTTGGGAAATATTGCTCCATCGGTTCCGGAGCCATCTTTATGATGGCGGGCAATCAGGGCCACAGGAAAGAGTGGATCTCGACATATCCGTTCGCGTTCATAACAAATAATCCTGTCTATGCCCAGGCTCAAAATGGCTATCGTGCTGCCGGCGACACCGTGATTGGCAATGATGTGTGGATTGGCGCTGAAGCGATGATTATGCCGGGAGTGCGCATTGGTGATGGTTGTATCATCGGTGCCCGAACTCTGGTTGCAAAAAATGTGGAGCCATACTCCATCGTCGCCGGAAGCCCAGGGGAAGTTGTCAGAAAAAGATTTTCCGATCCGGAAATTTCGATGCTGGCTGAAATGAAGTGGTGGGACTGGTCCGACGACATGCTAAAAGATGCCATGCCGATTTTGACCAGCAATGAGATCGTGAATCTGTATCGTTACTGGGAAAAACGTAAAGTTCAGTCTCCAGTTGATGCTTTGTAAGCACCTTTGCGCAGATTGATTCCGTATTCCAAAAAAGCTTTCATGGCGCAGATCATCTGCGACCAACCCATGCAGTTGCCGTAGGAGGATTTGATGCCTTCTTCGGTGTCAGGCCATCCAGTTTCATACACTTTTACTTTGGTTTCAGCCGAGTTCAAAGCTTCAAAGTGAAACTCGACATTATTCCAACCACCGGTGGTGTTTTCCCATTCGAATATAATTAATTTGTCCTGAACGACTTGTTTGGATTTAACATTAAAGGGACCGGGGAAGTCGGCGAACTCCCATTCGACCGTTTCACCTTGTTTCAACGGTGCTGAGGCATGCCCCGTTACAAAGTAAGAACTGATTTTCTTGTTGTCATAGACTGCGGCAAAAACTTCAGAGACGGGTTTTTGAACTATAATCCACACTTCGAACTTTGGAATCATGGGTAACCTCCACGGGAGATTTAATCATTGATCGAATTGTGAATCGTTGTAAAGTGAATCCATGACATCTTTCGCCAGTGAATTGCAGTGGATTGAACAGAACTTCCGTGAAATCAAAGAGTCCGATCAAGTCTCTTTGGACATGCGCTATGCCAGCGTGAACAATTTTATGAGCCAGGATATTTACGAGGGCTTTGGCCGTTGCTTTGTGGCGCCAATCACCTACGAGATGTTCATGCGCGCCTGTGAAAACTTAAAGAAAAAACATCCGACCTTGAAGTTTGTGATCTGGGATGCGCTTCGTCCGCGCAGCATTCAGGCAAAGTTTTATCAATACCTGGAAGGCACTCCATTTCAGAACTATGTGGCAGCACCTTATCCGGGATCTTTGCATAACTTCGGCATGGCGATGGATCTAAGCTTGCGAGAGCGAGACGGGGACTATCTGGACATGGGAACAGGCTTTGATGACTTCCGGGATCTGGCTCAGCCAAAGCTTGAACAGAAGTTTTTGAAGTCGGGGGAATTGAGCAATTTGCAATTTAGCAATCGCATGATTCTAAGGAACCTGATGGAGAACGAAGGCTTCAAAGTTTTGGAGCATGAGTGGTGGCACTTCAATACTCTGCCTAAAGATCAGGTTCACGGGAAGTTTCCAATTTTAGAGTAGTGTCGTGTTTTGGGTAAAAAAATAGCCCTGGAGAATGAAGGGTTTCGCCAGGGCTTAGAGGGACTCTTGTTCTTAATGAACTCAATGTTTTTTAAGGGAAGAGCGAAGCAACATCATTGCATAAATGCTCTCCAACACGAGTTAAAAGTCCGTAAGAAACTTTGTTTTTAAGTTAAAAATCCGTCATTTAAGGATGCTATTTGGAATGATGAAAAGCAGGAGCAGCCCGATGTTTTCAATTTCTAATGCGCAACATCAAAACCAGTTGCCGGTCCAGTTATGCGTGGAGTGTCTAACAGCATTAAAAATGGCTTAGTTAACTATTTGATAATACTGGGCAAATATAAGCCATTTTAGAGCCCTAAAAATTCTTATTCATCACCTTGACGGAATGCCGTCCGAACCCACATTTATCCTGTGTTATTCAAGCTTTAATTAATAAATTACCACGGTATTGGCTGGCACTGGGATGATTACGAAATCCAGGTGGGCATTTAAGGAGAAATCAAACATGGGTAAAATTATTGGTATCGACTTAGGGACGACAAACTCATGCGTCGCTATTATGGAAGGCGGAGAAGCCAAAGTTCTTGTGAACGAAGAAGGCGCTCGCACAACTCCATCGGTTGTTGCTTACACTAAAGACGGTGACCGTCTTGTAGGCCAAATCGCTAAACGTCAGGCTGTGACGAATCCAGAGAACACAATTTACTCTGCGAAACGTTTCATCGGTCGTCGTTTCGAAGAGATTTCAGAAGAAATCAAATTGGTTCCGTACACTGTTGTTGCTAAAGGCAATGACTGTGCATTCAAAGTTCAAGGCAAAAACGTATCTCCAGAAGAGATCGGTGCTGCGGTTCTTGGCAAACTTAAAAAAGTTGCTGAAGACTATTTGGGCGAGCCGGTAACTGAAGCAGTTGTGACTGTTCCAGCTTACTTCAACGATGCTCAACGCCAGGCTACAAAAGATGCTGGTCGTATCGCAGGTCTTGAAATCAAACGTATCATCAATGAGCCAACAGCGGCGGCATTGGCGTACGGTATGGATAAGAAAAAAGAAGAGAAGATCGCTATCTTCGACTTCGGTGGTGGTACATTCGATATCTCCATCCTGGAAGTTGGTGACGGTGTTGTTGAAGTTCGTTCTACGAACGGTGACACGCACTTGGGTGGTGACAACTTCGATACAGTTATCCTGGAATGGTTGATCACTGAGTTCAAAAAAGACCAGGGTATCGATTTGAAAAACGATAAAATGGCTCTTCAACGTTTGAAAGAAGCGGCTGAGAAAGCAAAAATTGAACTTTCATCTGCTCAAGAGACTGAAATCAATTTGCCATTTATTACTGCAGACCAAACAGGTCCTAAGCATTTGCAAACGAAATTGACTCGCGCAAAATTCGATCAAATGACTGAAGATTTGGTTAAACGCTCTATGGAGCCTTGCCGCAAAGCTTTGGCTGATGCAGGCTTGAAAGCTTCTGAAATTGACGAAGTTGTATTGGTGGGTGGTTCTACACGTATCCCTTCAATCCAAAAAGCAGTTAAAGACTTCTTCGGCAAAGAGCCAAACCGCACAGTGAACCCGGACGAAGTTGTTGCTATCGGTGCAGCAGTTCAGGGTGGGGTTCTTGCGGGTGACGTGAAAGACGTGTTGTTGCTAGACGTAACTCCATTGTCTCTTGGTATCGAAACTTTGGGTGGCGTGATGACTCCGCTGATCGAGCGCAACACGGCGATTCCTACTAAGAAATCTCAAGTGTTCTCGACGGCAGCTGATAATCAACCAGCCGTAGACATCCACGTTCTTCAAGGTGAGCGTAAGATGGCTGGCGACAATAAAACACTAGGTCGTTTCGAACTAGTGGGTATTCCACCAGCTCCACGTGGCGTTCCTCAAGTTGAAGTAACATTCGACATGGACGCGAACGGTATCTTGCACGTATCTGCGAAGGATATGTCTTCTGGTAAAGTTCAGCAGATCAAAATCACTGCACAAAGTGGTATGTCTGAAGCGGAAATTAAACAAGCCGTTGCAGATGCTGAAGGTCACGCAGAAGAAGATAAGAAAAAAGCTGAGGCAGTGACTCACAGAAATAACCTGGACAACTTGGTTTACCAAACTGAGAAATTGATCAAGGATTCTGGTTCTCAATTGCCTGAGGCGGAAGTTAAAACTGCGAACGATGCCATTGCTGATGCTAAAAAAGTTCTTGAGAACAAAGGCGCATCTGCTGATGAATTGAAAGCAGCTTTCGACAAGCTTCAAGCTTTGACTCACACAATGACTTCTGAGCTTTACAAAAAGCAAGGTGCTCAAGGTGATGCTGCTCAAGGTGGCGCTCCAGGTGCTGACGCTGGCGGCGAGAAAAAAGCTGACGGCGACGACGTGATCGACGCTGACTACAAAGACGTAAACTAAGTTTTTGTCGAACTACTTGTAAAAAACCAAAAAGCCCCTGGGGACAACCCAGGGGCTTTTTTTTGTAGCGAAAAAGGTACGGACTTACTTTGCGAAGTAAGTCCGTACCTTTTGATTAGCGTTTTTTAAATGGGGACTTGCGAGCTGCGGGTTTTCCATTTACGGGTTTGCCCGGACTTGGTTTACCTGGGCCCGGCTTGCCAGCGTTTGTTTTGCCAGAACTTGGCTTACCGGTTGCTGACTTTGAATACGGCGTCTTGCCGGATGGGGCTTTTCCTGTCGTGGTTTTTCCCTGAGTCGATTTTTCCGCAAATGGTTTTCCGCCAGTTGCAGGTTTTCCCTGTGCCGGCTTTTTATCGCCAGGTTTGTGGCTGGCTTTTTTGACAGGGGCAGACCCGGGTTTTCCTTGAGCACGTGGGTGAGAGTTGTATTTGGAGCGATCGTATTTATCAGACTTACGACCTTCCAATTTACTGATCAACGGCTCATCACGTTCCGTGACCAAATTAACCACAGTACCTTCACGACCAGCACGGGCTGTTCGACCTGCGCGGTGTAGGTAGTTTTCCATTTGTTTTGGCAAATGGTAGTTGATCACGCGATCGACGTTTTCGATATCCAAACCACGGCCCGCCAAATCAGTAGCCACCAGGAACTTGATTTCGCCCTTGGTGAACTTCTTCAGGTTCGAACGGCGATCATTCTTTTCCATTTCGCCACGATACAAAGCCACGGCATGTCCCTTGGCTTCCATTTCCTGCGCCAGCTTGTCGCATTGTTCGCGAGTATTGGCGAATAGGATTGTGCCACCTTCGACTTTTTGTTTTAACAAGCGATCCAATTGTTCCCAGCGATTGCCGTCTTTCACAATCAGGTTTTTAGTCGTCAAAGTTTTAACGACCTTGCCACTGTCAGAGCTTTTAACAACTTCAGCGCTGGAGAAAATCTCCTCCATCAAATCCTGAACAGTCGGGGACATGGTTGCAGAAAACATAGCCGTTTGTACATCCTGAGGACACGCATAGTAGGCTTTGTTCGACATATCCAGGAAGCCCTGATCCATCATCTGGTCAGCTTCGTCAAAAACCAACATACAAACGTCAGTCAAATTGATCTGATCCAGATCCATCAGCTGTGAAAGGCGCCCCGGTGTTGCCAGCAGGATTTCAAATACACCGGAAACATTTCTTTTGGCCTGTTCCATCGCCATTCCACCCAGAGCGGGACGGACACGCAGGCGAGTGTCATGGGTCAAAGTTTTAAAGACTTTTGAAACTTGTTCTCCCAGTTCACGGGTAGGAACTAAAACCACCGCGCGTGGGGAGGACTCTGCCGTCACCGGGTGGCCTTCCTCTTCAAGTTTTTTAAGAAGGTGCAGCATTGGCAATGCATAGGCCAATGTTTTACCGCTCCCAGTTTCAGAAATTCCCACCACCGATTGGCCGCCCATCAATAGCGGAATAGTGTTGCGCTGGATTTCTGTGGGTTTGGTAATGCGTTTAGCGGTAAGGGTTCTGGTTAAAGAGGGGATCAAGCCAAAGTCTGCAAAATTATTCATGGGAGCATTCTATCATACTCTGTGGTGAGGCCAATCTGAATTGTGTCGGGTTATGTTAACTTCTGCTCTGACGCGCATTTGCTACCAAAAGTAAGTCCGTACCCTTAGAATTTGAGCATATTTTACAGTGAGGAATTGATGGCTATAGAGGTGAAGCATTTCTTTGATCCGGCGACGTCGACGATTACCTATGTCGTGCACGACCTCAAAAGCCTGGACGCCGTGGTGATTGATCCCGTCTGGGACTACGATCCGGCAGCTTCAAAGTTGTCCAATAAGTCATCAGAAGCGGTATTGGCCTATATCAAGGCGCAAAATCTTATCCCGCGCATGATCCTGGAAACCCACGTTCATGCCGATCACGTGACGGGGGCGCAGTTTTTTAAAGAGCGTTTTCCTGAGGCTCCATTGTGTATTGGCGAGCGCATCACGACGGTTCAAAAGATTTGGCGTGATATGTATGATCTGGATGCAAAAACCGACATCCAGGGAAAAGTTTTTGATCGCCTGTTAAAAGAACGTGAAGTCGTGCAGGCCGGAACTTTGCAGTTTAAGGTGTTCTTTACCCCGGGGCACACACCCGCGTGTTCGTCTTACCTGTTTGAAGATGCCCTGTTTACAGGCGACGCACTATTTATGCCGGATTCAGGAACAGGCCGCTGTGATTTTCCAGGTGGATCTGCCAAGGATCTGTATAACTCAATCACTACGAAAATTTATGCTTTGCCAGAGACCACTCGCATCTTTGTTTGCCACGATTATCAGCCGGGCGGGCGTGAGTTTATGTGTCAAACATCTGTGGGTGATGAAAAGAAATCAAATATTCAACTCAATGACAAAACCACGGAAGAGCAATATATCGAGTTTCGCACCAAGCGTGATGCAACTCTGGCGACACCGAAATTGTTGCTGCCGAGTTTGCAGATCAATATACGCGCGGGTCGTTTGCCTGAGGCTGATTCGCAAGGCAAAAGATTTTTAAAGATTCCAGTAATCGACTAGGAGAAACACATGCAGGAAAGTATTGTGATGGCATTGGTTGGAGGCGTGATT
Organism: Bdellovibrio sp. HCB288; assembly: GCF_047305935.1. Taxonomy (GTDB): domain Bacteria; phylum Bdellovibrionota; class Bdellovibrionia; order Bdellovibrionales; family Bdellovibrionaceae; genus Bdellovibrio. Next base: position 2,487,133 of record NZ_CP178619.1, read on the forward strand.
ATCGGAATTGCGACCTCGTTGTTGTTGGTTCTGAACGGCCGCGTGGCGGGTGTCAGCAGTATTTTGAATGGCTTGCTGGAAAGATCCCCTTACGAATCCGAATGGAAGTGGTTCTTTGTTTTTGGAATGTTCTTTGCCGGCATGGTGATGAATCAGTTTCATCCGGAATATTTTTCAGTCGACGTGAATCGCTCTTCGGTGATGATCATGATTGCCGGGTTGTTGGTGGGCTTTGGCACCTTGATGGGAAGTGGCTGCACCAGTGGGCACGGTATATGTGGCGTGGCCAGACTGTCGATGCGCTCCATCGTGGCCACGATTTGTTTTATGATTTCAGGTATGGTCATGGCGAATTTCCTGCGCCATGTTGTGGGGTTGTAAAATGAAAAGACTGGCAGATATTCGCAACTGGTCGGCATTGTTGGTGGGAATTCTATTTGCGGTGGGCTTGTCTATTTCAGGCATGACTCAGCCCAAGAAGATTGTGGATTTCTTAACTTTCGGAGCTGGTTGGGATCCAAGTTTGTTGTTTGTAATGATCGGTGCGGTTCCTGTGTACATGATCACCTTCCGTTTGGTTCGTGGTCGTAAGACACCGGTTCTTGATACTCAGTTCTATATTCCCAAGAGAACAGAAATCACCAAATCACTTGTCGTGGGCAGTGTGATCTTCGGATTTGGTTGGGGACTGGGTGGTTACTGCCCCGGACCGGGCTTGGTTTCATTGGGAACTGGTTCAGTCACCGCAATTGTTTTTGTCTTCAGTATGATGTCAGGAATGTTGATTTATCGCATGTACGAAAGATGGAGCGAGCTGCGCAAAAAGAATTGACCGATAATCAAATGAGAATAGGATAAAAGCTCATTCTGAAGGAGCTGTTCTATGCATAATGAAGTTTATCCTATCAATCCTTCCCTCGAAAAAAACGCGCTGATCACTCCGCAAAAATACAAAGACATGTACTCCCAGTCTGTTCAGGATCCCGAGGGATTCTGGGCGCAAGAGGCCGAGCGCCTGCATTGGTTTAAAAAATGGGACAAAGTTAAAAACACCTCTTTCAAAAAACCAGTCAGTATCAAATGGTTTGAAGGTGGAAAACTGAATGTGGCCTATAACTGCATTGACCGTCATTTGGCGACCAAGGCAGAAAAGGTTGCATTGATCTGGGAAGCTGATGATATCAACACAGCTTCAAAAAAAATCACATACAAAGAGCTTCATCAGGAAGTCTGCCGCTTTTCCAACGTTCTTAAAAAAATGGGTGTGAAAAAAGGCGATGTCGTGACCATCTATATGCCGATGATATTAGAGTCCGTGTATGCAATGCTGGCCTGTGCACGCATTGGTGCCGTTCACTCGGTGATCTTTGGGGGCTTTGCGCCGGATTCCATCAGCGACCGCGTGCTGGATGGAAAATCAAAGTTCATTATTACTGCGGATTCCGGTTTCCGGGGTGGCAAAACAATTCCATTGAAAGACAATGTCGACAAGGCTGTTAGCAAGGCAGGAATTGTTGAAAAAGTTCTGGTCGTAAAATACTCGAAAACAGTTGTGCAGATGAAAGAGGGCTTGGACGTCTGGTACCACGATATGGTTCAGGGTGTGAGCGATCAATGTGAAGCCGAGCCCATGGATGCCGAAGATCCATTGTTCATTCTTTACACTTCCGGCTCCACTGGAAAGCCTAAAGGAGTTCTGCACACCACAGGCGGATATCTATTGTGGGTAAGTGTCACTCATCAATACGTCTTTGATTATCAGGAAAAAGATATTTACTGGTGCTCTGCCGATGTCGGTTGGGTGACGGGGCACAGTTACATCGTCTATGGACCCCTGGCAAATTGTGCGACGACTTTGTTTTTTGAAGGCATTCCGAATTACCCGACACCGTCACGTTTTTGGCAGATCGTTGAAAAGCACAAAGTGAATTTGTTCTACACGTCGCCGACGGCTTTGCGCTCGTTGATGCGTGAAGGGGAAAAATGGGTGAAGGACTGTGATCGTTCTTCGTTAAGAATTTTGGGAACGGTGGGGGAGCCGATCAATCCGGAAGCTTGGATCTGGTACTACGAAGTGGTTGGCGACAGTCGTTGTCCGATCATGGATACGTGGTGGCAGACCGAAACGGGTGGCTTCATGATCACCCCGATGCCGGGAGCCACTCCATTGAAACCGGGTTCTGCGACGTTGCCTTTCTTTGGTGTGCAGCCTCATCTGCTGACACCAGAAGGTAAAAAGATTGACGGTGCCGGTGAGGGCGTTTTGGCGATCGCCGATTCCTGGCCGGGACAAATGCGCACGGTCTTTGGTGATCACAAGCGCTTCGAAGAAACTTATTTCTCCACATATCCTGGATACTATTTCACTGGTGACGGATGTCGCCGCGATGAGGATGGCTATTATTGGATCACGGGCCGCGTGGATGACGTGATCAATGTATCGGGTCATCGCTTGGGGACGGCTGAAATTGAGTCTGCCTTGGTGGCAAATCACAATGTGGCAGAAGCTGCAGTCGTAGGTTACCCGCACGACATCAAAGGTCAGGGGATTTACGCCTATGTGACCCTCAAAACCGGAATCGCGGCGACGGATGAGCTTCGCAAAGAGCTGATCCAGACAGTTCGTAAAGAGATCGGACCGATTGCCACCCCGGATTTGATTCAGTGGGCGCCTCGCTTGCCGAAGACCCGCTCTGGAAAAATTATGCGTCGGATTTTGCGAAAAATTGCCGAAAATCAACCAGATCAACTAGGCGACATTACAACGCTTTCTGAGCCGGGTGTGGTTCAGGAGCTAGTAGACAACCGCATGAACAAGTGATAGGTTCCCGGGCATGACTACACGCATGATCGTACTAATTATGATGGTTTTGGGCGCGGCATTTTCTCGTATTATTCCGCATCCTTGGAATTTCACAGCTATCGGTGCCATGGCACTTTTTGGTGGCGCTTATTTCAACGATAAAAAGTTGTCTATGCTGGTGCCGATGGTGGCTTTGGCACTAAGTGATTTGGTGTTGGGTGGTTTTCACTCCACAACATTCTTTGTCTACGCGGGTTTTGCATTGATCGTGATGATGGGCTGGTTCCTGACTGAGAAAAAATCAGTGGCGCGCATCGGTGGTCTTTCATTGGCGGCAAGTTCTGTGTTCTTTCTGATTTCAAACTTCGGTGTGTGGAACATGGACGGTATGTATGCAATGACATTCGGTGGTTTGGTTCAATGCTACGTGGCTGCGATTCCATTCTTTGGCTATCAAGTTGCTGGCGACTTATTCTTTTGCACAGTGATGTTTGGTGGTTATGAGCTTGTTAAAAAATACGCTCTTGAACCCAACGCTAAGCTTGCGTAAGCGACGTGGTTTTAAAATTTGAGTATTAATTAAAGACTCCCGGTTGGGAGTCTTTTTGTTTGTGGCGGTTCATGAGTTCTGTAAAGTTGGGTCTGCATAGACCAATTCTTAATGGCAAAGTTAACTTTCCTCTGTGTCTGGCGCCGATGGTGGGGCTGACTCATGTGGCGTTGCGCGAAGTGATGCGCGAATATTTGCCCGAGAATGCCTATACAATCTGGCCGACTGAGATGTTGAACTCGCGCCGTATTCCTGGTGAAAATCTGGAAACCACACCCGAAACCATGCGCGCGGCCCATGAGCCGGGCCTGGTGCCACAGATTCTTGGCAATGAAGAGGACGCTATCGCAGAAAGCGTAAAGCGACTTGTTGAATGGGGAGCCGAGGCGATTGATATCAACATGGGCTGCCCCGTACAGAAAGCCCTTAAGCACAACTATGGTGTCGCATTGATGGGGGATCCGGGTTATGCCGCCGAAGTGGTGCGCATGACCGTCAAAAACTCCACGGTTCCGGTCAGTGTTAAGTTGCGTGCGGTAGGTTCCACCAAAGAATTGGATGAGCTTTTAGCCTTTGTCGGTGGATTGCGCAACTCAGGGGCTGCCTGGGTTTGCTTGCATCCAAGAACGGCTGCGCAAAAGCGTCGCGGTTGGGCTGACTGGGAGCAAATCAAACTTCTTCATGCGGCCGTGGATTTTCCTGTGATTGGGAATGGCGATGTGCAAACGGTGGAAGATGCCGTCTTGATGTTGAAAGAAACAGGTTGTGACATGGCGATGGCGGGACGTGGTCTTGCGGCTCGTCCGTGGATGCTTTGGCAGCTGGGCGAGGAGTTGGGCTTTGCTCCACCATCCGGCAAAGAGGGGCTCAAGGCGCCACGTACTTCCGAAGAGGAAGGTGCTGAATACGGTCGTGTGCTTTTGAAACTTATCGAACGCAGCCGTCACTATTTTGGCGAGGACCTGGCCATGAGAAAAGTGCGTTTCTATGTGCGCACCACCAGCGTGTGGTTGGCATTTGGTAACGCCTTAACCGGTGTGTGCGCCAAAGCCCGCAATGTGGACGAGATGCTTGAAGGTGTTGCAAAATTCTTTGCGGTTCCCCACGAAATGTCCCTGCGCACAGAGCTTCGTCAGTAGGTATCTATTTTTTAAAGACCCAGTACGGGCTTTTTGCTTTTAAAATATTCAGATTATATTTCTGCGCAACAAAGGCCATAGTCTTTTCAGAAAAGAAAGAGACATGAGTCAGGTCGCGGCGATAATGCCAATCATGGAAATGCGCTTCGCCTTTGTGGGCAGAGGTCATCACTGCCAAAATTCCGCCGGGTTTTAGCATGCGCAGTTGTTGTTCGATATCTATTTTGGGAGTGTGTAGATGTTCCCAAACTTCGGTGCTGGTCACTACGAAATAGGATTTTCTTAAAGCATCCTGATCGGGTTGATAATACAGGTCATAATTTGTGACCTGGAAATCCTTCGCCACAAAGCAGGCGCCCAGAAATGCCGTGGGGCCACAACCATAATCCAAAAGGTGAATCTCTTTGTTGGCTTTTCCGAATTTGCTGGCGAACTCTTCGACGTCCTTCATTAGTGGCGTCAAAAATGCGCGATAACCTGCCTGATCCTCGTTTTGGTGAAAATCGTAGCGCGCTTTTTCTTCAACTGCCGTCATGCGCTCTTCAGGTGCCATAAAGATCAAATCACAGCTTTCGCAGTGATAATAACTTCGCTCAGGTTTTTTCACGACCTTGAAGCGGGCTGAATTGGGGTTATCGCAAAGTAGGCACTTCATCTTACTCAAGACCTTTACCCGTATTCGTTTTTATGTCAAAATAATTAGACAGAGGTGCTGCATGGCTAAAGTTATAATGTACAAGAAAAATCCGTGTCCGTACTGTGATCGTGCAATCACTTTCATGAACAACAAAGGTATGAAGTACGAGGTCATTGATTTGACCGACAAACCTGAGGAAATTGATCGTATCAAGAATGAAACGGGCTGGAGAACAGTGCCAATCATCCTGATCAACGGAAAGTTGATCGGCGGTTATACGGATCTAAAAGCTCTGGATGAAGAGGGAAAACTGGATCAACTCTTAAAGGAGTAGTTTGATCGACATGATGACCGAAACTGCAATTAACAGGGGCTTGATTAAACGAGTCCCTTTTTTTATGACCAGATGAGAGCCAATTCTGGCTCCGATAAATTGTCCCAATCCCATCGTTAATCCCACCGACCAGACAATTTTCCCGCCGACTAAAAAAACAAACAACGCCGTGATGTTAGAGACAAAATTCAAAACTTTGCTGTGGGCGGTGGCTTTGGACAAATTAAAACCTAAAAGGCTTACAAATGCCAAGGCCCAGAATGATCCCGTGCCCGGGCCAAAAAATCCGTCATAGAATCCAATCAATGTTCCCATGGCGATTGAAAAAACAGCGTAGGGGAGTCGTTGATGTTGATCGACATCACCCAGGCGCGGTGAAAGACTAAAGTAAACCGCAAAGCCCATCAACATGAACGGAATGGCTTTTCCTAAAAAGGATCCATCAATGTTCTGAATCAAAAAAGTTCCCAGGGCGCTACCCAGGAATGTAAATAGAATCAGCGCTTTCATTTTTCTGATATCAAATGTTTTTCGTCGGAAGTGATAGAATGCCGCAGAAAAACTGCCAAAGGTGCTTTGCAGTTTATTGGTGCCCAAAGCCATCGCCGGGGGGAGGCCTGCACTAAGTAAAGCCGGCACCGTAATCAAACCGCCACCACCGGCAATCGAATCAACCGTGCCAGCGATAACTCCGACTGCAAACAAAATGAAATAGGTGTGGGGGGCAAGATCCATCATCGAACCTGACGTTATCTGAATCTCGTCCCACAGGAAAGTTTATTGTGAATTTAAAATTGAGATTTTCTCTCTAAAACATACAGATAAGTGCCAGGGCCAAAGTCATCGCCTCCGCCGGTGCAGATGCGAATGTCTTCATCGACATAGGTGTTTGCAAGGAACCCTTTTTTACCAATGGGACCTGGTGTTGGGACAGCATCGTATTCTCCGACTTCGGCACGCATCGCAAGCATATAGGACTCTGTTCCGGTTGCCACCCATCCTGGAGCGCCGACGGATTTTGTAAATTCGATATTCAATTTGCCGACATCGATTTCAAATTTTCCGCGCAAAAATCCCATGCTTTCCGCGCCAGCGATTCTATTTTTCGCAACATTCCAGTAATAGCCATCCGGAAAAACCACCTGGAAAACTGCACTACCAAGGGCACCTCCCGATCCGGGTGGTCCACCACCGGGACCATCAGCCCAAACTTGCTGCCAAGCGCCGACCACTTGCGAAAGTTTTTCGGTCTCGGTTCTGGCAGGGACTAATGTCACCAACTCATTTACCAGGGGATCCAATTTTGCGCGAACCGTAGGGTCGTTGTCGTCGCCATCATATTCACCTTGTGCTGTCCGACTGATATCCAAGATCTGTTGTTTAAGTTCAGCGATGCGATCTTTGTCGTCTTGAGCGAGGGTGGTTGATGTGTACCCGAAGGATAGGGTCATCAAGATTGCCGGAAGAAAGTGTCTCATTTTCATACGTCGTACCTCCCAAACACGAGTATGAACTCGCAGTTTAGGCGCGCGAAGTGCAGTTAAAGTGTTTTAACACAAAGACGAACAAAAAGGGGGTGGTCTGGGTTTCGTAAATCAGCAATTTTCCTATGAGAATCTCTATATTTCAGCTCGCGAATTGCCGATCAATATTGTAGTCAAAAACTGCGCAAGGAATTTGGATTGCAAGTGCGTATTTACATAATGATATTCCTACTTCTGTTCGTATCACATTCGTGGGCCCAATCCACTGTGGGTGTGCTCTCTGCGTGCATGCGAGAAAATTGTTCCCCGCAGTCTTCCAACAGTATTCTTAGTCAATTTGCAAATCAGTGTGCGATCGAAAGCAAAGCTTTGAAGTGCGACGAGCTTGTCAAAGAAGACAGCAAACTTGCGGGATTGATTCGTAAGTGTGAAGTAGTGGATCTGTGTGCGCAGGCCGAAGGCGGTACCGCCTTCGAAGAGACGAAGGCGTGTCTTCGGGGTTATACGAACTCATTGATTGATATGGGTCTTGCCATCAAAGACATGGTCGTCGGTGTCGGCAATCAGATTGATGCCGCTTGGGAAAAAGTTAAAGCGGACGAAAAACTTCGCTCCGAATTTATATCGCAATGTAATCAGTCTCTTGCTTGTAAAAAAGACTTGGTGAAAGAAGACCCTCGTTACGCTTCGATGGCTGATGAGGACCTGGAGAAGATTTCCGCGACGGCGCTTTTCGTGCAAGTTCAGGATCGCAAAGCCTATTTGCAAAGCATCAGCAGAAGTGTTCCGAATACCAAACCGCCGGAAGCCCATCCCAAAGATTCTGAAATCAGCGCTGAACAAAAAGCCAAGCTTTTAGATCTGGCAGCGGTGATCAAGGCAAAGCTTAAAAAGGAATACCACAAATTCAATTGCTATAAGCCTGAAGCTCAGGCCGAAATGGCCTGTTATGCGGTTGGGCAGGTTTTGGATCCGTTGATGCTTGCAGGTGCGGCCTTTAAGGGTGCTCGCGTGCTGAACGCTCTGGGGAAGGCGAACTCTGAGGGCTCAACGACTTTCCTATTACTGGAGAAGTTGGAAAAAGCTGCGGTTGTGACCCGTAACGGTTTTATAACCAAATATGTGGACTATAACCCAACCACGGTCGCGCAGAATGAAAAGTTCATCGCTCTGGCTGAAAAAGGCAAAGATGCCAAAGCTTACTTCGTGAATATCGAAAACAGTCAGATGAAGTATCTGAATGACACACTCAAGAATAAAAATCTGGTGACCAGTTTGACGAATTACCACAAGGAGCTGGTGCTGGATCGGATGAAGGAACTGCAAAAAGAGTTTCCGGATTTGAAAATCTCTGAATACTCCGATTTCAAGTCTTTGCGTTTTGCCTTTGAAGGAAAAATGCCGGCGGATCTTGAGAAAAGAATTCAGGCGATCTTCAAGGACTCCAATGATGAGTTTGTGAAATACGTCACCGAAAACAAATTGCTGCGCAAAACCGATTCGCCAGAAACCTACTTCCGTGCCGGAGTGGGGGACACCGCAGACGAAGCTGGTATTGCCTCCCGCTGGGCTCGTAAAGGTGAGCCAGGGGAGCTTGCCACTTACAACAACTCATCCCTGAAGTCGGAGCTTTCAGCAAAAATCAGTTCAGTTGAAAAGGATCGCGTTTCACTCCGCAATCAATTGAAAGACACTAAAATGCTGGACGGAGAAACGTTCCAGCCGGAAGTTTTTGATATTGTCCGGAAGAATCAAGGGGACTCAGAGAAAATCAATTCGGCGCTGATGACACGCTACCGTGTGCGAAATCTGAGTGACCAAACCCTGACTGAACTGCAGCGTTATGTGAAAACCAGTGATGAGTTTTCGCCTGGGCTGATGGTGGCTAAAAGGGAAAATGCAAATTTGAACGACGCCGTCCAGGGCGGTTTTACGATGGACTTCGTGGGTCTGGGGGCCTCAAACATGAAAGGCACGGCAGAGGCTTTGGCCAAGTCCAAAGATCTTGACGGTGTTTTGCATGAAGCGCGTTCGGCGGAAAAGGCCGTGACCGAAGCCGTCAACAAGCAAAAGCAATTCTTCACGAAAGTTGTGACCGAGAGCGTGGAAAAGGGAAAACTGCAGTCCATCTGTTCCGGGGATGACTGTGTCGCTGTGGCGACGGCTCCTTTGTCTGAGCGGGAAAAGCTAAAAGTGCTGAATCGGGTGGCTGACAGCAGATATGCGGCTAAAATGCGTTTTGCCTTCGTGAACGATGGTGTGAAGTCTTCGGAAGTCAGAAACACTCTCAGTACTCACGGGGAGTCCATTGAAAAACTTTTGCGAAAGAACCTGAGTGCTTCGATGAAATCCCATAAGTTGGAAGGTCTCACTTTTGGTGTGGATATGCGCACGACCTCGCTTAATGAGGGCTCCGTAAAGCTTTTGATGGGGCAAAGCCAGGACGTCTATTTGACAAAGTCTGAGCAGGCTCGCATCAAAGAGATCTTTAAGCAGACGGTCCAGGAATTCAATAAAACTGCTTATAAAAAGTCATTCCCACCTCGTTACGAGGCCGTTCCTTAATTCTTCAACAATTGTTTTATACACTTAACATGTGGCTGCAATCAGGGCGAGAAGTTTGACTTCTCCTCTGATTCCGGAGCTAATTGTATTTTGAGAAAGAGGACACCATGCCTTTTTATAGAAAGTGTATAATTCTCTTAACCGCAACAACCTGGACGGTGTTGGCACAGGCGCAGCAATCCCTGACTTTTTCGCAGGCGCTGGATATGGTTAAAAAGAACAATTCCGATCTGCAGTATTCAGAGGAAATATTTAAGGCCAGCGAATACAATATTCGCAGCAATCAAAGTGGATACTATCCACAGCTTTCAGCGGGACTGGGCTACGCGCAATCAGGGACCTCAGAGGATACCTTCTCCACGAGTTCCGGTGGGGCTTACTCATCAACAGTCAGTGCCTCTCAAAATCTGTTTCGCGGTTTCTCAGATTCAGCAAAAGTCGATCAGGCCCGCGGACAATCGCGCGTGGCAGAGGCTTCCTTGCGCACCACGCGCTCCCAAGTGAGTTATGATTTGAAGGCCGCCTATGCGTCGGCAATTTACGCACGGGATTCCATAAAAATCTCTGAGGACATTGTGAAGCGCCGTAACGACAACTTGCGTATTGTGCAACTGCGCTTTGAAAGTGGTCGCGAAAACAAAGGCTCGTTGCTTTTGTCACAGGCAAACTTCAAGCAGGCACAATTGGACAGGCAGAAAGCAAATAATGCCCAAGAGACCAGCCAGGCTGATCTTAAAAAGGTTATTGGACTTGATACAGAGGAAACGGTCACTATTGGCGAGGATATCCCCTTGCGTGAGCCGACAGGTAAAGAGCCTGATTTCAAATCCATCGCAACATCCACTCCAGATCGCCAGACTTATGAAGCACAAGTCGATGTCAGCGAGGCATCTTTAAAAAACACGCGATCAGGATTTTTTCCAAGCCTTGATGTGTCGGCTTCAATCGGTGATTACGGTCAAAGCTTTTATCCAAACACTCAGGATCGATGGGCCCTGGGGGCCACGTTCACTTTGCCGTTGTTTAATGGCGGTCGTGATTACTATGCGACAAAAAGCTCGGCCTCTCAGCTTTATGCGGCAAAAAGTAGTCTTGCCGGAATTGATCGCACTCTTCTATCCACGTTGAAAAAGGCCTATACGACTTACGTTGAATCTGTATCGCAGCTGGCGGTGAATGATGCGTTTGTGCAGGCGGCAAGAACGCGTGCTGATATTGCCCGGGCCAAATACAATAACGGTCTGATGTCCTTCGAAGACTGGGATAATATTGAAACGGACCTGATCACAAAAACCAAACAGTATTTAAGCTCTAAAAGAGACCGTATCGTTGCCGAGGCAGCATGGGAAAGAGCGCAAGGCGTGGGAGCACTGCTATGAAGAACTTGTTTAAGAAAAAACTCACGTGGGCCATTTTGACAGTTATCGTGATTGGTGTCGGCAGCTATTATGCCTGGGATCAAAACCGGAAGAATGAAGTCACCTATAGTAAATTTCCGCTGACGATGGGAAGCATCGAAGTCACGATCCTGGCAACGGGAACTGTGCAGCCGGAAAACAGACTGGAAATCAAAGCACCCGTAGCCGGGCGCATGGACAAGGTTCTGGTGAAGGAAGGTCAGAAGGTTTTCCGTGGGCAGGTCATCGCCATGATGAGCTCCACCGAGCGTGCGGCGATGCTGGATGCCGCCCGCGCCAAAGGTGCCGAGGAAGTGAAACGCTGGGAAGAGCTTTATCTTGCAACACCGATCATGGCGCCTATTTCCGGAACGATCATTCTTAGAAATGTCGAGCAGGGGCAGACCTTCACAACCACGGATGCGATTTTCACTATGTCCGACCGCTTAACCGTAAAGGCCCAGGTGGATGAAACCGATATTTCGCAAATCAGACTGAAAGAAAAAGCTGAGATCGTATTGGATGCCTATCCCGGTGAAAAGATCCAGGCGACAGCGGATCAGATCGCATTTGATTCAAAGACTGTAAACAGCGTGACGACTTACATTGTGGATGCTTTGCCCGATGGTAAACCACCCGAGTTCATGCGCAGTGGAATGACCGCGAATGTGACTTTCTATGTGAAAAATAAAAAAGACATTCTGGTCGTCGCAAGCGAAGCCCTGCGAGTGCAAAATGGTCTGACTTATTTAAATTTGCAAGGTCCTGATGGAAAGCCTGTTAATCAGGAAGTGAAAGTGGGAATCACCGATGGGCGCCAGACGGAAATTCTGGAAGGTGCCAAAGATGGTGATGTGGCCCTGGTGCAGGACGTGAAACTTTCAGATTCAAAACAGGGTGGCTCAAATCCGTTTTCGCCATTTGGCAATCGTGGGCAAAGCAAAAAAAGATCCGGGCCACCTAAATAGTTGATCGAGAGAACAAGATGATTGAAATCAGCGGCATCAAAAAATCATACAAAATGGGCGACAATATTGTTGAAGCCTTGCGCGATGTCACACTGACTATCGAGGACGGTGATTTTGTCGCGATCATGGGGCCGTCGGGTTCCGGTAAGTCTACTTTGATGCATATTCTGGGGCTTTTGGATGTTCCGACATCGGGATCCTATAAGCTGCATGGCCGGGAGGTTTCCAAACTTTCCGAAGATGAGCTGGCGATTTTGCGCCGGGATGAAATCGGATTTATCTTTCAACAGTTCAATTTATTGCCACGTATGCCAGCATGGCAGAACGTTTCCTTGCCACTTCTGTATTCTGAAAAGAAATTTGATCAGGACAAGGCGCAAAGTCTGCTTGAACAAGTGGGCTTGGGCACTCGCGGGGACCACAAGTCCAACGAACTCTCAGGAGGGCAGCAACAGCGTGTGGCTATCGCGCGCTCATTGATCAACTCACCGAAAATTATTTTTGCCGATGAACCGACGGGGAATCTTGATTCCAAAAGCGAAAAAGAGATCATGGGGATCTTAAAGTCCCTCAATGCCCAGGGTATTACAATCGTGATCGTCACCCATGAGGAAGAAATCGGGGAGCAGGCCAATCGCCTGATTCGCATGCGTGATGGTGTCGTGCAAAGTGACGAGCGTAAAGCACCCCTCGAGCAGCAGCGAACCAATAATCAATCGAATCAGTCATTAGATTCAGAATTTCATTTCGGTGAAATGATTGAGCACTTTCATCAGGGCTGGAAAACTCTTGCCGCCAACAAAGTCCGTTCAGGACTTTCCATGCTGGGGATTTTGATTGGGGTGGCGGCAGTGGTGACAATGCTGGCCTTGGGGAAAGGGGCCCAGCAGTCTATTGAAAAACAACTGTCCTCGATGGGTTCAAATTTACTGATTCTGCGAGCGGGGAATGTCCGAGTCGCCGGTGTGGCCCAGGAGTCGGGAGTCCGCATTCGCATTACGACCGATGATGTGTCAGCGTTGAAGGAGCAGATTCCGGCCATTAAAAATATTGTACCGAATATTTATACGCGGGCGCAGGTGACATATCTAAATAAGAACTGGAATACGCAGATTCAGGGTGTTTCATCGTCTTTTGTGGAAGTCAGAAACTCTGAGCCCACCGTGGGACGATTTTTCTCGGACGCTGAAAATCAGCGACGGGCAACAGTGGCGGTCCTTGGTAAATCAGTGGCCCGGGAGCTTTTTGGTGAGCAATCGCCTTTGGGCGAAATGGTCAAAATTAATCGAATCAACTTCACGGTGATTGGTTTACTTCCGGAAAAAGGGGGCCAAGGTCCCAGCGATCAGGATGATCGCATCGTGATCCCGGTAATGACGGCAATGTATCGCATGGTTGGAAAAAACTATGTTGATTCTGTCGACATTGAAGTTTCACAAAAAGAATTGATCGATCAAACCCAGGACTCGGTCAAAGAAGTTCTGAATTCGCGCCATCGCATTCCTATTTCACAGCAGGAAGACTCGTTCCAAATTTTTAACATGTCGGATTTGCAGCAGGCCATCGAACAAAGCAGTAAAACTATGTCGATGCTATTAAGCTCCATCGCTGCGATTTCACTTTTAGTCGGAGGTATCGGCATCATGAACATCATGCTGGTCTCTGTAACCGAAAGAACCCGCGAAATTGGTCTGCGCAAAGCTATCGGTGGTCGCAAGGTCGATATCCTGATGCAATTCTTAGCTGAGTCGGTCGTTGTTTCCGTAATCGGTGGATTATTGGGGATTGCGCTGGCCTGGGGAGTGACTCAAGCCTTGGCCAAAGCAATGGGCTGGCCGATGTCGATCAGTCTCGACTCCGTCGGTCTTTCCTTCTTCTTTTCGGCCTTCATCGGAATCGTCTTCGGACTTTACCCAGCCAAAAAAGCCTCGGAACTGCATCCCATCGATGCCCTCCGCTACGAATAGGAAAAGGTGCCAGGTCCTAGTTCTTATTGCCGCGCAATAAGAACTAGGACCTGGCACCTATTACGTCGTTACTTTTAAAAGTTCGGAGTGAAACTCTTGGGGCTTTTTTAGGATTTTGATTTGGTCGAAGACTTGTTTGGCTTCGCCATTTTTCAAGGACAAAGCTTTCAACCACTGTTTGGTGCGGGATACAGCGAAGTAGTCGTTGATGTAGTCGGTGCTTGCCGCAAAGAATTGTGGCAATAGCGGTTTGGTGCGCTCCCAGTTCATTTCTTCAACGGATTCTTGTTTCAGACTTTGTTTGATCTGTTTAAAAATAAACGGATTGCTCATCACTCCGCGACCGATCATGTAGTCGTCGCATTGAGTGACTTCCACACAGCGGTGGAAATCATGAACATTCCAGATTTCGCCGTTAGCGATAATTTTGATTTTGGTTTTTTCTTTAATGCGCGGGATCCACTCCCAATAAGCCGGTGGTTTGTAGCCATCGGTTTTGGTACGGCAGTGGATGGTCAGCCAAGTGGCGTTTGCAGCCTCGACCGCTTGCGCGATGTCGATACACTTGGTTGGATCATCAAAGCCCAAACGGATTTTTGCTGTGACCGGAATATGAGCAGGGACGGCCTTACGAACAGTGTCGACGATGGTGTGAACACGGTCGCAGGATTTCAACAACGAAGCACCACCATCATGACGGTTCACGGTTTTCGCTGGGCAGCCGAAATTCAAGTCGATTCCTAATGCTCCCAACTTTGCAGCGCGTTCCGCATTCATCGCCAATGGCTCAGCATGCCCACCCAAAAGCTGCACGAACACCGGAGTTCCTGCACGCGTGCGGGAACCGGTGCGAAGCTCGGGGCAGTTTTTTAGAAACACGCTCTCAGGATGCAAGCGATCCGTGACACGCAAAAATTCCGTCACGCACTGATCCACGCTACCGATCTGGGTCAGAGTATCCCTCATCACCCAATCGACAACACCTTCCATCGGAGCCAGGAACAACTTCATAAACTACATTCCGCCCATTTTCTTAACAATGTCGAAGTGCTTTTTATCCACCGGTTGTACCGACAGACGTGAGCCTTTCGCCAAAACCAGCATCTCTGCCAACTTCTCATTGTCGCGCAGGTCTTGCAGGCTGACTAATTCCGGGAACTTTTGCACATACTCAACCTGAGTGCAGAACCAGACAGGTTTTTCTTTGGAAGCCTTCGGCTCAAAGTATTCAGATTTTTTATCGAACTGGGCTTTGTCAGGTTCAGCCACGTGAGAAATACGCGCCAGACCCGCTACACCTGGAGGTGTTGCATTAGAGTGATAAAACAAAACCATGTCTCCGACTTGCATGTCTTTTTGCATGAAGTTGCGTGCCTGGTAGTTGCGAACACCTTCCCACCAAGTAGTAGAGTCTTTTTTCAGCTGATCGATGGAGTACACATCGGGCTCAGATTTCATCAGCCAGTATTTCATTTCTTTTCTTCCTTCACTTTGCCGGATTTAAAGAACCACACGCCAGCTTGCTTGCGGAAAGTGGAAACTTCGTGATGAACATAGTCTTCATCATCAACGGAATAGAAGGCTTTGAACTCGACCGTGCCTTTGTTGGCTTTTTCTTCAGCATTTACGATTTCAAGCTTTAGGAATTTTGCAACGTCAGCCCATTCCTGATTGGCTTCATCATCGATATCGCCCAAAGATTGGGGATCCGTTGTATCGCGCAAGTATTGCATTTGATTTTTCGCAAACGCCGCATAACGAGAACGCATCAAGGCCTCAGCCGTTGGCGCCGTCTCTTTGCCAGAGTGATAAATACCACAACATTCAGAATAATTTTTTTCGCTACCGCATGGACATTTCATAGGCTCGCAACCTAACACACCGCACCCCCGAAAGGCACTCTCGAAAGGTACGCCGTACCTATCCGAAACGCAGCGCGTTTCAGATAGGTACGGCGTACCTTTTCGTGCTTAGGGGGCGTAGAATTTTTTCATAGTGAGGTGCATATGCAAAGATGGGCTCTGATTACAGGGGCAACGGCGGGTATTGGTTGGGCGACGGCGGAGGCTTTGGCTGCGCAGAGCTACTCCTTAATTATCACCGGTCGTCGCTTTGAGCGTTTGGCTGAACTGGAAGCTACTTTGCTGAAAAAGTTCCCGCAAATCAAAGTCATCAAAGCCAGTTTTGACGTCTCGGACCGCTTTGAAGTGAGTGAGTTTATGAAAGCTCACGACAAGGATCTGCAGCTCGTGGATGTTCTGGTGAACAACGCGGGACTGGCTAAGGGCACCGACAAAATGCAGGACGGATCCTTGGATGATTGGGAAACTATGATCGACACCAATATCAAAGGTTTGCTGTTCATCACTCGCGGAATTATCGGGCACATGGTGAAACGCAACTCCGGTCATATCGTGAATCTGGGATCGGTCGCAGGTCGCTGGACTTATCCGGGTGGTGGAGTTTACTGCGCCACAAAATTCGCAGTGCGTGCATTGTCTGAAGGGCTGCGCATGGATTTGCTGGGTACAAAAATCCGCATTACCAATATTGAGCCTGGCATGGTGAATTCAGAATTTTCGATGGTCCGCTTTGAAGATCAGCAAAAAGCCGACAAAGTTTATGAGGGCATGACGCCATTGGATCCCAAAGATATTGCGGACACTATCGCGTGGTGCGTGGCGCGCCCCGCTCATGTGAACATACAAGAACTTGTGATTTACCCAACAGAGCAAGCCCATGTTGGAATGGTTTCCAGGAGGTCGTGAATGAGTTTCCGTACAGAGAAAGACACAATGGGAGACGTACAGGTTCCGGCAGATAAATTCTGGGGAGCTCAAACGCAAAGATCCACTGAAAATTTCAAAATCGGCGGCGACAGATTTCCTCGGGAAATGATTCGTGCCTTGGGTATCTTGAAAAAAAGTGCCGCGCTGACGAATCAAAAGCTGGGAATTCTGGATGCGAAAAAAGCCGACATGATCGTGAAGGCCGCGGATGAAGTGATCTCTGGAAAATTGGATGCTCATTTTCCTTTGGTGGTGTGGCAGACGGGTTCTGGCACGCAAACCAATATGAATGCCAACGAAGTCATCGCCAACCGTGCGATGGACATGATGGGCGTCAAACTTCCCTCCAAAGATATTCATCCCAACGATGATGTGAACAAAGGGCAGTCTTCGAATGACACTTTTCCAACGGCGATGCATATCGCTGTGGGCGAGCAGATTCATCACCGCCTGATTCCGATGATGGAAAAATTGTATTTGGCTCTTTCTGAAAAACAGAAAGAGTTTAATGACATCGTAAAAATCGGGCGGACGCACTTGATGGATGCGACACCCCTGACTCTGGGGCAGGAGTTTTCCGGCTACGCGACACAAATGAAGCATGGAGTTCACAGAATCAAGAACACCTTGCCACATCTGCATGAGCTGGCTTTGGGTGGCACGGCCGTGGGAACTGGTTTGAACACTCATCCAAAGTTTGCAGTGGAAGCGGCGGCGGAAATCGCACGCGAAACAAAACTGCCATTTGTGACTGCTGAGAATAAGTTTGAAGCGTTGGCCAGTCATGATGCTTTGGTGGAGGTCAGTGGAGCATTGAACACGATCGCGGTTTCATTGATGAAAATCGCCAACGACATTCGCTTGCTGGGATCTGGACCTCGTTGTGGGATTGGTGAAATTCACCTGCCAGAAAATGAACCAGGGAGCTCGATCATGCCCGGAAAAGTAAATCCCACTCAATGTGAAGCCATGACCATGGTCTGTGCTCAAGTGATGGGGAATCATGTGGCGGTGACGGTCGGTGGGGCGACGGGACATTTCGAGTTGAATGTCTTTAAGCCGGTGATTGTGTTTAACGTGCTAAACTCAATACGTTTGATCTCAGACGCGTGCGAGTCGTTTGTTGATCATTGTGTGTCGGGAATTGAGGCAAATAAGGCGCAAATCAAAAAACATCTCGATAATTCTTTGATGTTAGTGACTGCATTGAACCCGAAGATCGGTTATGATAACGCAGCAAAAATAGCTAAGACTGCCCATAAAAACGGCACTACGCTGCGTGAAGAATCCATAAATCTTGGACTCCTCAGCGGCGAGGAATTTGATAAACTGGTCAGACCAGAGACAATGGTTGGAGTAAGTACTTGATTAATGAGTTATTGCAAAAAGCGAAGTGGTTGAACAACGAGGATATTCGTCCTTACGTTTTCGTGCGTGAAGAAAACGAAATTGCTCAACCCGGTTCCTTCCATAAGTTGGACTGGTTTAAGCAAAATCCCATCTTTAAAAATCCTCTGGATATCACCGAAATTGCTTTTGCAGATCGCATTTACTCCATTGAAGAGCGTGCCTTTGGGCCTTCCAATATGGCGATGCCTCGCTGGGTGTTTTATGACTGTGCTGTGATGCCGGGCTTTGTGGCAGGTTTCGCTGCTCGTCCCAAGGTGCTTTCCAAGCTGGTTCGCGAGGTTTTGGATCCAAAAAAATACCCTGCGTCACTAAGTCCGATCAAAACTTCCAAGGTTTTAAAGGAAATTGAATCCCTGGACGAGATGGATTGGGTACCACTTTCTTTGTTCATCATTATCCCAACCATGCATAAAGGGGAGTGGGTCGCCCACAATCTTTGTTCGGTTAATTCGTTATTACCGAAGGAAGAGCAGTTTTACGGCCTTGGATTCCTCTCGAAGGCCTTTGGTTTGTGGTATGCCAATGTCGAACAGTGCTCTGGAATGACTCAATGGGGCAGCCCAGCATTGAAGCTCCATTCGCATTACGGACATTTAGAGGTGATTGGGGCTTACGCTCCGGTGCATTCTCATGCTAAAACTATAACTTACCGTGTTCAGGTCAATACTCATTGTTGGGAGAAATTCTTTAACAAAGAGGACGATCTGGCTTTCTTGGAACATTATGGCCCGACAGGGACGTTCATTGATCCGAAGAACGAAGACAGCATGTTGGATTTCCAACAACGCATCGAACGCGCGGAAGGTCCTTTCTTTTTAAGTGCGGGAGAAATCGCGCAGAAAAAGCTTGAGGACAAGCTAATGATTTATCAATTGAAACAACAATACTAGATAGGAAGAGTACAATGACGATGAACACTTTACCCCCAGTCGCTAAATCCTTTTTTGCGTTCTGTAAAAAATGTGATGCTGATAGATACCATGTAGTTTTGGCGCACACATCAGCGACTTCGGCGAAAATTAAGTGTGAAATCTGTGGTTCACAAAAGACTTATTCTCTTCCAAAAGCTCAGACTAAAACCGGTAAACCGTTGACGGGTGCTGCAGCTAAAAAACGTGAGCAAACTATGAACTCACGCAAATCTTCCCACAAAAACGAATACGAAATGTTGATGTCCAACGATGGTGCCGCGACTTCAAACTACAACATGAAGGGCAAGTTCGAAAAAAACACGAAGCTTTCCCATCCTAAGTTCGGTTTGGGTTTCATCAAAGATGCAGCTTCCGATAAAATCGAAGTTGTGTTCGAAGATGAGGTTCGTACACTTATCCACAACAGACAGTAATTACTGCCTGTGAAATAGGCTGTAGCTGCGGATTTGCGGCTTACGCTTAACATTAAAGATTGATTAGCGTCGTACGAAAGTGCGACGCTTTTGTTTTGTGGCCCCTAAGGGGCCCTTCTTGTAAAAAGACGACAGACTGGATTTCATGGATTGGTTGAAGGGGTTGAACCCTGAACAGCAAAAGGCTGTTAAACATAACTTCGGTCCCTTGCTGATTCTGGCAGGGGCGGGTTCCGGCAAAACGACGGTGTTGGTTTCACGCACAGGGAGAATGATCTCTGAGCGTGTGGCACAATCATCGGAGATCTGCGTTTTGACCTTCACCAATAAAGCCGCGCGCGAATTAAAACATCGTGTGAAAGCAAAACTGGGTGGAGCGGGTGACGGCCTGTGGGCGGGAACGTTCCACTCCTTCGGGCTTCAAATCCTGCGCCGTTTTCACAAGCACGCGGGACTTTCCCCGCATTTTGGTATCGTCGATCAGACAGACTGCAATGCGGTTTTGAAAGAGCTGATTAAGAACATCGCAAACTCCGGCAAAGACAAATTCGACATCGACAAAATTCTTTCCATGATTAACGATCGCCGTACGGGTGCCGCACACACGCACGAAGGTTTCGATGAATATCACGAGATGGTCGAAGTCTTAGCTCCGAAGTTTGAAAAGCGCCTGGAACATCTGGGTGTAGTCGACTTCGAAGGTTTGCTGATTAAGCCCTTACAGCTTTTCAAAAATCATCCGGAAATCTTAGAAAAAGTGCAAAGCCAGTTTTCGCAAGTGATGGTCGACGAGTTTCAAGACACCAATCGCATGCAGATGGATCTGATCCAGCAAATCGTAAAACCTCACAGCAACATCACTGTGGTGGGGGACGATGACCAGTCGATTTACGGCTGGCGCGGGGCTGAAATCAAAAACATTTTGAATTTCCCGCATGAGCACAAAAAATGCGAAGTGATTATGCTTGAGCGTAATTACCGCTCGTCAGGTGAAATCCTGGCGGTGGCCAACGCCGCAATTTCTAAAAATAAAAACCGCCATGGTAAAGTTTTAAGAGCTGAAGCTGCGAAGTCGACAGGTGTATTGCCTGAAGTTTTCATTCTGGAGCGTGAAGAAGACGAATGTGAATTCGTGGTTCAGGAAATTCAGCACTTTCAAAAAGAGGGCTATAAGCTTAAGGACTTTGCGGTTCTTTACCGGTCAAACACGCAAGGTGGCTTGATCGAGGCCTCCCTTCGTCGTGCGAATATTCCTTATACAATTTCCGGTGGCACTTCGATCTTTGACCGTAAAGAGATCAAAGACATCATGGCGTACTTAAAGCAGTCTTTCTCTCCGAATGAAGTTTCCCTTCGTCGTATCATCAATGTGCCGTCTCGCGGAGTCGGTGACACGACCATTGAAAAACTAACTGAGTTTTCACAAAAACGCCGCGTAAGTTTCCTGGACGCCTGCCGTCTGTGGAAAGACGCCGAAATTCCGGAAAAAACCGGGGAGGCGATCGAAGATCTTTTGGGCTTTATCGAGTATCTTCCAACGCACATCTTGGATTTCAACGTGGGCTCATCGCCGGGTGGCAAGATGGTCGAACTATTTGATCAACTGGGCTACAAAGAGTACGTCATGAACACCGCTGCGGATCCAGCTTCGGCTGAAAAGAAGTGGGTGGTTGTGGAAATCCTGGGACGCATTCTGGATGCTTACCTGGGCCGTCGTGCGCACGAAGTGGAATACATCAAATCGTTCGTCGATTCGATGATGCTTCGTGAAGATCACAACGAAGAAGAAGATCAAAACAAAGTTCAGCTAATGACCTTGCATGCCTCAAAAGGTTTGGAATTCCCAGTCGTAATCTTGGCGGGGATTGAAGAAGACCTTTTGCCGCACAAAAACCTCGGCTCCGATATCGACGAAGAACGTCGTTTGTTTTACGTGGGTGTGACTCGTGCAAAAAACAGATTGGTCATGTCACGCTGTCAGCAGCGCAAAAAAAATGGCGTCGTTCGTCCGTCAGTTCCTTCCAGATTCCTGTTGGAAATTCCCACAGAACTTTATAAGGAATATCCACTCGGGGCTCGCCCCGTAACCGGCCAGGATCGTGATGATCTGGTCGCAAGTTTCCTGTCAAAACTAGATTCAAAGATTGGAAAGTAATTTGTGCCAGGTCCTATTTACGGAAGCACCGCTTCCGTAAATAGGACCTGGCACCTAAAACTCGCGCGGCGCCTCAAATGTGTGTTCTTTGCCGTCGATAGAAATCTTAAGCTTTCCCGCATGCAGGAACATGCGGTCGGTTTTATAGATCTCGGCAATGCGCTTGTTAAACTTAGGGTCCCCATAGCGGGTGTCGCCCAGGATGGCGTGTTTGGCAATCGCACTGTGCTTGCGGATCTGATGTTGGCGGCCCGTATACAGGCGCACTTCGATCAGAGAAGTGTATTGATCAGACTTAATAACTTTAAAATCTGTGCGCGCTTCCACGCGGTCTTTTGCCAAGCCTTGGGGATTTACACGGCCCTCGGCTTTGTCTGAAATCGGCGTGTTCCAGTGTTGCCACTCCTCACTGATGGGCATCGAGCCGCGTAGCAGGGCATAATAATATTTTTCGCAAGTGCGCGCTTGAAACTGCTCGGCCAGTTGTTTTGCCATGCGAGTGTTTAAGGCGATCAGCAAAATGCCGCTGGTTTCTTTATCCAGGCGGTGCACGGGATGAATTCCCTCAAAGCTTCCAGGAATCAGTTGCTTTTCCAGGAGGTGGCAAACGTCGCGAGGGTCGTTGTGGACGGAAATTCCGGGAGGCTTGTTGATGACCAGCCATCCTTCACCACGGGTTACGATTTCAAGATGGTTCATGCTTCGCAGTCCTTCAGGATACTTTCGATTTCTGCCGGGCTTAGGTTTTTCGTGCACAGTTCGGAATTGAAAATCTTTTGTTCAAATCTGGAAATTGCAAATTTGCGAGTGGAGGCTAAGACCACCATATTAAAGAAAAATCCCACCCAACTCATAAACGCAAACAGAGTGCCCATAATATAAAGACTTGTCTTAAAAGCCTCGGCATCTTTTTGATGGGAGTCATCGTTCAGTGGCAGAATGCGTCCTTGGCTTTCACACCAGTACTTTTGCACAGAGGAAAGATTTTTTTGAAGTTGTTGAAATGCAGCGCTTTTGACTTTTTTCTGATGAAACCAGTAATGCGCACCGGTGGTTGCCAGTGAGGGAATGATCCCAACGATGTAACTTGCTGCCATTTCGGGAGCCATGGTTGTTCCTTTTGAAAAACCGATCATAAAGATGTCCTGATTGTACTGGTTGTTTCTGATTCTTGGCAAGATCACCCCCATAATCTCGAGACCAGGGCCTTGAGGTTTTAAAATAGTTGCAGGGGGTGAGGATGAATGCCGAAATCAAAGAATTCCTGGATTTTTTGGAAACAGAAAATGATCTCGATTATGGTGACTTCAAACGTACTGTGGATTTGCGCCTGAATCGCCTTATGGAAAGCTTAAGGCCACTCAATCGCGAGCAGATGTTTCGCTTAGCCAAGCTGCGCGAAGAGCTTTTATGGATGTATAACGACGATATCGACGAGATGAAGGCGCATCTGATGGAAGAAGCCGCTAGACTGGATACCCAAAGGCCCAGTTGGTCAGGCGACGCGCCCGCTCAATTGTGATGGGACTTCCCATTTGGCCCGGATCAGCGTTACGCTTTAGGTATGTCAGTGGAGGGACCTATGTCCAAGAAGCAGCAAAAATCTCATGGTAAACACTCTCACGCCAGCAAATCACATGCGAGCGATTCCGACGTGGAATTTGATTCTGCGGTTGATACTGAAATCGAAACGGCGATGAATGAGGTGGAAGAGATTTCCACGACTTCCGCTAAATCCTCCTCTGATGAAATCAATACGGAGGCGCAAAACGAAGGTGTCTCCGCACATCCTCACGCGACCGGTCCGGACAGTGGAACCTTCAATGCCGGCTCGGCGGATGATCAATTGGCTCCGGAGGAAATGGCCTACGAAGGCGGACCTGCGGGAGAGGAAGAAAAACCTCATGTGGAGTTTTACGGCTCTGAGATCATCCGTCAAAAAGCACCGAAGGTGATGGAAATTGCCGACACGGTGGTTGATGAGTGGAAAAAAGATGGCAGCTTTGACTCACTTCCAGTGGGGCATCCTTTGGCTGCCATGGCGGCAGGGCGTGCTCTGCGCAAAGCCAAGGACGTGGAAAAGAAGCTTGAGGAAAAAGGTGTCTTTGTCATGGCGAAAATGGGCATGGACTACATCAAGTCTGAAATCGAAAAACGTCGTAAACAGTAGTCGTGTTGCATGAATCGTGAAGCACGTATTTTTTCGGCTCTAACGTCAGCGTTAACACCTTCGACTCTGGAAATCGAAAACGAAAGTCATATGCACTCGGGGCCTGCCAGTGAAACACACTACAAGGTCCTGATTGTGTCTGCGCTGTTCGAAGGGAAGTCCCGTATTGATAGACAGCGCCTGGTGAATGACGCTCTAAAAACCGAATTCAATCAGGGACTTCACGCCCTGACTCAAAAAGCCCTGACTCCGGCTGAGTTTGAAGTGCAAAAAGAGGCTTTGAACTTTATTTCCCCAGAGTGTCGCGGCGGATCCAAGAGACTGCCTAAATCATGAAGTTTTTGCTGGGGCTTATCTTATGTGCGGGAGTTGTTGCGGAAGCTGCCATCAAGGAAAGTAAAGTCCTGCGTGTCGGAGCGATCAACTCTCCACCCCATGTGACGGATTTACAAACGAATCCTCCTCAGGGTGCGTTTATCGAATTTTTCAGTAAAAAGATTCTGCCAGATGTCCTAATCAAGCATCACTACAAGGTCGAATGGAATGTGTCGCCGTTGAAGCGTCAGTTTCGTGACTTGGAAGTGGGGCAGTTGGATTTGCTGTTGATGGTGGTGCGCACGCCGGAGCGCGAGAAGATCTATGATTACTCGGAGCAACCTCTCGTCAGAGAACAGCCGGCCATGGTGGTCCGTAAAAGTCTCTTCAAAAACCATGCGGCCGTCTCAATAAAAGAGTTCTCGGGGAAAACCGTTGGTCTGGTGACCGGGGCTTTGATCCCTGAATTTTTTAAAAAGTATCACATCGATTATATCACGGTTGCCGGAGATGATGCTGGTGCCAGAATACCGAATCTGGTTGAAACCCAGCGCATAGATGGCGCTTTTATTTATTTGAAATCAATTGCTGACGGCGTGACGCAAAAGTATAAAAACGACAATCTGAAAAGTTTGATCATTTACGATGTGCCGGCCTATTCCATGTACATCGCTTACGGCAAAAAAGTACCTGCTAACATTCGCAATGATATCGATGCGCAGCTCGCTCTGCATTTAAAAGAATATAAATTTAAGTAGCTTTTCGGGCCCAGATGAAAACCCTTTTAAACGGATAAAAGAAGGGTTTATCGTCAGGCAGAATTTGGAACAAGCGCGACTGGTATTCCTGAAGAAAATCCGCGTAGTCTGTTTTCGACATATGTTTTTCAAAATATGTCAGCATCGAGCCACGGACCCATTCGATGACGCCTTCTCGGGTTGGCAGGATATGACCATAGACTTTTAATTCCACCCGTTGTTCCTGAAATCCCAGTTTATATATCAGATTCGCATATTCTTCGACAGTGAGCATGGTTTTAGGCTTGTCATAAGTGTGACCGCCTAAGGCTTTTTTCCAATGTTCTTCGTGGCTCATTGCTTGGGATAGAACGTGGGTCGGATAATCATGGTTCATCGGCATTTGCACGGCCAGCTGTCCCCCTGGGCGCAGGGAGCGGTGCAAGCGTTGAAAAAGATCGCGATGTCCCGGGCTCCATTGGAGTGCCGCATTTGAAACAATCAAGTCGTAAGCATCCGGTTTTTCCCAAACATCGATATCGCCTTGCAGGAAGTTTAAGTCAGCACTGCTAAAGGATTTGGTTTTAGCCAGCATTTCTCCAGAAGAATCCATGCCTGTAGTTTGCTGGGGTTTGAAGCGATCATGCATGATGCGCGTCAGTTCGCCGGTACCACAGCCTAAATCAATGGCCTCTTTGAATGTGTCTGGTTTGATAAAATCCAATAGATCAAAAAAAGGCTGAGAGCGTTCGTTTTTAAACTTTTCGTATTGATTTGGGTTCCAAGTTCCACTCATACCGTGAATTTATCACGGGGCGGGCTACTCATCAAATTGAGCAAGCTTGGTTTTTAGATCGCCCAGGAGTTTTTTGACTTCCTGCAGCTGTTCTTGGTCAGGGGCGACCTTTTCGGCCATGGTTTCAGTTAAGACATCCCACGTATCCAGAGCTTGTTTAAGATCTGAATTGAGGTTGCCAAAGAGGCCTCTTTTGCCTGTCTCTTTAGCAGTGGAAGCAGTCGTTGCTTCCTTCTCAGTTGTGTTCGCACGCGTCGTACGTGCTGTCTCGATGTCGTTAGCCATGAACCAATTCTGTAATTTTTAAATTATCGGACGTGCATCATGCACGAAGGCGATAGTGTTATCGTAGGAACTCCATTTGACAAGCATTTTCACTCTTAATAAATTGGCGTTTTCCAACTATTAAGTGCATTGCCTAGGAGAGCGACATCATGTCTCAAGAGATTATCTACACAATGAAAGGTGTAAGTAAAGTATATCCTCCAAATCGTTTCGTTTTGAAGGACATTTACCTTTCTTACTTCTACGGAGCAAAAATCGGTGTTCTAGGTCTGAATGGTTCTGGTAAATCCACTTTGCTTAGAATTATGGCAGGTGTGGATAAGGACTTCATCGGTGAAGCCTTCCCATCCAAAACAATGAAAGTTGGCTACTTCGAGCAAGAGCCACACTTGGATGACAATTTGACTGTGAAAGAAAACATCTTTGCAGGCATGGGCGAGTTGCCAAAAGTAATGGCAGAGTACAACGCTATCAATGACAAGTTCGCAGATCCTGATTTGGATCCGGATGAGATGAATAAACTTATCGACAAACAAGGTGCCCTTCAGGAAAAATTGGACGCTTTGGGGGCTTGGGATGTCGATCAAAAGATCGAAATCGTCATGGATGCTCTTCGTTGTCCAGATGGCGACATGGGTGTGACAAAGCTTTCTGGTGGTGAGAAACGCCGTGTGGCTTTGGCTCGTTTGATCATGTCTGAACCGGATATCCTGCTTCTGGATGAGCCAACGAATCACTTGGATGCTGAATCCGTTGCGTGGCTTGAGCAATATCTTTCAAAATTCCCAGGCACAGTTATCGCCGTAACGCATGACCGTTATTTCCTTGATAACGTTGCTGGTTGGATTCTGGAATTGGATCGTGGTGAGGGGATTCCTTGGAAAGGGAACTACACTTCTTGGCTTGAACAAAAAGACAAGCGCACTGCGAATGAACAAAAGGATCAGGCTCGCAAGGCTAAAACTCTTGAAAGAGAGTTGGACTGGATTCGTCAAGGGGCTAAGGCTCGTCAGGCTAAATCCAAAGCGCGTATTTCCAACTACGAAAACCTGTTGAAAGAGGCGTCTCCAGAGAAAATCCAAGAGATGTCCATCTATATCCCACCAGGGCCTCGTTTGGGTGATATCGTGGTTGAAGCCAAAGGCATCACGAAGGCATACGATCACAAAGTTTTGTTGGATGACGTAAGCTTCACGATCCCTAAGGGTGCGATCGTGGGTGTTATCGGACCGAACGGTGTCGGTAAATCCACTTTATTCCGTATGATCACGGGCAAAGAAGCCCCGGATTCTGGATCATTCAAAGTGGGTGAGACGGTTAAGATTTCCTACGTGGATCAAACTCGTGAAACTTTGAACCCCGATAAATCCATCTTTGAAGAGCTTTCTGGTGGCGCTGATGTGATCCAATTGGGAACACGTGAAATTCCATCTCGTCAGTATGTTTCCTGGTTCAACTTCTCCGGCTCTGACCAACAAAAGAAAGTGGGTCAATTGTCGGGTGGTGAGCGCAACCGCGTAAACATGGCCAAAATTCTGAAAGAGGGCGGAAACCTTTTGCTTCTGGATGAGCCGACGAATGATTTGGACGTGAACACCATGCGTGCCCTTGAGGAAGCTCTTCTGGAGTTCGGTGGATCTGTGGTGGTGATTTCGCATGATCGCTGGTTCTTGGATCGCGTTTGTACCCACATTATGGCGTTTGAAGGGGATTCAAAAATTGAATTCTATCCTGGAAACTTCACAGAATACGAAGAAGACCGCAAAAAACGCCTGGGCGAAAACGCAGGTCCAAAACGTATCAGATTTAAAATGGTTTAGCGCCGATAACTATTCGGCCAAAGGCAACTTCAGGGTGACGAGTGTCCCCTGAAGTCGTGAATCGGTGGCGGACTCATTGGAAACCACAGTGATGGATCCGCCCAACATCTGAATATACTCTTTCACCAGAGGCATTCCATAACCAGTCCCTTTTTCCCCTTGAGTTCCTTCGCGGTTGGTCTGACTGCCAATATCAAATAGATTTTTTTGAATGGCTTCAGGGATTCCCACGCCATAATCCTGTATCTCGACTACAACATTTGTTCCGCTGGTGAAAGCTCGGATGTCAATGCGATCGCCCGGGTGAGAGAACTTCACCGCGTTGCTGATGATATTTAGCAATACCACGTTTCCTAGAATGGTTTTTTCAGCATTCACCAACATCTTTTCGCGGCCGATTTCCAAAGACAGTTTGATGCCTTTGGGGCCCGCCAAAGATTCCGCGCTTTCATAAATATCACTAAGGACTTTGGCCAGAGACATCGGTTTAAGTGGGAGGCGTGCCTTGCCGTCCTTTACCGACTTCAAATGTCGGACCTGAGTCAGGAGGTTATTGATTTCCTGAACCGCGCGCTCCATCTTTTCCAGCTCCGTGGTGCTGGTGGTCTGCTCTTCCTTGGCGCGAATCAATTGCAGGGTCATGGAGGACAGGGTGTTGGCGATGTCATGTAAAAGGACTCGCAGCAGGTTTTCGACGTCGTTGTTTTTATCTCGCAGGGTTTGGGCGTAGGCCGCCTCATTGCGCAGATAAACGTGGGTGGTCAAGCTGGTGTAGCCCAGGAAACCAATCAGGTTGAAGATCAATTCCTGCTTAAACACCTCAGGGGTGGGTATCAGATTTGGCTCCACTCCCATTTGGTTGTTCATGATAAAAACAACCAGTGTCGCAAATATGATGAAGTAACCCGTGATAGCGCCGCGTGTGCCAAAGAGAATGGCCGTGGCCAGGGGGATGGTTGCCAGCCAATATACGCCGGGCGCAAAAAGCCCTCCGGTCACATAGATCAGCAGGATCATCATAAAAATCAATGTTATCAAAAGGCTTACGGCCGCTGTGCGATACAGTTTGAAGCGATACCATAGCAATGGCGGCCCCACAATGATCGCGATCGACAGTGGAGTCATGATGTTGGTGTACTCTGGGGATTTAAAGGCTCCAGCGAATCTGAAGGTATAGAACACCGACATGAATGCCCCAAAGGCATACATGATCTGCATATAGAGAAGTCGCTTGCGGTGGTCTTCGACCGAAAAGTTCTGGTTCATTTATGATAAACAATTCGGATTTATATAAGGATTCTAAAGCCTAGAACAAGCCTCGTAAGATTTCGTAATGTTCCTTAAGGTTCAGGAACTGCTCAGTGTTTCCACCTTGGTCGGGGTGAAGAATCAAAGCGGCCTGACGGTAGGCTTTTCTTAATTCAGTTTCAGTGAAACCTTCAGAAAGACCGTGGATCCAGCACTTGAAGAACTCATAGGATTGAAGTTGAGCGGGCGAAAATGCATGGGGTTTGCGTTGTGGACGAACCGCCGGGCGAGGATATTGTCCACGGGGAGCTTGGGATTCTACTTTGTTAATTTGGCCCAAAAGGTAAGCCAGGTGAAGAGGATCAGAGTCCATGACAGAAGAGTAATTTCCCTGAGAAGTCGTCTCTTGACCCATCTTTTCTCTAAGGATTTGTTTGAAACTCGTCTGAAAACTCATGCCTTTCTATTCGGAAAACGGGGTTTTTCGAGGAGTCCAGAGGTGGCAAGTGAACCAAAATTAGACCTTTTTCCCTCGGAAAATCCTGTTTCTCGAGGGGAAAAAGGTTGGTTTCTCGGGGTTTTCCCCCTGTTTTCAGAGGTGGAAATGGCTGTTTCAGAGGGAAAAATGCGGTTTTGAGAGGGGGTGCGAAAAAAAATGAGGGGCGTGCATTTTTTTTTGGACAAACGACTGGACTTAGATACACACTTAACTCATTCGAGAGAAACAAGACAATAATCCTAACGGAGGAATTAACAATGGCAAAAGCTACTAAAAAAGCTACTAAGAAAGCTGCTCCTAAAAAAGCTGCAGCAAAAAAAACTACTGCTAAAAAAGCAGCTCCTAAAGCAAAAGCTACTACTAAAAAAGCAGCTCCTAAAGCTAAAGCAGCAAAAGCTCCTAAAGCAGCTAAACCAAAAACTGCTCGTAAGCCAAACGCAGCTTTCATGAAAGCTTTGACTCCATCTGCAGCTCTAGCAGCAGTAGTTGGTGCTTCACCACTTCCACGCACTGAAGTTGTTAAAAAACTTTGGGCTTACATCAAGAAGAACAATCTTCAAGATTCTAAAAACAAACGTAACATCAACGCTGACGCTAAACTTAAAGAAGTTTTCGGCGGTAAAACTCAAGTTAGCATGTTCGACATGACTAAACTTGTTTCTAAACACCTTAAGTAGTCTCTGACTAACTAAGATGGAAAAAGGCTCGGCTATGCCGGGCCTTTTTTTTTGCCTTCGAGTCGGGGTGATTGAAAAGACCCCATCGCTGCGTTGGAGCGGGCCGTCCTCGCTCCGACGTACATGAAGTACGCCTGCGCTGCGGGCGGCCCACTCCGCCTTGCTCCTGGGGCCTTTTGAATCACCCCTCGTTGAACTTGTTCGCGCTCTTCGGTCGTTTTTTTCTGGCTGGCCGTCGCCTTTGGCGACTTGGCGCCGCTTTTTTTACTGGCTGGCCCTCGCCTTTGGCGAGTTGGCGCCGCTTTTTGGGGCCGCCCTTTGGGCGTGACTGGGGGGAGGGGGAGGCTTATGTGGTTTCTGGGTAATCCTTGGCTTGGCTCGGGGGTGGGGGTGTGTTATACCTTTTGCCTATGGGAATTAAGCCTCTTTCTCTTGAAGAGATCAAAAAAATGACGGTGGCCTGCAGGATTGCGGCTGATACTCTTACTTATCTTGAAAAGTATGTGAAAATTGGGATTTCTACTCAGGAGATTGATGAGCTTGCCTTTGATTTCATGCAGACACGTGGGGCGAAGTCGGCTTGCTTGGGGTATCATGGGTACCCTAAGTACACGTGCACTTCTGTGAACGAAGTGGTTTGTCATGGATTGCCGGATCCTTCGGTTATTTTGAAGGATGGTGACATTATCAATGTCGATGTGACGGCTTGGATTGATGGGTTCTTTGGCGATACGTCCCGCATGTATATGATCGGGAATGTTTCTGATGAAGCTCGTGATCTGGTGGAAACGGCGCAAATGGCTCGTGACAAGGGGATTGAGGCGATCACTCCTCGCGGTTACACGGGGGATATCGGTTTTGAAACTTACAAATATGTGACTCGCAAGGGTTATACGGTTGTTAAGGAAATCGGTGGTCACGGTGTGGGTCGTACTTTCCACGATGAACCTTTTGTTCCGGCATTCGGGAAAAAAGGCAAGGGTGAGCGTTTAGTACCATTCCATTGTATCACTGTTGAACCGATGGTGAACCAAGGGGTTGAGGATGTGGTTGAGTTCAACATCCCGGGCTCTTCGATCAAGTACTACAATACTGCTGATGGAAAACTATCGGCACAGTATGAGCACACAGTTCTTGTGACTGACACGGGTTACGAGATTCTGACGTTGCCTTAATATTTTAATTTTTATTTTTTAGTTTAACAAAGGACGTTTTAAAAAATGGCTACTACAACTACGAACGGAAAAGCGATGAAAAAAAACAACGCGAAAGCTGCAATGGCAGTGACTTCTAATAAGACAGCTACTTCTAAAAACAACCGTGACTTCATGGTTTGCAAAGAGGCTATGGAAAACCCAGAGGTTTTCGCCAAGCTTGCTAAATGGGGTCGTGAAGAGATCTCTATTGCTGAAACTGAAATGCCAGGTTTGATGGCTCTTCGTAAAGAGTTCGGCAAACAAAAACCATTCAAAGGTGCAAAAATCGCTGGTTGCTTGCACATGACAATCCAAACTGCAGTGTTGATTGAAACACTTGTAGAGCTTGGTGCTGAGATCCGTTGGTCTTCTTGCAACATTTTCTCGACTCAAGACCACGCAGCTGTTGCTATCGCTGCTGCTGGTATCCCGGTATTTGCTTGGAAAGGTTTGACTGAGACTGAGTTCAACTGGTGTATCGAACAAACTATCACTGGCTGGGGTAAAGATGGTTACAACTTGATCCTGGACGACGGTGGTGATTTGACGAACATGATGCATGAGCCACGCTTCGCAAAAGAATTGAAGAAAATCATCGGTATCTCTGAAGAGACTACAACTGGTGTTCACAATCTTGAAGTGATGTTGAAAGCTGGCAAATTGAAAGTTCCAGCAATCAATATCAATGACTCTGTAACTAAATCCAAATTCGACAACTTGTACGGTTGCCGCGAATCCCTTGCTGACGGTATCAAACGTGCTACTGACGTGATGATCGCTGGTAAAATCTGCGTTGTTGCAGGTTACGGTGACGTAGGTAAAGGTTCTGCGCATTCTCTTCGTGGTTTGGGCGCTCGCGTACTTGTGACTGAAATCGATCCTATCTGCGCACTGCAAGCTGCGATGGAAGGTTTCGAAGTTGTGACTATGGAAGAAGCGGCTCCAATGGGCGATATCTTCGTAACTGCAACTGGTTGCTGCGATATCATCACTGAAAAACACTTCACTAAAATGAAAAACAACGCGATCGTTTGTAACATTGGTCACTTCGATATCGAAATCGATATGGCTTGGATCAACAAAAATTCAAAAGTCCGCGAAGTTAAACCACAAGTGGACATCCACACTTTGAAAAACGGCAACCAAATCATCATCCTTGCAAAAGGTCGTTTGGTGAACTTGGGCTGTGCAACAGGTCACCCAAGCTTCGTAATGTCGAATTCATTCACGAACCAAGTTTTGGCTCAAATGGAACTTTACATGAACCGCGACAAATACCAAGAGATCGCAGTTTACCGTTTGCCGAAGCACTTGGACGAAAAAGTGGCGGCTCTTCACCTTGGTAAACTAGGTGTGAAGTTGACAAAACTTTCTCAAAAACAAGCGAAGTACTTGCACATGAACCCAGCAG
Source organism: Bdellovibrio sp. HCB288 (assembly GCF_047305935.1). Classification (GTDB taxonomy): domain Bacteria; phylum Bdellovibrionota; class Bdellovibrionia; order Bdellovibrionales; family Bdellovibrionaceae; genus Bdellovibrio. The sequence goes on from NZ_CP178619.1 coordinate 2,519,830, forward strand.
GTCCTTTCAAACCAGACCACTACCGTTACTAGAGGTAACAATAAAAACCCCGCTGATGAGGCGGGGTTTTTTTATGGGTTCTTATTCAGAGCTTCACGAATCGTAGGGTAGGCGCTGAGATCACCGGTCAGGCGTTTTTTCAAAGCCGCTTCCAGTTTCGGCATCTCCTTCGCAAATTCTTTTCTCATGGCTACGTACACGGGCGTATCCATAAACGGTTCCGGAAGCAGAGTGATTTTTTTCTTGGTTTCAGGATTGGCGTTCACCACCGACAGGCCCACTTCGCGAATGGAAATACAGTATTTCACTTTCTTCTCAAGCAAAAGCTGAATGCAGTGAAAGGGATTGGTCGCCTGGATAAAATTCAGCTTCCGCTGTTTCGCCATCTGCAAAATTCGCAAGTTATTCAGTGAGATAGTCCCTTTGTATTTTTTAAGATTTTTTATATCCAGGGATTCGGAGCGCAAATGAAATACGGAAGCATAGGTCTTTGCCACGGGGAATGAGGTAATAACAACCTTTTCGATTCCGCGGGTATCACTCAAATCATCATAGGCCACAGCATCCACGCGCCCTGACAGCAGGATTTCGCGCGAGCTTTGCGCCGTTCTTAGGGTTGTTTCGACTTTGTAGCCAATATCGTTGAATGAGCCAATGACCAGATTGTGATACTCAACCAGCGCCTGATTGCGATTATATTTAAAAGGGACGCCCAAATTAATTACATTTTGGGAGGTCTCTCCGGCTGCGGCGGTCACCGCTGTCCATAGAATAATAAAGGCATAGATCCAGTATGCGATGGTGAAGTCCTCTTGAGCGAAATGATTCGTGTGAGGACTGTAGTTACAAAATTGATTGATTCTGACAAGTCTTATCAACTTCTTAACAGATTCGTCATCTACGCAAAGAGGAGCGGGCAGCTCGGCTCAATGAGACTGCCCACTTTGTTGGAAGGGTGGTTAGAGAGTGACAGGGAAGGATAAGCTTACGATATAGCTTTTGTTTCTGCCTTCGATGCCATCGAGGTTCCCAGACAGGGGACCGGCATTTTCAATTGTTGTCGAATCATAAGTTGCGTCTTGGTACTCCAGATTGATGCTGACACTTTTTACATAGATACCAGCTCCAATGCGGTAGCCTTTCAGATCATTGAACTTAACATCCACGCCGCCAATTTCTTCGGGATTCAGACCACCGGTCAGAATGTAGGTACCCCAAACCCGGATGCCATAGAGGGGAGTCTGTACACCCAGGGTCACGCCGGCGTCGTATGAGTCAGAAGAACCATCGCCGTTCAGGGCAGAGGAATCATAGGTGGGTTTGGCGAAGCGGCCATCCGCCCCCAGGAAGAGGGATTCCCAGACATGAACTCCAAAACGCAAACCCAATCCGAAACCTTTTAAGTCTTCTTTGGAATCGTTCAAGGGAGCGGGGTACGAAACATTCACGTCGCCGGTTTGATAGGTCAACATCGGCTCGATAAACATGCCTCCAGGTTTTAAGTCACTGCTGGAGTCGGTACTGTCTTGTGCAAATACGGAAGGGGAGCACAGAACAGCGACCGCTACGATGATGAGTTTGTTTTTGAATATCATGATGTCCTCCTGATGAAGCGGTGATTAGAACTGAAAACTAGTTGGCCATGTCTTTAACTTCTTCAGTGGCTTCAGAAGCGCGGTTTTTGATCTTTTTACCTGCGCATTCCATTTTGCCATTGACCATTTCGCAGGCTGTTTCTTCCACGCGATTGGCACTTTTTTTAACGACCTTCTTCGTGTCCTGAGTGACCTCTTTCGTGGTTTCTTTGATGTCATCTGCAAAGCTGTATGTGGCAGCGCCTGTCAAAAATCCTGCAAATAAAAGCGATGTAACTAGTCTCATGGTTTTTCTCCTTTTGTGTTTCATGCGAAATTGGAAATGCAACCGCGGTGCCATCTGGAGCGTGGCTATATTCGAGTACAACCATGTGGGGAGCTTTCAATGAGGCGAAATGCCACACCTTGAGGAGAAAAGGGATGGGTAATCGTATCTTGATGAATTCTGGGACTTGCGAATAGAATGCAGTCTTTGATAAAGGCTTTTTGTATGGAAGATGAATTCAAGGTTTCTGCCGACGCCCAAGTTAAATATTTGCTCCGCCGTATTGGTGAGTTGTCTGATATTGAAACCAGCGACGCGGTGAATTTTGATCTTGCTAAAAAAACGGGCCACCAGATTAAGGGGAATGCGGATTCTTTTGAATTTCCAAACCTTACGGAAATGGCGCGAATTCTGGAGGCTAAGGCGGATCAAAGTGACGAAGCGGCGGTCCGGGAAGTGGTGCGAAATCTTTTAAAATCCATGCGTGCTCACTTGAAGGAGCTCGCTCCCTAAAGAGAGACCGCCCCTCCCATAGTTTTCGGCGGAAAACATTGAAAGGGGCGGCGGAGAACCCGTGACCGCTGAAGGATCCAGTCACGGAAATTTTAATTAATGACTTCTTTTACGTTCTGCCTGGTCGCGGTTTTCGCGCAAGCTGTCTTTTGTCGATTCAGCGTATTTATCCATCAATGAAGACACCTTTTTGGAAGCATCCTCTTTGGCAAGTCCATAGCGCTGTTGCACGATGCCTGCGATAGCTTGGGCATCACCTTTGGTTTTTTCAAACTCATCATCAGTGATGTTGCCCCAGGTTTTGCGAAGTTCGCCTTTGATTTCATTCCATTTTCCCTGAAGTACGTCTTTATTCATAAATACCTCCTATTCGTATTTTACCAGAACCACGGCTTTCGAAGCCTTGTTTCCCATCAATGCCTGACGTGGACCAATGTCGTTAGGTGCCGCGCCAATGCTTTCGAATGTGTTTTTTGTTTTATTGTCGTTGGAGTTCACCAGCTCCGAAAAGAAGTTCGGACGCTTGGCCATGTTGTGAACGTCGATGTCGGCTTCAGACTGCATGTCTTTTTTAAAGAAGTCTTTCACCGCTGACAGGCGATCGTCTGCCAGTTTCTTGTCGTTGCTTGGAACTTTCTGACCTTCAGCCGGATACTCGCGATCGGCCCAGGCAAGAACTTGAATTTCCTTGATTTCGCCGTGGGCATTCGCGGCTCCCGCAAGCTGTCGAAGCTTTACTTTCTCTGCTTCACTCACGGTGTTTTTTCCTTCCGGAAAATCAATCACGGTATAATAAGCTGCGCCCATTTGCGCCGCTGCCTGCGATGTTTTGGATGGAGTCTCATGAGAGGCCTCTTTCGTTTCCGTCGAGGCACAACCCATTGCAAGTGCCGTTGTTGCAGCCAATGCTGTGGTGATAAGTGTTTTTCTTTGCAACATAATGTTTCTCCTTCTGTTCTGTCCCAGAATCTTTAACGCTCTGGACAACAAAGCATGGTGCACTTCTGATGCCGCAGGACCTGCACACTCAAATCAAATCTATTAAGGAAAGAATCTTAAAAAGATTACGATTGGGGCATAAAGGGACTTTTGGGTTGTAGCTAAATTCCACACTCGCTTTAATGTTCACACATTTGATGGAGGTACAGGAAGATTATGAATTCTCCAAAACATATACTTTTGATTGAAGACGACTTGGATTTGGCAGAGCTGGCCGTTGCCTATTTCAGACAAAAAGACATTCAAGTGCATCACTGCGCAGACCCTTTAGAGGCTTTGCAAAATCTGAAAACGCGAAAGCTTGCTCCTGATGCCATTATCACGGATTTGAATCTTCCGCAGATGTCGGGCCTGGATTTCATCCGGCAGATGCGCACCGAGGGTATGATGGTGCCGATCATCCTGGTTACGGTTTCCAACGATGTGGATACAGCGGTGACGGCGATTGAGGCCGGTGCATATGACTTTGTGGTAAAACCCATTCACTTTCCGCAGCTGCTGATTTCAGCGCAGCGGGCATTTAAGTATAACTATTTAAATCGCGAAAACAAAAATCTGCGCGATGCCATTGATCAAAGTAAAGGTTTAAGTCCCCACGGTATCATCGGAAAAAGTGAAAGCATTCGTCTGATCATGGAACTCGCCAAGCGAGTCGCGAAAAGTTCCGCAACTGTTTCGATCACGGGGGAGTCCGGTGCCGGAAAAGAGGTTTTTGCCAAAGCCATCCACAATTGGTCCACCCGAAGTGATAAGCCGTTTGTAGCGATTAATTGTTCAGCCATTCCAGAAAATTTGCTGGAATCAGAACTCTTTGGTCATGCGAAAGGTTCCTTCACCGGGGCTCATGATAAAAAGATCGGCTTGTTTGAAGAAGCCAACGGCGGCACTTTGTTTTTGGATGAAATCGGTGACTTGAACCTGGCACTTCAAGCAAAGCTTTTACGAGTTCTGCAGGAAAAAGAGATCAAACGAGTTGGGGAGAATCAGTCTCGTTCGATTGACGTGCGTATCATCGCTGCCACTCACAAGGATCTGCGCACCGAAGTTCATGAAAAACGTTTCCGTGAGGATTTGTTTTTCCGTCTGAATGTTATCCCGATTTTGATTCCGCCTCTAAGGGACCGCCGCGAAGATATTCTGCCGTTGGCGGAGTTCTTCCTGAAGAAGTTTTCGGAATTGAATGGCTCCAAGGTCACGGGGTTCAGTAAGGCTGCCAAGGAGTTTCTGTTAACCCAAAATTGGCGGGGGAATGTTCGAGAGCTTGAAAACACAGTCGAGCGCGCCGTGGTGTTAAGTACTGATGCAGAGATTGATGTTTCGTCCTTCCTGATGTTTGATGAGCCGGCATTGTTGTCGGAGGACGGGGATTTGGCTTCGGGTAATCAGAACGCCTTTGTTTTCAGATACGGGAACCAGGTGGCTCCGCTGAATGAAGTGGAAAAACAATATATTCAGTTTGTGTTTGAAAAGTGTGACCGGGTCAAAGATTTGACAGCAAGAACTCTGGGGATTGATCGCAAAACTTTATACCGCAAGTTGCAGGATGAGGGCTTGTCCCTACAACACTAATTTCATCTCGATATTACAGCGGGCATAGTCGGGGTGAGGACCCAGTTGGGTGGTCACGAAGCCGTGTTTTTTATAAAGTGTGATAGCCGGAGTCAGCACCGTGTTTGAAAGCAGGGTGATTTCTTCGGCTTTCATTTTTCTGGCCCATGCGATGGCCGTTTCAATCAGCATGTCGCCCAATCCCTGTCCCCGGTAATGCGTGGACACCGCCATTTTTGCCAGCTCATAGGATTTTTCCCCATGCGGAACCATCGCACAGGTGGCGATCGCTTTGCCCTGATCCAAAATGAAAAAAATCTCGCCGCCGATATTCAAGATACTTTCCTGCGCTTGATTCAATTGAAGCAGGTCCATCTTTTCGACGACAAAATGTTTCTGAATCCATTCGGTGTTCAGTTCAACAAAGGCTGAGTGGTGTTCCGGAGCATAGGTAGTGATGGTAAACTTCGACATGTTTTCCTCGCTGTTGACTCAAGGATACTATCACAGTACCAATTATTTCGTTAAATAGGTTTTTTCTTGAACTAGTATCAAATTTGATACTAGGGGTGGATATTAGACGTAAGCTAAGGGTGATTGCAGATGAATGTAAAAAAGAAGAAATTCAATTGTCCCGCCGAATTGACGGCCTCACTCATCCAGGGAAAGTGGAAGGCGATCATTCTTTATAACTTGCGCAAGACTCCCAAAAGATTTGGCGAACTTCGCAGACTGACTCCGGGAATCACTCAAGCAACCTTGACCCGGCAACTAAAGGAATTGGAAAACTCCGGCATTGTCAGACGCTCGGAACTGGGGCGGGATAAATTGTCTGGGGTCGAGTACGAACTAACAGCGGCAGGCCAAGAGTTGAAGCCCGTGTTGTATGCGATGATCCGTTGGGGCCTGGCAAATCAAAAAGACTATGTCGCCGGCCCCTTTGTGATGGTGGGACGTTAATTACTTTTTAAAACTTAAGTTATCGCAGTAATGACGAAGCTCCTGGATGCTTTCGCGGATATCATCCAAAGCACGGTGGCTGTTGGTTTTTTGATAAATGTAGCGGAACTTGTTGTTGATGATCACTTTCCATGAGGACACGTCCACCTGGCGATAATGCAGACGTCCTGCTAAGTCCGGCATGTACTTATTAATGAACAGGCGATCCTGCATGATCGAGTTCCCGGCCATCACCGGGCGATCCTTTGGTTCTGGCCAGTGCTTTTTCACCAGATCCACCAGCATAGCTTCGGCTTGATCTTCAGGCATACCGTTTGGAACTTTGGCAGTCAGGCCCGATTTCTTATGGTGCTCGGTATTCCAGGCATCCATGCTGTCCAAGAATTTTTGTGGCTGTTTGATCACGGTTTCAAAGACATCCAGCTCTTTAAAGTTAAGATCAGTGACGATGGCAGCGACCTCGATAATACGTTCTTTTTCAACATCCAAGCCGGTCATTTCCATGTCCAGCCAAAATAGTTTTTCCATAAGAGCCTTCTTCCTGTAGTTCAAAATTATTTTGGCGCAGCCGTGCCAGTTTGCAAAGCTGTTTTGACGGTCTCGATCAGCTTTTTCTCGTTCCACGGTTTATCGATCAAGGCGAAAACTCCCAGATTCTGGGCTTCCTGAATGATATCTTTTTGGCCGTATCCGGTGTGCATGATGAAGGGCGTTTGAATGCCGTTTTCGCGCATCCATTTAAGAACTTCCAAACCCGATTTTTTCGGCATCTTTTCGTCGGACAAGATGGCGTCGTAGTGATGGTGCTTAAGTTTTTCAATGCCTTCAATCCCGTTGGCGGCGGTATCGATTTTCTCGGCCGAATCTTCCAGGATGGCAGTTAAAACTTCCCGAAGGTCTTCTTCGTCGTCGATGATCAGGAGTCTGCCGATGGGTGATGTCGAGTGCATGTTCATGGCCCCAGTATCGCAAATCAGCGAGGGGGAGTCATCGGTTGGGACGGGGAAAATGCCGGAAATTCCCTGTGTTAGTACAGAAAAACCCCGAGATTTCCTATGTTTGCACAATTCTTACGCAAACATCTTGGGTTTGCCTGAGCACGCTGCATTAGTTTTGGGGTGGTTCGGAAATATCATTAAAAATTTAAAAAATAATGTTGATCTGCGGGGACGCAATAGCTATAACAAGTCTTCCAAAACACCACTGGGGTGGTAGTTAAGTTGGTTATAACGTCCGCCTGTCACGCGGAAGGCCGCGGGTTCGAGTCCCGTCCACCCCGCCATTTTTTCCCTGAAAAACATGGCACAAAATCACCGAAGCTTAGTCTTCGGTTTTTTTATGCCTAAATCCCTCAGAGTTCTTTTTCTGGTGAGATAGCCACCTGTAAGAGACTGTTAAAGCAATGTGTATTTGAGGTGGAGAGATCAGAAATTTTCCGAAAGTAATTCTGGGGCATATGTGACCATTGAAGTACTTCTAGGAATTATTTGATGGACAGAAAAGAAGCATCTTCAGAGAATAAATTTGATTTCATCAGTGTGTTTGATGGAACTGGGTATCACTTAGGAGATTCGATGAAAAATGCACCTGAGAACTATTTTAAACCGAGAGCTAGATTGCTGCGAATGCTTGGAGAAGAGTTAATCAGCGATGAGGTGACTGCACTGATAGAACTCGTAAAAAATAGTTACGATGCAGATGCAACTAATGTTTCAATCCATATTGATCGAAACTCAAAGCCATCGTGTATAAAAATAGTAGATAATGGACATGGAATGAGATCAAGCGATCTTAAAGGTGCATGGCTGGAGTTAGGGAGCTCATCAAAAAGGAGTACAGTGGTGTCACCGAACAATCGCCCTTTTTTAGGAAAAAAGGGGATTGGTCGTTTTGCGGCAGATAAGTTGGCGAAGAATCTGACAATTCAGACTTCAACAATAGACGGAAAATTTTTAAATCAGGCCAAGATTAATTTTTCTCTTTTTGACGATGAAACAAAGTATTTAGAAGATATCGAAATTCCAATAGATCGTTTGCCAAAACCGAAAGATTATTCGCAGGGTACGCATATATTTTTAGAAGACTTAAGATCTGAGTTCGACGAAAAGTTGATAGCGGATGTAAAAATGGAGCTGGTTAAATTAATGGCTCCATTTAAATCAGAGCGACCTCAAAATTTTAAAATTCAATTTTATATCGATAATATAAGTCATGATTTGGAGATTTTGAATAAAGAACTACTGTCTAAGGCTCCAATAAAAGTTCGGGCACGAGTAGTTGAAAGCGAAGACGAACTCCATGTAGAAGTTAAGATCAATGGACAGGAAAGGGAGCCGATTAAGGTTCCCTGTGAAATTGGCCGCTATCCAGGACCATTCACCGTTGAAATGATTGTTTGGCCTCGTGATGTCCAAAACTTGGAACCTCTAATTTCGGCACTGAACACAAACCTAATGGGTGCGCGTAAACTATTGGATGCTTGGTGCGGTGTTTCCATTTATCGGGATGGTTTTCGAGTGTTGCCATACGGACAAAATGGAAATGATTGGCTGGAGTTAGATAAAAAGAGAATCAATACTCCTTCGGAAAGAATTAGTAATAATCAAATTTTAGGTGCTGTCTTTTTGACCGAGAAATTTAATTCAAGTCTACAGGATTTGACGAATCGCCAAGGTATGATTACTAATGGTGCATTCACATCTTTGAAGGACACCTTGGAAGTTATTGTTCAGGAAGTAAATAACTTCTTGATCGAACAAAAAGCAGAAGATCGAAAGAAAAAAGAAAAAAAGCCTAAAGCAAGTCTGTTATTTAAGAAAACTGCCCTTCAAGAAATGCAGAGTCATATTGATAATGCCACTGAAGATTTAGACCGAAATGAACTTTCACACTTAGCAAGAAAAGCAATGTTAGAATTGCAAGAGACGGAATCTGCCGTATTTGATGAATTATCTCGCTACAGACGTATTCTAAGTTTGGGTGTTATTGCAGCTCGAATGGCGCATGAAGTGCGCAATCAAATTGATCTTATTCGGAGGGCTGCTGATACCGTTGGTCAAGTTTTAAGGAAAGAAAAAATCAATAGTGTTACTATCAGAGAGAAAATTGACTCGATAGACACTGCGGGTGGCGTCATTAATCGAGAGGTGGGGCGCCTTCAGCCTTTTGTTCGATCTAGACGAAAAATTGAGAATGTCAATTTGAAGGTCTTGATTGAAGACATTGTGAAACAGCTGGAAGATAGGATTGAGGATTCGGCTGTTACTGTCGATCTCAAATTGGATTCACAAATGATAGTCAAATCAGACTATGGAGAAGTCTTTCAAGTATTCTACAACTTACTCGATAACAGTTTATTTTGGTTAAAAAACAGACAAGAAGCAAAAATTAAAGTCATTGGGCGCATCGAGGAAACTCAAGTAAAAATAAAAATTGCCGATAATGGTCCAGGAGTTGCTAATCAGAATACTGATTACATCTTTGAACCATTTTGGAGCACAAAACCAGATGGAAGTGGTTTGGGATTGCCAATAGCAGGTGAGATTCTCGCTGACTATGGTGGCGAGCTAGCTCTAGAAAGTGGAAACGGCGGAGCTGTATTCGTTGTGACTTTGCCTTTACTTGGTGGGTAACGTGAGAAAAATATTAGCGATTGATGATGACCCTATGCAAATTGAAAGTTTGCAAGATAATCTAAAACATTACGATCTAGAGGTTAGTGGTGTTCACACGGCGGAAGACGCGTTGGAACAATTGAAGCGGCTCCCTATTGAAGCGGTCGTACTTGATTTCCGACTTGGCGACGAGACTGATGGTCTTTCTATATTATCGAAAATTCGAAAGCAGGATAAGTTTGTACCTGTTGTTCTATTTTCCGGGGCGGCAGACAGCGATAACAATGCAGATTGTATTGTTGCAGGTGTGGATTTTATTTTGCCGAAAGGCGGCCGTCCAGGATCTCTACCCACTGCTATTAAACGGATGCTAGAAAATAACGATAACATCATAGTAGATCTTGAGCTTTGGAGCGAAGGAAACCCAGAAGCCAATAAGCCCATGATTTCAGACTCCTCTGGCAAGGTTTATTCAGCTCATGAGATGATCGCAGAAATGAAGAAATGTAGCACATTGGGGCGTGAGCTTTTGCATATGTATCGACTGGGTGTGAACCAAGTAATGGTTGCAATTAAAAACAAAAAATAGAAAAAGTCGATTCAAATGAATACTGTAGTCATCAGAAATTCGAGTAATGATCTATGGGATGTATTTGCGGCGGACTGCCTAAAGTACTTTCGGCCGTATTTGAAAGCCACTTTTGTAGACTACTTAAATTTCACCCAAGCTAACCGCGCCCAAAAGTTGAAAGCTGCTCTCGGCGGTGATATGGAGCTTGTCGTGGCTTTGTGTCACGGTGACGAACATGGGAACTTGTATTCGCCCGCAAGCCAATGCGCTTTTAATATTTCTGATGTTTCAGTGTTGGAAGGAAAGTTTTGTTACTTAGTAGCCTGCTATGCAGGCGCTCGCCTTGGTCCGAAGGCAATGGCAGTTGGCGCAGCGGGCTTTGTTGGTTTTGACCGTTCAATAATTACTGTTAGCTCCCCAAGTATTGATAGGTATAAAGAGGCAATTTGTGCCGGGCTTATTGAGAGAATAACTAATGGAACAAATGCTGCGGGTGTGGCAGATGTGTTGCGAACTGAGTTGCGCCGGCAGGCAGATATAGTTTCGCAGAGCTTGAATGTTCATGATCTAATGCTTTGTGGGGCGATGTTGGCGAGTGCTCGATATGTTGTTCACAGCTAATTTTTAGAATATTTTCTTCATTGATTTTTTTCTCGAATTTCACGGTTAAATTAGCGCTGCTATTCTGCAAAAAACTTGCGATCTTCCATCCCCAAAAATTGCCATTCTTAATAGTAGGTAGTTCGTCTAGCTCACTCAAATCTATTTCTTTGAACTCACTTTTCGAAGCGGGGGTTTGCATAATTTCAATATCCAAGTGTGATTAGATTCATATTGGTCGTCCTTCTAAGGTATAAAGATTGAAGGAATCAATCAATTTCTCCAATTGCTAGGCCAAAGGATTGCGTCTCAGAATCAATTTCTCCTGACAACTCGACAATACTTCCTAGCTCGCCATAAACTAATCTGAATATACACTACCAGGAGTCAACTTTGAGTGCATCATCAAGTGGCAACAGCTACAGAGTGCTAGATCTATTCGCGGGAGCTGGTGGATTTAGTTTGGGATTCGATTGGGCAGGCTTTTCAACATCAGTTGCAATCGACTTCAATCAGAATGCTATAGATACACTTGTCGGAAATTATTCTGATAAGAAAACCGTCGTGTTGAAAGAGGATTTGTCCAAGTTAACCCCCTTTCAGCTGGAGCATAAACTTTCAAAAGAAAACATCAGAATTAACTTCGACGTTATTATCGGGGGGCCTCCTTGCCAAGGTTGGAGTATGGCGGGGCGTGGGAAAATACGTTCGCTCACAAAAGATAGTGGCCCCCAAGGCCCCCTAGAGGATCCTCGCAACAAGCTCTATAAGCGATATCTTGCTTATGTTAGACATTTTCAGCCTAAAGTTGCTGTCATGGAAAATGTATCGGGTATGTTGTCTCATAGTGGAATCAATATAGCTGATTTGGTGGCTGAAACTTTTGAAGATGCCGGTTATCGGGTCACTTGGAAAAAGGTTAATGCTAGTGAATTTGGGGTTCCTCAATCCCGTGAGCGACTTTTCTTTGTAGGAATCCGAAAAGACTTAAATCTACAGTTTAGATTTCCAGAGACAATTCTTAAGAACGGTCAATTCAAATATCCTACAGCGACTGTTAAAGATGCAATTTCAGATCTTCCAGCAATTACTCATGGTTCGAAAGACTGGATAAAAAACTACATTAAGCAAACTGGTACCTCTGATTATGCGAAGCTTATGCGAAAGGATGCGGTTCCTGGTAAAATTTTTGATCACGTCTGTCGTGGTCACAACGAACAGGATCTTGCGGCATTCAAACATATGAAACAGGGGGACCTATACAAAGATTTGCCGGCGCATCTGAAAAGGTATCGCGATGATATTTTCCACGATAAATATAGAAAATTGCGTTGGAGTAAGCCTAGCGGATGTGTAACAGCGCATCTCAGTAAGGATTGCTACTCACATATTCATCCTAGTCAAACTCGAACTATTTCAGTTAGAGAAGCTGCTCGCCTTCAATCCTTTCCGGATTCTTTCTATTTTGCTGGATCCATGAGTAGTAAGTTTCAGCTGATCGGAAACGCGGTACCCCCACTTGTGGCGTTTAGAATCGCCACAGAGATAAAAAAACAAATTTTTTCTATTCAAAGAAAATCTAAAGCAACAAGTTTTCAAGAGGTCGAACTATAATGCAACCAAGAACGATAAAAACACCACCAGCAGCAAAACGACTAATCGAGAGTCTCAGGGATCTGGGTTATGAGTGCAAAACCGCTATTGCAGATCTTTTGGATAATAGCATCTCAGCGGGTGCAACGAAAATTCATGTAAGTATTGAAGGTACGGATAGTGATAGACCTTATATTGTAATTTCTGACAATGGTGAAGGAATGGATCGGGAATCGCTAATTGAAGCAATGAGATTTGGAGCTGAACAGAACTATAGTGATGAGGATCTGGGGAAATTTGGACTGGGTTTAAAGACGGCATCACTGAGTCAATGCAGAAATCTGACAGTTGCATCCAAGCCAAAACCAACTTCCGGAAAAAAATCGCGCAGAAATATCATGCGTTGGGATCTTGATCATATTTATAAGAAAAACGATTGGGATCTTCAGATAATTGAAGATCAAAACCTTACTCCCGAAGAAATTGAAATCATCGACAAGCATTTGCCAGAAAAATGTGGGACTGTCGTAATTTGGCAGGATATGAAGGAGGCACATCCGGGCCTTTACTACAAAGACGAGAACAAAAAACAAAAGAATCTGGGACAGCTTCTTGGGGATATCGAAGGTCACTTGGCGATGGTATTTCATAGGTTCATGCAAGGAAGTGTATCTCGCCGACCAAAACTTACAATTTACCTTCAAGGTAATCCGTTGGAACCATGGGATCCATTCTGCATTTCTGAAGACAATACGGAAAGTATTCATCCAGAAACAGGGGAAATTAACGACTCTACGGGGAAGGGAAAGATCACAATTACACCATACATTCTGCCCAAAGAGAAAAGCTTCAGTTCACAAGAAAAATGGAAAAAAGCGGCTGGTCCTCGGGGTTGGAACCTTCAACAAGGGTTCTATTTTTATCGAAACGGACGTCTGCTGCAGGCGGGTGGATGGTCGTACATGCGGAAACCTGACGAGCATACAAAATTGCTTAGAATTGCCATAGATTTTCCAGCAAATTTGGATAAAGCGTTTCAAGTTAATGTAACTAAAATGAAATCAAAAATTCCTGATCAAATCTGGAATGACTTAAAAGATTTTACTGCAGACTGGGCACAGCAGGCTAGGACAGTCTATGGAGAAAAGTCCAACAAAAGTCAAAAGCAAGCAAAAGAAAAGTTTATCCCAAAGCCTGATCAAAAGATGGGTCCACTTACGGTTTCGATTTCCAATACGGGAAGCTCAACTATTGCAGCAAGCTTAAGCGGTAAAGATGTTAAGATTATTGTACCGTTTAAACATCCGATTGCATCGGTAATCACTCAAAAAAGTGGCCGTCCAAATGAACAAAGAAATTTTCTTTTGGCACTATTGTCTCTTTTAGAAGCAGTGTATGAAGGCAAATTACCTCCAAAGAAAATACCTCTTGAAAGCATTAAAAAACAGATAATGAAATTGGTATAAACAATGGCAAATACGTATACAGAATTCAAAGCAGTGGTTGAGTTCCTGATTAAGGAACAACGTTTGTCCTTAGACGAAGCTATATTAAAATCGAAAGTTCCTGTTCAGTTTATCGAACGTTTGAAAGTTGGATTAGACTCAGATTTTGTTAAGATTAAAGCGCCTAGTCTTCTAATGGATCGCAATAAAAATAAACTTAACTTAATTTCGCCATCTGATTCAGATCATCAACCTTATTTGAATTCTTACTTGGCATTTCTTGAAAACGTAAGAGGTTGGGATGAAAACGTAATTGGAAATTTGAAGCAAGCTTCCTTTGATATCATAAAACGTATTCCTGCGCCTATTCTTAATGAGAAATTTCAGTGTCGGGGATTGGTTGTGGGACATGTTCAAAGCGGAAAAACGGCAAATATGGCGGCATTGATCGCCAGGGCCGTTGACAATGGATACCGATTGATTGTCGTCTTTGCAGGAACTTTCAATGATTTACGTGCGCAAACACAAGATCGTATGGATCAGGATCTTACGGGTTACTCCGAAAGTATCGAAGCAGAGCTTCGAGTACAGTATGATGAGGATACACCAAAATGGATCCGTTATACGAAATCGGGGCTGGAAGGCGATTTTCAGGAAGGAACAATTTCATTCGTAGACGGCCAGCAATCTCCAATGTTGGCTGTAATAAAGAAAAGACCAGGTACACTAGAGAATTTTAAAAAATGGATAACTCGAGAACAATCGAATGAATTATCTGACTTTCCGGTACTAATAATTGATGACGAAGCAGATCTGGCATCAATTGATACGAATTATACCCGCGAGGACAAAGAGGAACGCTCAAGAACAAACCAAAAAATCTATGAATTGATATCGTCTTTCTCAAAGTGTACGTACGTGGGTTTCACGGCAACACCGTTTGCCAATATATTGATTGATGCTGATGCGATTGATGACCTATACCCGAGGGACTTTATTGCAGTGCTGGATGAACCAGCTAATTATTTTGGAGCGCGGCAGCTTTTTGGCTTAGGAATGTCTCCGTCCTCTATATCAATTGAAGAAGCTGCGACTCCTGAGTTAAATTTGGTGCGTTTTCTCACCCCGGATGAATTGGATGCATTGGATACCATAGAGCATTCAGCGAAGGGCTCGGAAGTAATCAATCGAGCAATATTGACATTTGTACTTAGCTCCTGTGTCCGCTTGTATAGGGGGCATAATGATAAGCACTTTTCTATGTTGGTCCATCCTTCTCATGCAAAGGCCGTACACGAGGACTATAAAGCTGTTGTGACAGAAGAATTTGAGTTCATTAAGAAAGGTGTCGTTTATCCCAAGACTCTAAAATTGGTGACGGAAAAAGCGGAAGAAATATGGAATTCTGATTTCATGCACACCATGTCTCCGGAATCAGATAAGCCATCATTTGAAACTCTTTGGAAATTTGCAAAATCAGTTGTTAACGAAATTGAAATATTGAAGCTCAATTCCGATTCGGGAGACGAACTAGATTACAAGAGCGAAGTGCCACGACGTTACATCGTAATTGGTGGTAACCGTTTATCAAGAGGATTAACCCTTGAGGGCTTATCAGTGTCTCTGTTTCTACGAAATTCGAAGATGTATGATACACTCTTTCAGATGGGACGTTGGTTCGGTTATCGGCAAGGATATGCCGATTTGACGCGTATTTTTGTTTCAGAAGAAATGGCAGACGCTTTTGCTGATTTGGCTCGTGTTGAGTTAGAACTTCGAGAAGACTTAAAGCAATACAGCATTCAAGAGAACCCTCCCACTCCTTTGGAAATTAAGCCGAAAATCCGTGCGCATCCAACGTTGAGCGTAACATCTTCTTTAAAAATGGGGAGAGGACAGAGAATCAACATTAGTTTGCAGCGAAGTAGAGCAGAAACGGTTTCATTTCCTTTAGAAAAGCCGACGCAACTAAAAGATAATCAGACATTGGTAGCGAGTTGGTTAAGCACATTGGGGCCTCGAAATGTATCAAAGACCAATAAAGACGAATGTTTTTGGATTGATGTTCCGGCCAATAAGATAATCGAGTTAATTGATTCATACCATTTCGGAAAGAATGCAAAGAAAACTAATAGGGCTATTCTAAGGAATTATATCTCCCAACAATTGGTTCACAATGAACTAACGAAGTGGGATATTTGTTTGCCGAGCGGTAATTCAAGCTTAGGTTCGTATACTTGGGTGCCGGGTATATCTACAAACAAAGTTAATCGAGCTAAGCTAAATAGTTCTTCCAAAAAGAATACGTCAATAAGAGTTCTCTCCAGTCCACCTGATATTGCAAAATGGCGCGAAACCTTTGGTCGTTCAGCTGACGATTGTGAAATTGGCGGTTTGTTTCTTTATGCTATCGACAAATTTTCCTCAAGTAAGGGTGGCAGCAACAAGTTATTTGATGACCCTAAAAATGGTGTGGATGTGATCGGACTTGTGTTCGTCTTTCCTAGCTCAAAATCTGAAGCAACTATTGAATATGTGACTCAAGAGGACTTTGCATGAGAAACGTTGATAGGCTTAAAAATCTATTGATTGAGATATTAAGCAATAGCGACCTAGAGTCCCTTTCGGGTAAACTCTTATTCCAGAAGGGAGAGAAAAAAATTTTTCTCACCCATATTCCATCTTTCGGACCTGGTATTCTGATATCCCCATGTCCGAAATCAATTAAAGAGCTGAAGCATATAGCAATTTCAGGGTTGGAAATTAAGGCAATTCAAGCATCGGTAAATGGAGAAAGCGAACAGCTATATCTTGCCTTGTACTGCCGTGAGAATCTGGAAAGAATGACCAGTCCCTTTTTGCAATTCGTTGACGACTTGATTTCAAGCTTTGAAATGCTTGACCAAGATAGTTTTGCAATTCTGAAAGCAGTATTAAACAAATGGCGTTATTTTTGGGCACCGTTAAGTTGCGAAGTTACAAAAGAATGGGTTAAAGGCCTATGGGGGGAGTTGAACTTTATCCTAACTTTCATAGACCAGTTTGGTAGTAGTATTATTATAAAATGGACAGGACCTGAAGGATTAGATCACGATTTCCAAGGTAACGGAATTGGCTGTGAAATTAAATCTACTGAAACAGTTCCTCCGATCATGACGGTCAGTAATCTTAGACAGCTCGACAATCACTTTTTTGAAGAATTGTATGTTGTTGTATTTCTGTTAACACAAAGTATTGACGGCATGACCATTGACTATTTGGTGGGGAGAATCGAAGAAGTAATTAAGAATGATTTGGATTTGCTTGAAATTTTTCATAGAAAACTAGCGGCCGCAGGATATAGACCATATCACCTAGAGCAGTATCGAGAATTTTCCTATCAAGCTCTCCAATCTGCTTTGTGGTATCGAGTGGATGACAGTTTCCCGAAGGTAACATACCAATCATTTACCAAGCCTTTGGACAGCAGAATTAAAGAAGTTCGATACAAAATCGAACTGGCAAACCTTGAGAAGAGTTCGACTCAATCGGCCAATTCGGCATTGAGTAAATTATGCCGAATGAGCTAGTTTCAGCTTCTTTCGGACTTTATTTAATACTTTTATTTGGGAGCAAAGTTCATGCTCCCAAATTCTGATTACAACGTATCCCAACCTTTGCAGTTCGCGATCGACAATGCGGTCTCGTTTTACATTTGCGCTTATCTTGGCTTTCCAAAAAAGAGAATTTGATTTTGGTTGAATGAAGTGCCGACGGCAACCATCGACAAATATTGCGACGCCATGTTTTTTACTTATTAGGTCTGGCTTCCCTACAATAGCAGCGTGTTTTCGAAGCCTGAGGCCCAAAGGCTTTAGAATAGACGCCATTTGTGTTTCAGGCTTTGTTCCTTTTGCTCGAATTCGTGACATGCAGTAACTTCTTTGTTTTTTCGAAAGAATATCCATAAACTAACTATCCAATCCGATTTTCGTATTGTTGGCGCCTGCTCACTTGAATCAATTGATTAATTTCTAGGCATGGCAAGTGCAGCTTTCAGGTTTTCAGTGCCATCTAGTGTCAATTTTTGAGTTTCTTGTTTCAATAGCGCGTTTACACGAGGTCAACAAGTCTTTGTTCTTGATTCAATCAGAGTCTTTTCTAATAATGCAGCTGAGGAAGTCTCTTTGCAAAAATACAAAAAACGATCGTTCTTTTCTTTAGATTTGTTTTCCGGTTGCGGCGGTACCGCGCTCGGGATTGATGCTGCAGGTTTTGAAAGCATCGGACATGTAGAAATTGATCCCGTTGCAAATAAAACTTTGGAGTTGAACTTTGGCGTCTCTCCGCTTTCTTCAATAAAAGCGGCTAATGGGGACGTTACAAAAATCAATTTGAAGGTTTTGAAAAAAGAGCTAATCAGTCACGGTATTAATTCGCTTGATCTTCTTGTTGCGAGTCCACCTTGCCAAGGCTTTTCTGCCGTTGGGCGAGCAAAGCTCAATTCTCTATCTAGCAAGTGTTTCTCGAAAGATCCAAGAAACAAGCTTTATAAATCTGTATTGGAGCACATTTCATTCTTAAAGCCTAAAGCTGTACTATTCGAAAACGTACCAGGTATGCTTAATGTCCGTGGAATAAATTTTGCGGAAATTTTCTGTGATGAACTGAACTCCCTTGGTTATAACGTAAAAGTTAGCCTCTTGAATTCATCTTGGTATGGCGTTCCCCAAAGTCGGGAAAGAGTTTTTATTGTTGGGTACCGTAAAGATCTTGGCATTGCTCCAAAATTTCCTCACAAAACACACAATGTAGATAATGTCGGTGGTGCGGCAGTTCAGCCAATTCGACTGGGTGTACAGTGGAAATCGCCAGATTATTACATCGACCCAGATTCCATTCCTGAAATTGCTAATGTCAAACTTGGTGTTTCGGCGGAAAATGCTTTCGCAGATCTTCCAAAATTCCAGGCGCATCTCAAAGAGGGCTATCGTCCAAGTCGCGATATTGTTATGAACTATGAAGATGTCCCTTTGAATTCATATTGTTCACTCATGAGAAACTGGCCTGGGTTTGAGTCTGATTTCTTGGCGGATCACTTTTGCAGAAGAAACCCAAGAGATTATCCAATTTTCAAAAAAATGAAGTCTGGAGATACTTATCCGGAGGCTCTAGAAATTGCGAACGCAATCTGGAGTTTGACTAAATTGGATTTCTCTTCTGGGAAAATTTCTAAATTACCTTTAAAAAACAAAGTCGTTCCGCCATACCGATCTGACAGTTTTGCGCAAAAATGGAGAAAATTGTATCCTGATAGATTATCTTGGACGCTAACAGCGCACCTTGAGAAAGATGGATACAGTCATATCCATTTTGATTCAAAACAAGCGCGTACTATTACGCCAAGAGAGGCTGCTCGACTTCAGAGTTTCCCAGATGGTTTTAAATTTCATGGTACGATGGGGAGAATGTTTAAGCAGATTGGAAACGCTATTGCGCCTTTGGTTGCAGAAGCGTTGGCTAAGCAAATTATTCTCGATTTGCAAAAGAGTGAGCTTAGTAAGCCCAGAAGCAAAAGACTTGGTTCCAATGATGTGGAATCATATTCTTAGCTATTGTCGTGTAGAATGGTCTCTCGTGTAGACGCCCAAGTTGTGTCTTAAATCACTTGTCCTTAGTTTTCGTTTTCGTCATTACTGAAGTCCGCGATTATCGCATAAGAGTAAAGAAATCCGCGCACAAAACATAGGCGGTTTCTTCCGGGGATTTCGTCGCGACAGCTGTGACGTCAGCGATTGCACTCGCCAAGATCTCTTTTATTTTCAAAACATCTTGTTCACTAAGACTGAGAGCTCCTGAGTAGTGCAAGTCCGCTCTGGGGTTTTCGCGAATTTTCTCTATTGCTTTAAATCGCCAGTTCAAGTGGTGATTTACAATACGCGGGGAGTGCGGCGGCAGATGCACGTGGCGGCTTCCTGGCGTCAGCTTGTCGTCCTTTTGGTGAAGTACTCCCAAGTTCAAAAGAAAATCAACAGCGCGGGAAATTTCATTTTCGGGGCGGCCTAGGGCTGCCGCTATTTTTGGAGTCGTTGAATACTCGGGGATCGAAGACAGCACGTGAATCGCGGCGAAAATGTAGGAAGAGTAAAAGCGTTCCTGGTCTTCTTCTGAAATGGTTTTTTCTTTGGCTATCCGGTGGGAGATCTCGCTTTGGCGTTTGCGGGCGTCGTCGATTTGTTGCTGCATTCGTTTTTTTAGTGGGATTGTGCCGGCGCGGGATTTTAGGACTAACAGGATAAAGTAAAAAGACTCTTCCTCGTCGTGGCCCAGGAACTTATTAAACTTTTCAGCTTGCTCTAACGACAGCTCGATTTGTTCCCCCATGACTTGCGGAAGCAGGGACGTGTGAACACCTAAAGCTTCTGCGACCTTAGTCTTGGTGCCGGGTTTGGAAACTTCGAAGAATGCGTGCAGATAACCTCTGTAGTCTGTGAATGAATAAATGGAATCTGTTTTCATCGCTGCCGTCTTTGTGTTTGCTATCGTGTTTAGTAATTACTAAAGTATTTGTTTAATAGCTTATAAAATTGATCTTTTGTTTTCAACTTCTAACGTCGATTCTGATAAAAATTAGAAGGGGGATTTATGAACTCGGTATTGTTAGCTTTGCTATTAGGTCTTGGCACTAAGGGCGTCGTCAACGGCGGTGGTGGCAAAGGTGTTCGGTGTGGGAACCGTGTGCAGCTGATGGATCTTTATGAGGGGCAATTGGTGGGATATCCGATGCCTGCGACGACGGGGAACTTTGATGCAGATTTGAAAATGTATCTGCCGAAAGTAGTGCGCCAGATGGCGGCTCCGGGCTCTAACGTGGATGATCCTTCAAGCATCGACAGCCAGATTAAAGCGGTCTATGGCATGCTTGGTAAGGTCATTGATTTGCCTCGTGGCGAAAAACTTCAATTTACCAATGATGCTACGTTGCCGGCCTTGCCACATGGTTGTCAGTTCGTGCAAGTGGCCGTGAATGTCGTTGAAGAAGTTAATGGCAAATATGAAATCAAAGTCTATCGCGATCGCGAGCTGTGGGACATGATGGCCCCCGTGGACCAGGTGGGGTTGGTTTATCATGAGTGGATTTACTGGATGACTCGGGTAGTGGGGGATGCGCCTAAGTCTGATGATACACGATATATGATCGCAAAACTATTCTCGGGCTTAGAGACCTTTGAAAGCTTCACGCCGATTTGGAATAAGTCGCAGATCGTGCAATGCTTTTTCTTTAAGTCAGGTGCCAGATATCAAATGCAAAGCTTTTATGCGGCATCTGAAATTGAAAATGGAGTTGAAGGAACTGGAGTCTACTTTCACATTCTAGATGGACAGTATTTGATTTCCCGAACCAGAACGTTCATCCCTGGGATCACGCCGGATTCTTTGCTTAAATCAGATCAGCTCAAGTCTGTGACTGCGGTTTCAAGTCCACTGTTTCATCGTGGTTGGACGATGGAGTACAATGTAAACAGCAGACTTCAACAGCATTCTTTGCGTATTACGCCAGCTGGTCAGCAGCCCACTGGAAGCTTTGCGGTCGGATCTTGCGAAAGTAAATAATATTTAGAGGTGGCACTCTTGCGGGTGCCACCAACGACTTGTATGTCGTTAACCAGCTCCCGGTGGCCCCTGTTGGGGCGGGGGAGTGCAACATAAGGACTCAGTATCGGGGGCTTTGAGCGTAGTTCCTTATGGGGAATAGATGTTGGGTATCGGGAAAACCCCTTTTATATGCCTTAGACCTCAGGGTTGATATGGGACTTTGTTTTGTTGGTGGCAAGTGCCTGGTACTGCGGATGATCTATGGCATTGAACTGATGATGGGCTGGCTAGAATATAAAATGCTGCTTTAAACTGGGACCTAAATAAGAGGTACCATGGTTAAAACCATTATTTTGTTTAACGACGGCACTGGACAAAATTTGGATTCTGAATCACCTTCGAATGTTTTGCAGCTTTATCAAGCTCTACCGGGCGAGAAAAGAATCCTGCTTCATAGTGATTCCTATAAGGTCGATGAAACTTTGAACTATCACTCAGTCTATATCCGGGGAGTGGGAACTGATTCTTTAGTAGCAAAGGAACCCGAACAAGATGATCGCACGTGGCGCGAAAAGTTTGGTGATTTTATATCCGGCAAAATTTCTACCACGAAGGAATATATCACAGGAAAGTCTATTCAAGATCGCATTGATCGTACATTAAAGTGCCTGGAGTCCTTGTGGTCCCCAGGTGACATCGTGATAGCAATCGGATTTAGCCGGGGAGCTGCCTCTTTACGTTTGGCCATGGACTACCAGGGAAGGAACGTAGTGGGTTTTCAAACTGAATACTTGTTGGTTTTTGATACGGTCTACTCGGTTTTGGGAGAAGTTAAAATTGGAAACGAAACGGTCGGGCCGCGATTTCAAAATTTTGATATAGATGCTTCAATAAAGTATTGTGATCATATTATCGCAGGCGACGAGATGCGCTCCATGTTTCCACTCACGCCGGTAAACCCCAGGGAAAATGTGCGACAGATACTATTTGCGGGCGCTCATTCAGATGTCGGGGGAGGAAATCCTTCGCAGTCCTTGTCGGATATCTCGTTGTTATTTTCAATTAACGCGTTGAAGGCCAATGGTATTCAGCTTGATGAACAAAGTATCTCAAATCTTCAGTTGCAACCAGATCCCACGGCGAAAATAACTTTTGATCGGTTCAATGGCACCGGACAAAAACATTATCCGCGAGATCTTGCGGCAGTTACCTTTCTTATTCATAATTCCGTCTTTATTCGCGCGAACGCCAAAGAATCCGTTTCCATTGCGTTGGCTCAGTTATCCACATTTACAACGACCTCCAAGGAGGAACTCGTAACCGTGAATACAGTAGACTCATCTTTTGACTACTAAATCGTCAATCCCGCCATTTTTTCTCTGAAAATGCCGAAAATCTATAATCAAAACTGGGTCAAATCAATTGTCAACGTCGACAGTTTCTCTTCAGGTGAAGGCCTGATGACTTCCAATGAGTCTTTGATGGCTGTGACCAAGATTTCTTTGACCCTCACATGATCTTTTGCAGCAATCGAAAAGCAAAGCGAGTAGTGAAGGTCATCGGACTTTTCAAACTTCAATCGTGGCATCAGCCAGCCTCGCCAATTCTGATGATGCTGGACTACAAGTGGCGAGTCTTTACTGATAAAGATATTCTTTGCCCCAGGCTCAAGCGAGCCTCGTAGTTACAACTACTCAGCGCAAATTGTTTCTTCTAAATTCAGATTTTTTAGAACGATAACAGCATCTGCTTCACCGCAAGTGTTGCTGGAAGCGACAGTGCCACGAAGCGATTTTGAATTCGCATACAAGCCATTAACAGCTGAAGACATTTCAACCATTCCGCCGTCACATTCAACGATAAAATTTCCTTCGCCAAAGTCTGCAAAGTGAATTGCGATAGTGTTGTATTCCATTGTTGCGGATTTAGCTTTCAAATTGAATCTTGGTGGAATGAATTCGCCATTTTCATCATATGATGGCTCTTCCAAAGAAGCTTCAATTTTCCATGCATTCTCTGATTTGTTAGTTGTAAGAGATTTGATTGTTGCTTCGCCACTTTTAGCTCTGAAGCACATTTTGTCTTGAGCAAAAGAAGTTTGAGCGGACAAAGACATAGCTACTACTGCGAAACCCAACAACATTGACGTTTTCATAATTTCTCCTTGCGGACTTAGCCGCTTTGTTTTTAAGTTGCGGCAAATATATCCGCCCACAACGCTTTGCACCAAAAAATCTTCAGACCATGTCGAAATAACGTTGTAAGTAACTGTTTTTAGCCAATAATTTATATATATGAGAATCCCTAAAGACGACCTGACTTACACGGTTTTTAGCGAAATTTACCTGCGCATGGATGACCCCAAGGGCAAGCGCAAGGCCTTTTTGATTTTAGAAAGCGCCTTAAAGCTTTATGCGAAAAAAGGGTGGGATCAGGTATCAATGCAGATGATCGCGCGAGACACAGATCTTTCCAGAACTGCTTTGCTTCATTACTTTAAAGATCCTGCAGAGTTGCGTATTTTTGCTATCAAATATGTGCGCCTGCTTTTCCAGCGATTCGCAATCGACGCAATGTCGATTGCTAAAACTCCTGACAAAATGCTTGAAGCCTATGTGCGTTCTTGTTTTAAGTGGGTGGATTCTTCGCGGTTGCATGCACAGGTTTGGCTTTCCTTTGTTACCTCTTGTGTGAATACCAAACAAAATCGCGCACTCAATACAGTCGCCGTAGAGGCGGGGAATGATCGCATAGCTGCATTGCTATCGGCAGGAAAGGCTGCAGGCTTTTTCACCTGCGAGAATCCCCAATTGGCAGCAACAACTATCCAAGCCCTCATAGCCGGGGGAATGCTTTGCTATGGGACTGAGGACTCTAAAGATGAAGGCAAGGGGTTGATCGAAGGCCTTGTCGCCCAGGCCTTTTTTGCAGCTGGTGCGAAGCCGCGCGCCTAAGCCACTCCAGCATATGCTTTGCAATCTCTAAAGGGCAGAGTCTGCGACAGACTCTAAAGAGGTTAAAGCAATGGCCATGGCGACATACTGTCGAACATTTAAACACCTGGTAAGCGTCCTTACGCTGGTCCTTGCCTGTTCGGCGGAGGCCAGCCCCGTTGCCTGTGAAAATGTCTTTGCTTCCACAATCACTCGGCCTGCAAATACCAAGTATCAACTCCTGTGGAGGGATGCCCGAACGCGGGATCTGCAGTCCCATGAGATCCCGGATGTAGCGACTTTGAAGCCTGAATTGGAGCAGCTTCAACGTTCGATTTTTTCCAAGCAATCAAAATCCAAAACGAGACTGTTTTTTACGGATCAAACAACCGCGCAGGCCAACGTCGAAAGAATTCCCATTTCAAATTACGTAGGTCGCTCGAACGGTTCTGATATTTACAGCACCACTTACTACGAAAAAACCACATATCGCCGTGGCCCGCTTTTTATTGAAAAGCACGAAATCAAAGTACACGAGGGGCTGCCCAAGCAGGTCTTGAAAGAGCTGGATAAACTGTCTGAAGAATATGGCTGGGATAAAGGCGAACTTAGAAGACGTATCTTCAATGATATTTCTAAGACTGGCTCCGTGAGTGAAATAAGTAGTAATGAATTATGGATCGCAATGGACCGGGCTAATATCGCAGGAAAACAACTTCTTGATGAAAGCTTGGGAGACGTTCTTAAGTTTTCTTTAGGTCAATACGAGCGCAGAAATTGGACTCCCGACTTCATCGACCAGCTTGTTGCCAAGGCGTTCTCTGCTCTTACAAAAACTGACTATGTTGTGGTTAGGGAAGCTACTGTTGATAATCAACCAGGAAAAATCGTGGGCAGTATCGGTTACACTCGATCAACCTATGCTCAGTACCGGTATTTCAATAAAAAAACAAATCGCTGGGAAGAACATCTGAATGATTTGGATATCCGCTTCCTTCCTTCGAAGTCGTCACCTTTTAGCACCAAGGATTTAGGCTATACGACCAATTTAGAAGTCCTGCCGATGGAGGAGTTTTTTGGTCCTCATTATGAATTGCCACGCCCTGGATTGGTTGATTACGTCCATGACGGAAGATCTGCGATACCTCCGATGGTGGAAGATGCTTTAAGAAATTACATGCATGCGGATACGACCAAGCCTTTTGCGATTTATACCGGACAGATTTTTGAACCGGTGAAGTTCGCGATCTCCAAAGAGTCTGGACAACGCCGCGTTGGTTATTCAGCGATTTTGTTGGAGCTTTTCAGCAGTGTCTTCAGTTCGGATCGCCCTGCGCAGTTCAATGCTAAGGCTCAACGCCTTTACACCTATAACACCGCAGAAGGTGTTGTTATGTATAAGGGCATGGGCTTTAAAGACATGGGACCAGAGTGGTCGCATGTGGATGCCGAGGGCGTTCAATGGTTTGGCTTGGAGCTGACCCCACAAAAACTCATCGAAACAATCACGAACCCAGCCTTCATGAAAGGCCGGGTTGCCGAAGATTTCGCGAAAGAGTTTGAAGCTTCGATCGCCAGAACACTGGAATCACAAAATCAATGAGGGTATTCCCTCCAGAGGGATTTAAACTTTAAATAGGTCCATATTGAAAGCAACAAGAATCTGGGATTCGCTTTTTTCAACGCGCTTTGAGATCTTTGAAATCTGAAGCACCAACTCCTTGCGAAGTTCCCTGTAGTCCTCTTTAGAAATTGTCATCGGCGCGGAAAAGAAGAAATCGTCCTCCTGTTTTTTGAAGTCTGAGGTTGGCGGAAAGAAGTGGGAACTTTTATCCGTCAGCGGAGTGAAATAAAAATCCTAGATATTGCGGCCTTGGCTCTCTCGGCAAGGGTTTTTCCTTAACCAGCTCCCGGTGGTCCCCCCTTTTTTAATGTCTTTGACCTATCAGCTGCTGTAAAACTATTGAAAGCTAGAAGGTTTGATCATCAAAAGAACTTTGTCACAAATTAAGTGTATTCTAAGATCACTTGCCTCAGAGCTGTCGACTCCGGCAGCTCAAAAACAGTATTAATTTAAACTATATTGTTCATTGAATTATAATAATTTTCTTTCGAATCGTTTTCCCCTAATTTGAGTTCATCAACAACGAATAACAACGTTGAAAACAACGAGCTTAAAAACACGGGAGAACACCATGAACACATTTATCACTAACGACGGCGCGAAACTATTCTACAAAGACCAAGGCACTGGCCAGGCATTTGTATTCAGTCACGGCTGGCCTTTGAACTCTGACGCTTGGGAAGATCAAATGATGTTCTTGGCAAGCAAAGGTTACCGCGTGATTTCTCACGATCGCCGTGGTCACGGCAGATCCGAACAAACTTGGGACGGCAACAACATGGATACGTATGCTGATGACCTATCCCAACTGCTTGAATATCTGGACGTTAAAAATGCGATCTTGGTGGGGCACTCTACGGGCGGAGGTGAAATCACTCGTTATATCGGTCGCTACGGAACCAGCCGTGTCGCTGGCGCTGTTCTAATAGGTGCGGTGGCTCCAGGTATGATGAAGTCCTTGATGAACCCACACGGGCTTACGATGGACGTATTTGATGGCATCCGTGCGGGCGTCATGAACGATCGTTCCCAATACTTCAAAGACTTTACAACTGCCTTCTTTGGAGCGAATCGCCCCGGCAACAACGTCAGCCAAGGCATGAAAGACACATTCTGGTTGCTGGGCATGCAGGGCTCATTGAAAGCTCAATATGATTGTATTGCGGCATTTTCGGAAAGTGATTTCACCAAGGACTTGAAACGCTTTGATATGCCGACGCTTGTGATCCACGGCGACGACGACCAAATCGTTCCGTTCGAAGCTACAGCAGCTCGTGTTCCGCACTATGTGCCACAAGCTCAGGTGAAAATCTATAAAGGTGGTGACCACGCATTGCCGGCAACTCACAAACAAATGATCAACGCAGACTTATTGGCATTTGCGGAAGAGATTGAAATGCGCAGATCTGAAAACTTGACTGCGACGTGCAGCCTTTAGAATCGAAAGCCCCCAAACCCTCCTCCATGAAAGAACTCAATCGTGAGAGAGAACTAGTATTTCTTTATAGATTCTAAGTCACCGCAAAACCATTCACTATTGTTAAAGCCTGTTCTGACAAAACAGGCTTTTCTTTTTTGGCAATACTCTCCAATCATGCTTCAATAATCCTTCACCATTTTGGAGGTAAGTATGGCTCGTTATGTTGATGGTTATGTGATTCCGATCAAGAAGAAGAACGTAAAGAAATATAAAAAGATGGCGACGATGGGAATGAAGACGTGGATGAAGTACGGCGCCCTGGATTACTATGAGTGCATCGGTGATAAATTGGACGTGCCCTATGGGACTTCGTTTCCGAAACTTTGCAAACTAAAGAAAGACGAAACTGTTGTTTTTGCTTTCATCGTTTACAAATCCAAAGCCCACTGCGTTCAAGTGAACAAGAAGGTTCATGCAGAGTTCGCAAAAATGGATCCAAAAGAGATGGAAGAGCTCTTCTCGATGAAAAGATTCTCTACCGGCGGTTTTAAAGTTCTGGTGAGCAATAAAAAGTAAAGCCATCATGGGTGTTACGAGGTGACGCCTATGAAAGTGTACGTATTCAAATCACTGCCGCCGTTTTTGTGGGGATACACACGCGACATTCGTGCTATGTGGGCACTTGAAGAGTGTGAGATACCCTACGAAACGGTGGGCCTTGATTGCGGACCAAATGGTCTGCAGGGCGAAACGATCTTCGAGGCGACTCCCATTTTAAACAAATCCCGGCGAACCCGCGGTGGCCTGGTTGAATGCAGGATTTCAATCGCGATTTGCGGCAAGACACGGACCATACTGCGAATACCTTGCGAACTCTCGCGGGCAGCATTGGCTTAAGCTGGTTATGGTCCGTTCTTTTAATTGGTCACGGGGAAGTAGCTAGTTATAGTTGCGTTTCAAGCCAAACTTGTAACTGAACGTTAGGTTGAACTGTTTGCCACCGAAAGCCATCGTTGTCGCTTTTGTGCCCGACTTATATTTCGGAGTGACCTCACCATACTCAACACCGACAGTCAGATTTTTTACACCTAACAAATTCCTGCATGCAGAGCCCAGTGTCCATCCTTTTAGGCCTCTCACGTTGCCAGAAGTGAACTCGCCGTCGTTCGATTCTGAATCAAAAACGTGTTGGTTGTAGTAGAAGTCCCAAGTACATGTGTCAGTTTCCAAACCACGGTAGGCGATTTCCGCACCCGTCGCATTAGAGTTCACAAGTTTGGTATGAGTACCATCACCGTTACCTTCTGGGTTTCGTACGTATTGTGATCTAAATACGCGAACCTCCGCCTGGCCCTTGCTGGATGTGAACATGTAGCCCAGATAAGTTGTCAGATCATCTTGCACGCGCTTTTGATTAGGATAGCTGCCGGTGTCGCCACGAGAGCCTGTCACACCAATATAAAGGTCATGATTTTTCAAGTAGGGAGAGCTTTTAGCATAAACTTTGCGAAGTGCATTTGTGATACGCATTTCCATCGTACCAGCTGCTGATGGATATGAGTTTGCACGGGAGTCAAATGGAGTGACATTGGATTCACCTTTGACACCGTCGCCATCAATTACAGAGAAGGACGCAAGGAGCACCCGGTCTAACTCTTCTTTCAGTTCATAATTCACCTGTATACCTTGATCGTAGCGGACCTGAATTCCGTATGGTGCCGTCATATAATAGCGACTTGGTTTTCCTTCCAAGGGTGATAGTCCACTGGCGGCAAAGCTTCCCGCTAGGATTGTTACATCCTGGGATTTGCTAATATCGATATTTGCACCAATTGAACCCAAGAACCAAGGACGATCAACATAGCCATCGGCGCGCATGCGATTGGCATTGTGAAAGTTCCGGCGATCCTTCTCGTTATAGTCAAGAACTTGATTTTTAGGGATTGCACTGACGGTGATAAAGATCTGCTTGATTCGCGAATTGGCAAAGTTCTTGGAAACCTTTGCATCACCTTCAATGACGGTATCTCCAACTGACGTTTCATTGCCGCCGTGTTTGCGAAGATCATTATTAAGTACTGCTGCAACCTGTCCGGTAACTGTTGCGGCAACGCAAACGCCTTTCGCTAAAACCCCACCTGCAAGATAGCATTCCAAGTCTTCGTTGGTGCTGTGGGGAGCTTGATTATAATATGATGAACTCTGTGCTTGGCCCACCGAGCCTGCAAGCAGCAACGTGCCCATCATTATTGTTCTTAAGTAATTACCTTTTGTGTTCGTCATGTTTTCTCCTTGTTTACATGACGAACTTTGGTTTCAAGTTGCGTACCAAATGCACCCAAAGCAAATTACCAACAGCATGAACACCACGAAGCGTGTTTTTGAATTCGTTGTTGAAAAATTTAAGCACAATTGATGAATATGAATTCGACAAATAATGCAAAGAGCGCCTGAATTACGATGGAACGTTTGGGCTTGTTCGGTGAAAAAAAAGAGTGAAGCACCATCTCCTTGCGAAGTTCAAGGTAGTCGTCTTTGGATAAAAAATAAAAAAGGGAGCCGCAGGGCTCCCTTTTTTTGCGTGGCACATCCCGAAAAGGGAACTGTTACCTAGGACGGACTAACAACAATCGCCTTGCCCGCGGCACTCGATTTCCTGACCAGATTGTTCGTCTACCAAAAAGATTCGGTAGTTATCAACCGTATTACGTAAATCCAAATGCAGTTTGCCTGGGAGTGAATAGTAGCCAAAACCTTTTGCTTTACCAAGGCCACCCCAGCTGTGTTCAGCTTCCTGAGTTTTTACCAGAATGGCAGAACTGTTTCCTTGAACAACTGTCACTTCGCCAAGCTCCATGGAGGCATTGACTATTTGGCCTTGTCTGTAGGAGGAGTGATACTTAAACACCTCATTTTGAGTGTAAATAGCGATGTCTTTGCCGCAAACCAAAGATGGTGAAGTTCCAGCCATGGCATTTACTGCGATCAGGGAAAAAACAGCGGTTTTAAGAAAAAGAACTTTCATGGAATTTTCCTTTATTAAAATATTTGTTTTTCTTTTCTACTATTTGCACGTGTAGCGAGCCCAAACGCCCGTAGTATAAGTTTGGTCCAACGCCACAGTTGTATTTGGGTAGATGTCCGCGAAACCTTGGTTGGTGGAGAACCACTGAACATTGTTAAATGCTTGGCATCCTTGGTTGGCTTTGCTGTACGTGAAATCTGCACCGTAGTGACCATCACTGCCCATCCACTTCACTGCACCAATACATGTGCCAGTTGCACCAGCGCCCTTGATGGCGATTTGGTTGTCGTTGAATTGAACCAGGATTTCAGAATCCGCCTGGACCGCATTACCAACATTTTTCAGGCTGCAGATATAATATGGTTTTGCCGCGAAGGCTGTAGAACCAAGACCCAACATTAAAAGTGCACAGAATACTTGTTTCATCGAATACTCCTATTTATTCAGATACGTTTGTTATTTCTAACTTCAAATGCAGTATACCCTCGGGGATTATCCAAAAAAAGATAGATGTTCTTAATTAGTATACGGTTTGTTCATGTTTAGTGTACGACTGTCTGATCTTTATACGGCAGCCGGAGTCCGCCCCGGAAGTCCAGCGCAAACCATGATTACTGACAACCAGCCTTGAAACGACGGGCTGCGGGTTTAGCCTGATATTGGAATACGACAAAATAGGAGGTCCTTATGGGAATGTTCGATTTCATCAAAGATGGAGCTGAAAAGCTTTATGGTAAGAAAGATGAAAAAGCTCCGGAACAGCCTAGCCGTCCCGTTGCCCAGAATGCAGCCCCTGCCAGCAGCGCAACCGCAAGCAGCCAAGCGGCGGCGCAGACCTATACGGTGAAGGCCGGGGATACGTTGTCAAAAATTGCCAAACAATTTTATGGTGACTCCAGTAAGTACGAAGCAATTTTTGAAGCGAATCGCGATATCCTCTCTGATCCAAATAAAATTAAACCAGGGCAGAGCTTAAAGATCCCACCAGCAAGTTCGCCACGCCAGCAGGCTTCGCAAAATCCTCAGGTGTAGATGGTTCAAGGTGCGGCATTTCTGCCGCACTTTGAGGCAGAATGAATCGGGCGGTGTAGCAAGCTGTGGTAAAAATCTCCTCGTACCTGAAAACCAAAATACACAGGAGATTTTATGAAAGCGTTAAATTTAGTGATCACCCTTATTTCCGTACTTGCTTTTAATTCAGCTCATGCGAGCTCAGGTCAGGCACTTCGTCAGTTGATCAGAGACGTTCAAGTGTCCCAAGGACTTCTATACAATGGAACAGTTGAGGCGCAGATCTGTGAAGACAGTGCAAGCTCTCAGTACCTATTGTTTGCAAACAATAGGTCCGAGATTTTCGCAGTTTCCATTGATTCTGGTTTTTCATCCTCTGTCGGCGACGAGGGTTGGATTGCAGCAGATACAGCAGAGTTGATCAACCTTCTGGAATGCACTCACGCGAAAGTGCGAATCAACCAATAAAGTGAAGTACTAATACCCGCGGAAAAAGTGCGGAACGATGCTTTGGATGAGCTTCACTGTAGTTGTTCCGTTTTTTCCTACGCCGTTAGCGAAGGCCGATGCGCCGCCGGTCACATTCAAAGTGCCGGAATAGGTTCCCGAATAGTAAATCGCGATGCGACCGCCACCACCACCAGCGCCACGAACATCACCTGGAGGTGGATTGCCAGAAGCCCCTTGGGCCACGATGCCGTCTGTCACTGAAACAACATTTTTAGTGTTGATCCAAATGCTACCGCCAGAACCGCCCCCGCACCCATTGTAACCCAGACTTTGACCGCCGGTCGCAGATAGCTGAGCACCTGAATTAATCGTCAAAGTGTTGGCGATGATGAAGCGAACAGCGCCTCCACCAATGCCGCCTTCGGCGATACCAGTGGTGCTGCAACCACCACCACCGGAACCAAGATCCGTCGGGTAGTCTTTGCTGCCATATGTAGTTCCTCCAGACAAACTACTATAGCTTTTACCACCAAGGCCGCCATAGCCGCCGCCACTGCCATAGGTGTTGTCAGTAAGGCCCTTGCCGGTGCCTGTGTTGGCGTCATTTCCTTCAATCGCTGTGACGATGGCTCCTGGTGCGAGTGTTACGTTATTATATGTATAAGTACCGTTTTGAATCGTGCTGGTCGTCGGAAATAGCAGATCATTGGTTGTTGTATTGATCACGACGGCTGATCCTGGCGCGATGCCTTCGGTATCACCGTAGGTGTTGGCGTTGACGGCAATGTTCAAAGTATTGCTAAAAGTAGTCGCGTAGTAGAGGGCAATGCGGCCACCGGATCCGACACCTCCATCTCCGCCACCGTATCCACCTCTTGCATAAATGTTGCCTGAACCAACAATGGAATTTGCGATGATCCAAATGCTCCCCCCAGATCCTCCGCCGGGATAAGTTGAGGCCCAATAGGGAGGGCCCCATCCGTCTGAAGTCAAACTTCCATCCACCGTCAAAGTTCCAGAAAGTATCAACTTGATCGACCCACTACCCCGGCCCCCCGGTGAAGTATCGCCATTACTAGCTTCTGCGTGTCCACCACCAGAGCCCATGGTGGCGGGTTGAAGCATGTTGCCGTAAGGCTGACTTCTAGGCGCATACCAAAAATTTCCGCGCCCCCCATGTGCCGCGCCTGTACCAGCCGGCGGGAAGCCTGCAGTGGTGGCATTTGTCGAGACATACACACCAGCGCCCGGACCTGTTTCAGCGACGTAACCATGTCCATCATTCCATAAGTAGCCGCTGCTGGTGATGGTGATGTTGCGAAAATTGTAAGTCCCGTTGGAAATGGTGGAGTTGTCGTTAATAAGCAAATCATTATTAACAGTGTCGATCCACCACAAGGATCCGACAGAGGCATCCCAGTAGCGATCCCCAGTGCCGCCTCTGCTTTGTATGTTGCCGCTAAATGTGGTCGTGGCATAGTGAATGGCAACTCGTCCGCCACCGCCCGAGCCTGTGGAGGTGTCGTCATAACCGTTGGCACCGTTGGCTCTAATGGTTCCATTGCCAGACAGGGTGTTAGTCACGATCCAAACACTTCCTCCGGCTCCGCTGCCACCGTTATCTGTCGTCGCCGCAATACCGTTCATGGAGATAGTACCGGTCACTGTCATTGTGCCAGAGACATTGAATTTGACAGCACCTCCGCCAGCCCCCGAACTATCACCGAAAGCACCCGGCGAGCCCAGTGTTGTAGGGCTTTGCGAGCTGCCGTAGGGTTGGCACATATCGACAACTCCATTACCCATGCCACCCAATCCACCATGGCAACCACCCCCATAATAGTCATTCCAGGGGACAGGGTAAACGATTCCAGGAGAGGTGCCTTGTGTGCCAGAGTATCCAGTGCCATCACCATTGACAGATCCAGCGACGGTGACCGTGGTGGCATTGATGATCACACCAGTGCCGGCCGTAGTGTCAGAAAGTATTTTTATGGTTCTGGTGGAATTCACGTTGAGTGTTTGAAAAGTATAAGTGCCTGGATTTAGATTCACCACTCCTGTGATGTTCACCGTACCCAGGGCCGTATAATCACCGGGATTCTGAGTGGAGTTTCCCCAGTTGATTGCCTGGGCATAGTTAATCGTGAACAGAGTCAAGGACACCACAGCAAAAACATTCAACGTGATTTTCATACCTAAATGTTATGCGAAGTGAATGGGCACTTAAATGGGGGAGCCCGACTCGATTGGAAATAAACTGTCCACATGAGTGCACGAAGTACTTTGAACTAGGGACAGCCATCCATCCATTGAGAGATGAACATACATTCAGTTAAACTGGGTTCAGATGAAGGCATGCAGCTGATTCTTCCTGCAGTGTAGATTTCGATGACACCGTCGGGACTGCTTGCCGCCATACCCATGTTCTTAAAAATCGCCACTAGAAGTTGGTTGTCCGCAGGAGCTTTAAGCGTTTCCCCATTTTGGGCAATACACTCCGTTGCCTGCTTCCATGGATCCACGGTGCATGTCACTTGTTCCAGCGATAAAATCGGATTTGCTGCGCCGGAAAACTTCTTAAGCAATGAATGAGTCGTTAAGGCATCGATTCCAGAATTGTAGCGAGATAGAGGGCACACCAGTGGGTTTGAAAGCGCGAGCGCGCGAAATTTCAGCAGGAGGCCTTCTGAGACGCTATAATTGATGTCTGGAATACGTGCCAAGCCCAGAATCTCATGAAGAATAAGCTGGCGTTTAGCATTCAACGGAAGCATCACCCAGTTGTTGGCGTTGATCTCAATGCGTTTTTGGTCAGGATAGTTGAAGGCATCAACGGTGCTATTGTCGAGAGTAAAATCGATGTTCGGTACGGTGATGGAAGCACTTTTGAAAACAACATGCAAAGAGGCGATGTCGATTGTCTGGTCCTGCACAACCACAGCGCGCGCTGGGAGCAAAACACTGAACAGCTCATTGCCAAGTCGATTAAACTCGGCCGTTGTTCCGTTGCCACCACCACGAGTGCCAAACGAAGTATCGTCAGCACGAAAACCACAGGCCAGGAATGAAATAAGTAGAAGCAGGGTGTACTTCATGATGGCACCTCATTGACTCGGAACAGTTGAATGCCCAAGTGATAAACATTTTTTTTGTGTTTTTGATTCGCAGCCAGGCGCACGATTTTAGAGAAGCATTCTTCCAGGATTTCATTGGCCTTGGCCAGATCTTTTTCGTCAAAGGCGAAGGTCTCTGAACCGACAAATTTTTCGTGGTTGCCTTGGTTTTCCAAAGCCTTCGATGCCTTTTGCAGCATCTGAGTGTGAAAGTGGCGCAGTGCCTGGTTTGGAATTGGCGAGGAAGTCATCACGGCGCTTTTGCTGGCGCGTAAGACGCCATTTTCGTCTTCTTTTAAAAGTTCCAGGCGGCGCAATCGTTCCAATGCATTGGTCACCATGGCCTTGGAAATACCCAAATATTTCGCAATGGAATCAATGCTCATGTCGTTGTGCGATGTATGGCTCATTTGCAAAATAGGTACGTGGTACCATTCTGCAATCATATTGAAAATATCGACGTCCAATTTCTGAGTTTGCGCCCGCGGAGCCAAATTCTGAATCTTCTCCAAAAGAAAGGTTCTTGCATCGTCATTCATGGCGGTTTCGTATTGGACCAGGGTCACAAAGTATTCGGTCGTTTTTTTGTCGAATTTTAGAGCCTTTGAAATATCCAAAGCGCTTTTAGGGGAAAGATTTCTTTTGCCATTCAGAATGGCCGACATCATGGACGGAGAGATTTTGAGCTGTCTTGCCATGGCTCTTTTGGAATAGTTGCTATTATTGGCAACGCGCTTTTCCAGCTCTTGAAGTAATAGGTCCCGATAGGATGTTTTAAGCATATCAGAGCGGTCTTTAGCACATTTTCTGGGGGATTCCACCGGTTGATCAAGGGCGTGTGGATTTTTCCATGCACACCTGTGCACAAGCTCCGGCATCAGCCAGTACTTGCAACAGAGAAAGATCCTTCTTCAGTTGGGGGCCCTTGAGATATGAACTCACCGCACAAGCTTTGCCGGTATTAAGGTCTTTAACCAGCTTAAGCAGATTGGCAGAGGAGCCTTCTAATAAAGCCCCACCGAAAGCAATATGGTGATTCTTTTTATTTACAAGACTTTGCTGCCACAGGATCAGGGACTTTTCGTGGCGCAATTGGATTTTTGATTTCACCGATATTTTTGCCGCATCAACAGGCATCGACTTAAAGCCCTGAAGCGAGATGTGCTTCATCCAATCTTGCAAAAGGGCATCTTGCAGCTCCAGAGGATTCATTTTTTGTAAAAGCTTAAGTGACTGAACGTAGGCCGGAGGAAGCTCGGTGACTTCGCCCGAGTTACCGTGCAAGGATTTAAAGGTCGTTGTCACCTGTGTGCCCGTCGCGCCCAGCTTGGTATGAAGGAGGTTCTTTAAGGAATCCGAAAACATGTCCTTATGCTGTTTGTCCACCCAAACACCCAGGGACCAGGTTGCACTGAAGGAGCCGTCAGATTCAGCGATATGCCACTCTGATGAAGGCCAGTAGGTCATGTCTCCAGGACCGACTTCCAAAAGCTGCGAGTGCTTTTTGTGCTTTTCATAATTGAAGGTGCGATCCAATTCCGGGTGCTTGTCACCGTACGCCGCACTCCACAGGCGGAATTTTTTTGTTCCAACCACAGGAAAGCTGAAAACTCCGCAGGAGTCCACGTGGACACCGAAAGGAGTTTTCTTATAGTTGCCAAGATAAAGGCCCATTTCAGAGAAACGATTGGGAAATCCTACATGGCGATACAGTTCGTCGGTGAATTCAGTCAGCAGATTTTGCTTTTTAAGATTCACTTGTAAAAGCTCGTCGCACACCAGGCAATAATCCGGGAACTGGGCATTCATGCGTTTGTGATAACCAGCAAGTGACTTGTCTGATTTCACGGGCAGCACATACAATACGTCCTCTGCTTCGGCCTTCACTCCATCCGTATAAAATTTGAAGCCCGCAGGGTCGTTCAATTCACGGCAGCGATCAGCAAATAAAACCAGCAGATCAAAGATTTCAGCGGCACTCATTTCCAAAAGACCCGATTTTACGTTTCGTAAAAGGAGGGGCTTTTTTTCCCAATGGTTTTTGGCGAAACTGCGCCATAATTTTTGATCAAGGAGAGCTGACTTCATGGGCGTGAGAGTCGTTTAGAATGATCTGTGAGTCAAATATTGTGCATCCCAGGGGGCATTCCTGTAAATTTACCAACCTGCCAGAGGGTGACAGATAACCCCTTGTGATGAGACGGGATTTAGCTTAAAAAGGGTTCCTCTGGAGACCCCCGATGAGCGATGCTGCCGTTACTTTTCAAGACGAGATTAAAACTATTGAGCTTAAGCGCGACGTTACCAAGCACTTAAAGCAGGGCCATCGTTGGATTTTTGCGAACTGTTTTGATGACAGCAAAGTTTTTAAGTCGGGGATTCACCTGTTGAATTTCAAGGGCGAAACCCTGGCTTTGGGGATCTGGCAAGGGGACACTCAGCTGCGCTTCCGCGTGCTGGTCTTGGCGGATGAGCCGATTTTTAGACGCAACAACATGAAGCGCACTCTGGAACTGTACTTTGAAAGTCAGTTCCGTAAAGCCGTAGAGATTCGTAGAACCTTCGACCTTGCGGTCACGAACTCCTTCCGTTTGATTAACGGGGAGGGGGATGGTCTACCAGGGCTTATCGTGGATATTTACAACGACACGGCGGTTATTAAGCATGACCACGCGGTCATGGAAAAAACCTGGCATGCGCCAGTGATCGCACAAAAGATCCAGGCCGCATTCCCACAGATCAAATGCGTTTATCTTAAGCGCCGCAATGATGCCGATGAAAAAGGCACGAATATCGTGGGCACTCTGGCTCCAGAGGTTCAGTTCCTGGAAAATGGAGTTCTGTTCGCCTCTAATATCCGCGATGCTGCAAAAACGGGCTTCTTCCTGGATCAACGTGACAACCGCAAGATGATCCAAAACTTTGCAAAAGATAAAACAGTTTTGAACCTGTTCAGCTATACCGGTGGGTTTTCAATTTTCGCAGCTAAAGGCGGCGCCAAGGAAGTCACCAGCGTGGATATCGCGAAGGTTGCCATTCAAGCCGTGGCTCGTAATTTCGAGATCAATGGCCTTGAAACGGTTCATCAAGATATCGCGACAGACGCCTTCGCTTACCTTGAACAATTGAATGCAGAAAAAAAGAAATACGATATCGTTATCACAGACCCTCCAAGCTTTGCACCGAATGAAAAGTCGGTGGAGCAGGCTACGGCGGCCTATGCCAAAGTGTTCTCGAACTCGATCAAGCTGGTGAACCCAGAGGGGCTTTTTGCCGCGAGCTCCTGTTCCAGCCATATCTCCTCCAAGGCATTTATGGAAATCTGTCAGGAAGCGTTCTCTCGCGCCCGTAAAAAGGCGACCCTGGTTTATATCGGTGGTCAACCGGTGGATCATCCTTACCCCTTGGCGATGGAAGAGCTTCGCTATTTGAAGTTCGCGTTGTTCCGTTTGGATTAATTTTTGAATTATTAGAGGCAGTTATTATGAAAACCATCGACAGTCTTCGTCAGGAAATTGACCAGGTTCATAAAGAAATGCATGCGCTGCTGGCGCGTCGTCGTGACTTAACCATGGCGATCTGGGAAATCAAAAAAGAGCAGAACCTTCCGTTCTTCAATGCTCAACGTGAAAATAAAATTATGGCAGACTTTGTAAATCTGGACGGTAAACAAGGTCAGGACCCCGAGTTCGATGCGCTGTTAAAGGGTGTGATGACTTCGGTCTTGCGCGAATACGAAAAGTACCTGAAATCCAAGCATTCTTAGTCTGATATACTCCGACGGAATCGGAGTATAAGACAGCCTACTTCTTTCTGCTTTGGTATTCTTTCTCTCTTTGGAAGTGGCTTTCTGATAAACCATAGCTTTCCACATTTCCCAGATCTTTGATCAATGCATCCAATTCTTTTTTGCCACTGATAAAGTCCACGTGCGCCTGGATCTTTTTGATCAGTTCAGCGCCACGCTCTTTCAGTGCTTCGTAACGGATGAAACCCAGACCATGGCTTTCCCATTCTTTCACATAGCGAGCCGCAGACTGTGAAGTTCCGTTGTACATCGTATTACGGCATTCCTGATCGGGCTTGATTTGATGCCAGTTACCGAATTGGTCCTTCAATTTTACGTCATGCTTTTCACAAGGCTTGCCGCAATCCTTAAAGCTTGAACCTTTGCTTAGGAAGGCTGCGAACACACAATGCTCCATATGGAAGCTTGGCATGTATTGGTAAGCCGTCACTTCAAAGCGATCCGCTTGACCGGCCTGGATCAACTCGCTGACCTGTACGTTGTTCAGGTCATACCCCAAACAAACGCTGGAAAGACCCTTATCGAGCAAATACTGTGCGGTTAGATGGTTCGCCACGTTCAAGCTAAAGTCTCCCAGGATTTCGCCCTGGTAGTTATTGGCTTGAAGGTATTGAACGGCGCCCAGATTTCTTGCCAAAATGGCGTCCGGGTTCATGCTCAATAGATGCTTCACATTGCGGTGTTCGTTCGGTTTCAAAATACGCGTCGTTGCGACGCCGACTTTAAGACCGGATTCTTTTAAAGTATTCAAGCTTGGCGCAAAATCCAAACCGAATTCAAAGTCTAAAATAGCCAAATTGATATCAGTTGTTTTTAGCTCACCATTTTTAATGGCGGCAGCGACATCGTCAGCCTGGCCTCTATCGCGAAGTAAAAGATTGAACTTAAGGCCCTGAGCCTTGCGGTCCGTGATCTTTTTGCCGGAAATCCAATTCATGACCTGGTCTTGCGGCGCCATCTTTGGAGCTGCGCCATTTTGAATACGCAGATCTGTCAATTCCTTGACCAATTTTTGGCGAAGCTCTTTGACTTGCTTGTTGGGCAGGAACAGGGGAGTTGTGGAATCAAGTTCAGATTCGAAACCTTCACCGCGGAAAGGACTGCCGGTCAGTGCGAAAAGTTCTTCACGCAAATCCAAAGAGTTAAGACCCTTGTTTTTAGCAGGCTCACAGATGTTTTCTGACGTCGCAACAACAGTGTATTTGCCGTCAGAGTATTGCACCGTCAAAGGTTTACCCAAGGATGCTTCAGCACGAACCGTGACAGGAAGACGTTTTTTACGTTGCTTGTCCTCGACACTCAATGAAACGTCTTTTTTAAGATCTTTATCATGGTTATAGAAGACGCGAGCGCCATTGTAATAACCTTCCAGCGAAATATCTCTGGAGAATTCCAAAGCAAAGCGACGAGGCGACAAAGCTTTGACACCGAAAACGAATCCGCCTTTTTCAGCGTCGGCTCCGCTACGGTCTTTATAAACCCACAAGATACCATCACCTGGCTGGATGAAATCTGCTTTTAAGCCTTGTTGGGCTTTGTCTTCAGTGATTTCAACCTCAAGGGAAGTTGGATTTACTTTGATAACTTTTCCGAATTCGAAACCACGATGAGCACTGAACGTGCCTTCAACCAGTTCCTGGTGATTTACACCGTGGAACCAACCGCTGTAAAAGCCGCGCGAGAATGCCGTGGCCATTTGTTTTTTCAAATGGATCGGGCTTTTCAAGGATTGGTTGTTTTGGGCAGAGGTGATGGCTTCATCAAAGCTGCGGGCCGCAGTGGCCACGTACTCAGGAGTTTTCAGACGGCCTTCGACCTTAAAGCAGTCAACGCCGGCTTCCAAAAGACTTGGAACTTCGTTGATACCGCAAAGGTCTTGCGGAGAAACCAGGAAGGACTTGCCACCCAAATCACGCTTTTCGCCATCGACATGCATTTCGTAGGTAAAGCGGCAGCTTTGCGCACACTGACCACGATTGGCGGAACGCCCACCGATGCCTTCAGAGGTAAAGCACTGGCCCGAGTAACTCACACACAAAGCACCATGAACGAAGACTTCGATTTCCTTCTGTGTGTTTTGTTTGATCGAGTGAATTTCTTTAAGGGAGTTTTCACGGGCCAAGACGAAACGTTGAATGCCCAAATCCTCCAACCAGTGGATGGCTTCAGCATTGGTCACACTCATTTGCGTCGAGCCATGAATACGTTGATCGGGTGCCATTTGGCGGATCAAGCGGATCAAACCCAAATCCTGAACGATGAAGGCATCAGGTTTTAGTGGCAGGATCTTTTCCAGAACTTCCACGGCACCGCGCAGTTCGTTTTGGAAAATCAGAATGTTAAATGCAAGGTTCACCTTCACGCCGTGGAGGTGGCAGGTGTCGATGATGTCCTTGACCTCTTCGATTTGGAAATCGTGACTTCTGCCGCGGGCATTAAAGCCCGGGACGCCCATAAAAATAGCATCAGCACCATTGTGAATGGCGGCCAATGCCATGTCCTTGGTACCAACAGGAAGAAGAAGTTCGGGGCGTTTTAAAGAAGGATTTTCCATGGGCGGTAATTTGCCAATAGGGGCCACTTTCCGCAAGGGGAATTTGCCGGTTCCTTAGGGAATCCGAATAAAGGCCTCTCATAGGGGAAAGATTGTCCATTTCCTCGACAGAGAGGGTGTTTTTTTCAGAGGCAACCGCGGTTCTGACAGTCGTTCAGATTTCCGCTTAGCATAAATCGAGACCCGTAAATTAGTTCGACACCCTGGATGTGCCCATTGCTAGTGTATAGCCTCTTGAGGCGGCATTTCCCTTGCTTATAAATTTTCGCATTCTTATTTTTGCGGGAGTAATCATGAATTTAACAAAGAAATTTATTCTGCCTTTGGGGCTGGCGTTGCTGGTCGGCGGGGGGATTCATTTCAAACAGACGGCTATTTCCATGGCGCCCACCGCAGCTATGCACAAACCTCGTAAAGCTGGTGTTACTCCAAAAGAGGCTCTATTCGAAAGAACGGTCATCAGGCCTCTGGCAGACAAGACTGAAAAATCGAAAACACGTCTGCAAAAATTAATGTCTCAAGAAACAGCGACTCTCTATTCAGTAAATATTGATTGGAAGTCCCGCGAGGCAGAACTTATTTCAGCGGCTCGTCAGCTTAAAAAAGACGAATTGATACAGCTGGGTGATATCGTGCTCAATCGCACTGGCCGCTCGGACGAAAAGACCGTGGCCTCCTACCTTTTGGCTATGGCGGGAGAGCCGGCTCGTCCGGTGCTGCGCAAGGTGGCAATCAGCCCTATTGAAACAAAATCTGACGGCGATCCCCATTCTGTTTTGGCGATGAAGAGAGCGGAGGAAGTGAACCTTCGTGCAAGTGCAATTGCGGCGATTGATGAATTAAGCAGGAAAAACCCTCAAGCTTCATTGCAGGATCTGGCAGCAATTAGAAGAGCTCAGAGTGATCCTTCGCTACAGCACATGGTAATGATCAGTCTGATTGGAATTGAACAAGGTCGTCCTGGCAAATTGAATCGTTGGCTGGAACAAGTGGCCGGCAATGGAGAAGCACAATGAAAATAGTTATGCCCCTTAGAATATTTGTTGCAGTTATTTTGAGTGTGCTCACTTTAGGTGCAAACGCCTTGGCAGCAGAGAAGGAATGCTTTAGCAAGGATAAAGCCGATGAGTTTGCGAATCAATTCTCCTTTTTTGGAGTTGATAGCTATGATCGATGTGATGATAACGACCGCGTAATTAAGATTTTTAAAGCCTTCGAATTTTTGCAAAATGTCGAAGGAACTCTGGAGATGGAGGGGGTTTTCGGTCAAAAGCTAGTGAAGGATAATCCATTTGCGTACTTTCAAAAAAGAGTAAAAGATATTCGTTTGGAAGACGAGTGTGATGGGGTTATGACTGCAGCTTATGTTTCTCCGATGTTTCTTGGTGAATCCATGTTTACCTGTCCTCATATGTTTAAGTTATCGACTGTGGAAATTGCAGCATTGCTTGTCCACGAGGCTCGTCATCTGGATGGGGATGAGTATAATCACAAGGCCTGCACGAATCCTCGTAGCGGTTTTACTGGAGAGTACGCTTGTGATGAAACCTTTTCTAATGTCGGTTCCTACGGTATTCAAGTTGCCTTTTTTAATAAAATATCAAAAGCCAATGTCAGTCCGGAAATTAAAAGAATAGGCAGGCTGTGGGCGACGACTTTTCTGGTAAGTCGATTTAATACATTGCCCGGGGATCTTAAACTGGGGGCCTTTTTAACAGACGCGAATAACAAAGTTTCCTTCTACAATGGGAAATCCTTATCGGACGTTCTGAAGATGAAAAAGGGCAACATTCTGGTGGATAATCTTGAATTAAAGATGGTGGTCTCGAAAAAAACAGCGGAAGTGACAACATATACCAATGGATTGAGCGAATATCAAAAGAAAGGTGAGGGTGGAGCCCGGGATTCGGAGTTTTTGGGAGGAGCCGAGAGAATTGCGACTGAGGGACGTTTTCATTGCGCCCTCTATGCTAGTTCAGTGAATTGTTATGCGCCGGGATTCGACGATGCTGTTGTCTCTTTTAAGAAAAACAAACCCCGCGGAATTTTCGCTTACTGGCTTGGTAACCAATACGAACTCATCATTGTTTTTCAAAATAAGAAAATGATGAAGCTTCCTTCGACGCTTGAAGAGATTCATGCTTCGACCGAGGACGATCTTGAAGTCATCGCTGAAAATACGGATATGGTGAAGATGCAAAACTGGATCGGTGAACGCCAAAGTTTAAACTTGTGGAGATCCGGCCAGATCACTTTTACGGATAGAATTAATAATAAAAATGAAGCGATCCTTCCCGGAAAGACCTTTATTGACATTATCGCACCAGTTCCCTGGTCCAAGTCGCTTCAGGCGCTTTAATGCGTGCGTAAACGGGCTCAAAAAAAACCCAGCTTTATCAGAGCTGGGTTTTTAATTTATTTAATTACATAAGTGCGAATCACCGCTTCCGATTCTTTAGCCAGCTTGTTTTCCGGCCAGCCATTTGTTTTCGCAGTGTCTTCCAGTGCGAAAAGCTTTTGCCAAAGGTCGCCCTCTGGATCTTTGAAGTTCAACTTCAATTTTGGATTTTCAGCGCGAACTTTCGCCCAGCTGGCGCGAATCACTTTCCAGCCGTCCTTGTGGTCATTCCACCAAGTGGCAGCAGCCTGGCATTTGGAATCATCAACGCGTTTGTAGATGTTCTCGCCACGCTCTTTCGTAAAGGCTGTCGCCGTTTCGCCGTTTAAGCGAAGCTTTTGACTGTCTTGTTCGTGGATCCAGCCGTCTTTAGTGATCATTTGACGATTACGACGTTCGATCACCTGATAGTCACTGCGTTTTGTGTATTCACGGCGAGGAAGCGGATTCCAGGAAGTGCATTCCCAGAACTTGCTTTCGCCAGTGCTTACCCACTTGGCCGCGCATTCATATCTTGGTGCATCGTCGACCTGAGTCACGCTTTGCAACCAGCGACCATCGGATTCTTCCACAGTCAGTGTTCTTTGGTGCCAAGTGTTGTTACCTTTGAACTCCAACGCGGAAGTTGGCTCATAAATCCATTCTTGACGCCAGTGTTTTAGAGTCATTTT
This sequence comes from Bdellovibrio sp. HCB288, assembly GCF_047305935.1. Classification (GTDB taxonomy): domain Bacteria; phylum Bdellovibrionota; class Bdellovibrionia; order Bdellovibrionales; family Bdellovibrionaceae; genus Bdellovibrio. The sequence goes on from NZ_CP178619.1 coordinate 2,564,118, forward strand.
TCCGTCTTTACCCACTAACAGGATGTGTTGCAAACCCACTTCTTTGTCAGCCTCTTGGTCGACAACGACGTATTCCAAAGCTTTGGAATGGTAAGGTGCAGTGGTTTTATAACCTTCAATCAGAGGGAATGTTTCAACGAAGTTGAAACTCACTTCAAAGCAACCTTGGAAAGATTTGATATTGGCTTTATCACTGGAAATATCGCTACCTTGGGCGGCGAAACTCGCAAGAGTCAAAAATGGAAGAACAAGTAGATGTCTCAATGGAAGCTCCTTTCATGGGTGTCGAAAGGCTAGCAGGAGACCTCGGCAATGAGTAATGTTTCAAGCGCAGTGAAAGGCAAGTGAAAACGGGAGCGTGTTTCCCCCTGTAAATGACAGGTTGCAGGTGTCGCCATTGCGCGGCGACATGACCTCGATAGAATGAATTGTGGTCGTTAGTTATTCAGAAATCTGGCGCGTTCCAAAACAACGAGTCCCTCAAGCTGTTTGTTCTTATAAACAGGAGCTAGGCAGCGAAGGCTCATGGTCATGGAGTACCTCTCCGCAGAACGAATCTCACGAAGCTCGTGGGTAGGCAGACCGGGTTCATATGCGCTTTGGATTTCACCCGAAATCACCTTGGCGACTTCGTCCAGAATCATCTGTGTGTGCTTTTCTTCCCTCTGAAAAAGGTTCCACCATTCAAAGGTGTATAGCTCCTCCAGTGTGTAAGAACAGAAATCAAAGAAAGTAAAGTTTCTGAAAAGCTGAATTTGATCCTTGGAATAAATCTCGACGATGTCGTCTTGGGTAAGAAAGCTAAAAAAGTCTTTGCAGGGTGCCAAGCCCAAATGACGAAATGCCCTCCAGGTGAAAGTGGGGCTGTCACTGATTTTATATCCATCGTTCAGTTGCCCTTGGCAAAGCTCCTGGTAAAAGCGCACCTGCTGAATGATGTGCAGCTTTTTCTCTGTTGGTAGTTTTGAGAAATGAGGAAGTCCTTCAACGAAAGGACGAACTGTTTTGCCTTCGCCCTTGAGCATCGCGGAGATGTTCAAGGCAATAGACTTAAATTCCTCTTGAAGCGTATTGTTGTCACTGCTGATTTTTATTGAATTTGCAGACATGATTGCCTCAATGGTTAAAATTCGTAAAAGGTGGATGTTACCAGGAACAATGTATTAGCTGTTTCTGGGGTGAAGTAAATTCCTACCGAAGGACGCGAGAACAACTCCTTGGGCCGGAAAATCGACCAGGCGAAACCAAAGCCAGAGCTCATCAATTCGTAAGCTGAGATCCCGGAGTTGCGTAAAAATCCATAACCCAAAGTCAGCCACTGCCGATCCTGGAAGTTCCATTGCACGTCGAGGCCCCATTCATGTTTTATTTCGTATGAGTAAATGAATGCAAAGGCGTCCTTTGAATCCAGGTAACCAGAGACGGAGGTCACAAAAGGGGAGATGATGAAATCAGAGTCAGGAATACGATAATTTACTCCCAGTTGTATCGATCTTAAGATCAGATCTGGTCTTTCAACAACCTGGGCGTTTTGCTTTATTTCAGTTTGAAAGCGAGCTTCGGTGAAGGACAAAGCCCAGTCCACCTGATCGCCCTTCCAGAAATTCAATTTGGCAGTGTAGTTGGAGCTGTTTTTATTCGTATAGAAAAGGGGAATCACGCCCATTTCAAAGCGAGGCAAGATCCCGATGCTCAGGGAGTTTGCCAGAAAGTCCGAGTTGATATTGGCGCCGCCGGTTTTTTGGAAAGCCACATGCCATTGCGGCAGTGTTCTTGCGGAAGCACTGGTGACTGGATTAAATTTATAAAGGCTTTCGGTCTTTTCTTCTGCATAAGCAGACAAGCCAAGACTTAAAATGAGCCCTACGATCAGCGTTTTCAGAATTCACCTCGTAAAGGCGAATGTAACACTTGTTAAGATTTGGTTTGTTTCAAACTGCTAATGTTGAAAGAAAACCATGAGTGTCTAGAGAGTCGACATACCCTTCAGGCGGGTGTCGATATGTTGCTCCTCAGTAGAGTGCAATGCTGACAACGTTTTTTTGTCAGCTTCGCAGGATCCGGTCTTCTAGTAAACCTCAGTGGTTTGTACCAATTTAACTACAAACTCAATGGCGTTCATATGACAGAAAGCCGTTGTGGATTTAGCCATTGTGCCGCCGTCGGTGTTATGGTGAGCATCGCAGCGTTCACTCATGGATACCAAAAGGGCCGAGTCTGCTTTGTCAGGGTTCATTTTGGCCAACTGAGTGTGGCAAACTTCGTACGCAGCTCCTGCCGTAAAGACGTCGACCATAGAGCCCCAGGCACAGGCTTTTGCCAATTCAACGGCCGAGTGGCAGTTGTTGGATTTTTCAATTAACTCTCGAAATACTTGTGGCGTATTCAAAATATCATTGCCTTGAGCATCAACGCATTCCTTGGCCATCGCCATAGAAGTGATGAGTAAAGCACTTAGTGTGATAAGGAGTCTGATAGCTTTCATGATTTCGTCCCTTTAATTATATAATATTGTTTATGACAAGAACGTGTTTAAAGGATTCTCGATTGGTTTGTATAATAAAATGATTAGAACGAATCCATCAGGAAATTAGAACTCATGGTCCGGATCGGGGCGGAAGTGTAGGTCCCGGATGATAGCCGAACAGATACTGAGTCTGTCTCTTTTTTGGTATAATTTTTCATATTCTCGAGTAAGAAACATCGCAATTGAGTCAAGTTGATCGAACAAAATTCGGTCAAAATGAGAAGTTGTGCCTTAGTTTCCTATCGAGATTTCCATCTATAACCGATAAGAAGTCATGATCTTCAGCTTGTTTGTTCGGTACGTTATCGTGATGTTTTTGGGATTGGTGCTTTCCAGTTGCACCCTGTCTTTGAAAATTAACGATAAGCTGGCTAGTTTAACGATTCCCACTCCTCAGGCGATCCTGTCCTCGGCAATAGCAGCGAACAATAATCAAACACAATGGCCTGTGACGGTTCATTTTAATACACCCATTGATGGTCTGGATCTTTCGGGTTTCGCCGTTCTTAACGGTACGGCCACTCAGCTGGTAAAAGTGACGGACACGGAATATACGATTGTTTTAGTTCCAACGGCTGAAGGAAATGTCAGCGTTCAATTAAATCAAGACTCAGTCGTAAACTCAGTGTTGGTACCGAATTCGGCTTCGAATCTGCTGCAATTTTATAACGATCGAACAAATCCTACGGCGACCATTTCTTATTCAGGCCTTGATCCTACAAAGGACACGCCCATCGTTTTCACTTTGACCTTTAGCGAGCCGGTGGATGGCCAACCTCAGCCTGGTGACTTCAATGTTACCGGTGGCACCGTAAGCCAAGTCTCGGGCTCCGGTTCGGTGTTTGCGTTCGAAGTGGTGCCTTCTGCCAACGGCACTGTTTCTGTCAGTTATCCGGCAGGAAAAATAATGGATCTGGCTACTAATTCAAATTCAGCGTCCAATTCAGTTTCAGTGGCTTTTAATAATGATCGTCCCGTGCCGGTACTCGCGAGCACGGCGGGGAGTGACGTTAATACTGCGATCAATGTGACGGTGACATTCAGTGCTGCGGTTACGGGTTTTACGGCCGCTGATCTTGAAGTGGAAAATGCGGTGGTAAGTAACTTTGCCGGAAGTGGAGATAGCTACTCATTTACTTTGGCGCCGATTGCTGAAGGGAACTTCAGAGTTCGTGCGGTTGAAAATGCGGCCGTGGATGCGGCAACGAATCTGTCTTTGGCTTCAGCATGGTTGCAAAAGAGGTATGATTCGGTTCGACCGACAGTAACATTATCAAGTCTTCCGACCTATCGGACGACGGCGGGATCCGTTTCGGTGACCGCGACTTTTTCGGAAGCTGTGGCAGGTTTTGATCTTTCAGACTTAACCTTAACCAATGCGACCGCATCCTTAAGTGGAAGTGGGACTACTTATACAATCACTCTGACACCTTCAGCTGAAGGGACCTTTGGTGTCAGTATTCCTGAGAATGCGGTGAGCGATACTGCAGGAAATGGCGTGCAAGGGCCAGTTGCTGTTTCCAGTATTCTTGATACCATTCAACCAACTGTTGTTGTTACCAGTGATGTTGGTCCGTATTCGTACACTTCTCCGATGAGTTTTACGGTGGTCTTCAGTGAACCTGTGACGGGTTTGGATCTTTCTGATTTCACTGTGGTGGGTGGAACCAATGCTCAGCTGGGAACTTTAGTGGGTTTTGGAACAACGTGGACTTTTCAAATGAGTCCGTCCGGTACGGGAACGAAGTCGATCACACTTCCAGCGATCAGAGTCAAAGATGCCGCAGGACTTGATAACGTTGTTTCAAATACGGAAACCTTTATATATGATACGACGGTGATACCGGTTGCATTTGTTCAAAAGGAACAGGTAGTTTCCGAGTCTGCGGTCGGCGTACAAAAGTTTCAGGTTCGTCTTGGTGGTACTAAACCTTACGACGTGACAATTAACTACCGTCTTGTTGGGAATGCCGTGAACGGCGTCGATCATGATTTACCGACCGAGGGAAGTATCACAATTCCGGCAAATTCTGCGAATCCGACGATCGTGGATATTCCTTTTAATCTGATCCATAATCCTGGATCCGAAAATAAGTATATGCAGATGAATCTGCATTACACCAGCAGTCCGTTGGTTCGATTTGGTGTGGACTATCAAAGTCGTTTGCATATCAGTGATACGGACAGTGTGCATGGTTCCGCCATTGAAATGGGGATGGGAAATAACAGTCGGTGTGTTATCATTAGTAACGGGAGACTGCGCTGTTGGGGGTCGAACTCAGGCGACGGGACAGATGATCAAGTCGTCTTGCCCAAAGACATAGACAGCGGTCATAGCTACTCAAAGGTGGCGACAGATTCCAATACAACCACAAGCTGTGCAATTCGCATTAATGGTGATTTGTATTGCTGGGGATCTAACAGTTTTTACCAACTGGGCAATGGCACCATTACGGCAAGTTATTCACCGACCTTCGTTGGTTCTGATTTCACGGATGTCGCACCGATTGGTCGGGCGGTTTGTGGAATCAAGCTGGGGGATATTTATTGTTGGGGATCTGAAACTCGCGGTGAACTTGCTAATGGAGCAGCCACATCAGCCGTCACAACTCCAACAAGTATGACTTCAACCCATGACTTTGTAGCCATCGCCGGAGGAAATTGGGCGGGCTGTGCATTGAACTCCGTTGGTGATCTGTATTGTTGGGGAGACGATACTTCCTATTTGCAAGGGAATGGGGCCACGACGGGGGAAGTGCTGGTTCCGACACTCGTTCCAACTGCAGTTAAGTTTAAAAGCTTGAGTATGTATGCAAGCCACGCCTGTGCGATTGACGTCAATGACTACTTGTACTGTTGGGGGACAAATGGTTCAGGAAATTTGGGTGACGGTACAACAACTAATAGCGATGTTCCGAAAGCAATCGATGCTGGGAATAAATACTTAAACGTTTCCGTCGGCAATGCTCATACCTGCGCGGTACGCATGACTTCCAACCAGGCAGTTTGTTGGGGTTCTAATAGAACGGGAAGCTCAGATGCCGGGGCATTAGGTGATGGCAGCAACTATAGCGTGGCGAATAAGCTGGTTCCGACTGTGGTGGGTGGAACATCCACCTATCTTAAGGTGAAAGCAGGGAATAACTATGCTTGCGGAATTACCACCGACCAAAGAATAAAATGCTGGGGATCCTTTGCGAGTTTGAGTGTCGGTGACGGTTTGGTAAATCTTCGAGATAATCCCGCTATGGCGGATAGTGGTCAGAACTATAAGCAGATCTCCTTCGGATCAACTTTGGCGTGTGGAATCGACTCATTCGATCGATTGAAGTGCTGGGGGAATGGAACGACAGCTTCAATAGGAGACGGGTCCTCGGGAGTCGGGGTTGTCCGGACTAGTCCAATCGTTTTGGATCGGGGATTAACATTTAAAATGGTTGCCGTAGGGAATATGTACGGCTGTGCGATCACTACCGATGATACAGTAAAATGTTGGGGCAGGAATGCTGACGGTGTCCTGGGCTTTACGGGTGTGTCATCATCGCCAACGCCAAGATTAGTGGACGGCGGAGCAAAGTATAAAAAAATTGTAGCTGGCGATTCATTGACTTGCGGAATCAGAATGGATGGAGTTTTGAAATGCTGGGGTTATAATTCCAACATGTGGCAGCTAGGGGATGGCGGCGTTATCTCTGGTTCGTGGGAGCCAAAGGTGATCGATCCCGGCGTGCGCTATCGGGACATTGGAGTTGCTCCCAAAGCCACCTACCATACATGTGGTGTCACCGAGGATAAAATATTGAAATGCTGGGGATCTAATAACTCATACCAGGCAGGTTTGGGAAGCATCACTCCGGATCGTTACAATACTCCGCAGGTGGTCAGTGCAACCGATTTATATACATCAGTTTCGGTTGGTGGTGACTTTGCCTGTGCAATACGTGATGGTTCCAATAGCTTGTATTGCTGGGGTAATTCCGCTGGATATAAAACCGGGCTGAATTCTACAACCGTGAAAATGATACCGACATTGGTTGATGATACTGCACAGTACACCTCGCTTAGAATTGGCGAGAATGGTGGATGTGGATTTACTAATGCGGGAGTAAAATGCTGGGGTGATGCATACAGCTCATTCGCGCGTTTGATTCACCGAACATCCGCGACCAGAATTCCAACTTTGATTCCGAATGCAACAGATTATAAGGATCTCTCATTTAACAATGTCGGTACTGCTGTTTCCGGATGTCTGTTGAAGAATGATTCCACAATGTGGTGTTTGGGGCCTAATACAAATGGTTTGTTGGCAAGTGCGTCTGTTTTTCAGTCTTGGCTTATTCCGGTGGATGTCACTACATGGGTTGTGCCTTAGATCATTCAGCACTTAAACTGCCATTTAACCAACCTAACTTCTCTCATCTTATTGTCACTTAATGTGGTTCCTGAGTATTGAATTGCAGACTCCAAATCGCCTCGCATAGTCTAAGTGTGACTTAAGAGCGAGGGATTTAGATGGAAAACAAAGGCAGAGAAATCAAAACAGTCATGCATACAGTGAAGCTTAGAAAGCTTACCGTCAAAAAAACGGAACTTCTAAGTAAAAGTCTTAAGAGAATCACTTTGACTGGTGATGACCTGGAAGGATTCGTTTCCTTGTCTCCGGATGATCACGTGAAAGCGTTCTTTGCTTATCCGGGAGAAGATGAACCGGTTGTTCCCTCCATGCTCGCTCCCGATGCGAAACAAGACAGACCTCCCATCATGAGGGACTACACTCCGCGCCGCTATAATGCTGAAGCCAAAGAGCTTGAAATTGATTTCGTACTTCATGGCAAGGGGCCGGGATCGCAATGGGCCCAGCAGGCTGAAGTTGGTTCCAAGTTCACAATGGGTGGCCCAAGAGGTTCTAAAATCGTCCCGTATGAATTTGACTGGTATCTGATGATCGGAGATGAGACATCATTGCCATCTTTTGCCAGACGCCTGGAAGAGATTCCCTGGAATGCAAAAGCGGTGGTCTTCATTCAAGTTGAAAATGAATCCCAAAAAATAGAGTTGAAGCATGGGCCGGACGTTGCCATTCACTGGGTCTACAGAAATGGAAATGACGCTGCTTCAGTTGAAATGCTTAAAGAGGCGGTGCTTAAGGAACCTTTCCCAAGCGGGGACTATTTTTCCTGGATCGGCACTGAAAAAGGCTGTGCGATGGAATTAAAGAGCATGCTTGTGGATGTGAAAGGCGCCGAGGAAAATTGGATCAAAGCTACAGGGTATTGGAAGAATGGTGAGGCCGGGTAAAGTGTTTCATTTGACTTGAACCGTTGGAACGAAAAGCTTGTATCGCTTTGAGATTTCCACATTTAATCTGATTATTGTGCATGTATCTGTCGAATAGAATATTACTATGAACAATAATAGAACTTCGATCCTTAATAAGACCAATTTCCGCATCGGAATTCTTTCATTTTTGTTGGTACTTATTACGGCATGTTCGAAGTTTGAATCCCAGACGCCCATTGATGGAACAATAGGGCAGGGATCAGAGTCGGTTCCGCAACCATCACCCTCAGCAACACCAAAACCGACAGTTACCCCATCACCAACGCCGACGGTCACGCCAACGCCGTCTCCATCTCCAACTCCTTCACCAAGCGCTAGTCAGGCGATTATTGATATGGTGGTCAGTCAATCGGCTTCCTCTCACGAGGCTGTTATTCCGGATATACGCTATGAGTGGCAAACAAAGCCTATGATCATCATGCAGTCACCATCTGGTGCTGATATTCCAAGTTGGTTTGAGTACTCCAAGCCAGAGTGGTGTTACACCTTGAATTCCTGGTTGCAGGTTTTCGAAGCGACTGGAAATTCAGCCACAAATACGCGTGTACAGTATCGCAATATGAAAATATTTATTTTGTCGCAGTCGACCCGCACTTGGAGTCTGCTAAAAAATGACGCTTCTCCATACACGGATACGTGGAAATATCCATTCACGTACTCTGCCAGCAATGGCACCAAGGTGGAGTCCTCGGGTGGACTTTCATTTAAACCCAAGTATCCTCTTTTCGCCCATGGTTACGGGACGCATTCGACGATCGTGCCACAGGATATCCGGGCCGTTTTCGTGAGCATGGAAACCCGCCTTGTTTTGGAAAACGCGGCGGGAACCGATGATCGCAGTTCTGCCAAGTATCTGGTGAACGTGGGGGCGGATTACTGGCCAAATGCGCAAGCCGTGAATACGACCTGGGGCTATGCCCCTGGTGTCGGACAAGGCCGCTTTATCCAGGCAACTCCGGAGTGGCGTAAGGCAACCATGATTGTGCCAAATGGCCGCTACGGATCCACCATGCAGGAAATGATCAACACTTATCCGCCACCATTGGATCAGTAGAATCCTTAAAATCTGATACCGGTCAGCTTTTCCACTTCGTCCACAGTGGTTCGATAGCTATTCCAATCTGCTTTTCCAGAAGAGTGATCCGCCAGCGTTTCGCAATCGACGTCCTCCCTGGTCGGAACGGCACTGCCGTCAGCCAGCGTGTTTGGTAAAATGACAGCCAAGGCGGGAGTGTCTTTCGTGATGTCTTTCGCGGTCTGATTTGATTCCAGCAGGAAAATTATCTTAAAGTTTTTCGACGGAACGGGGATGTCGTTGTTGGGACCTATGGCGCCAAAATTTTGATCATAAATGGGGCCGGCAATCACGTAGGCCTTTTTGTTCTTAACGGAAACCAGATCCCTCGTATAGCGTTCCAGGTCCTCCCACATCACTCTATTCAAAAAAGGCGTCTGAGGAAGCATGTTGCTCATGGTGAAGGTGGCTTCGTTATCCCTGGCACTGTTGGTTCGATCCGCCGAGGGCACCTGATGTCCACGATCAAAACAGGTCCCTTTATATTCTGTTGAGGTGACGGCGCGGAATTGACTGCCTTGTTTGTCGAGAAATTCCTCCAGCTCGGCATCCTGAATAAAGCTGTTGGAGCGATCGGCCGAACCGATCTTTTTTGGATCCAACTCCCAGGCAGCCCAGTTGGGTGAGCGGGTGGTTTTGTTGTATGAAATCACATATTGCTTGCGAGAGATGATAATCTCCGAAGCGTTCGTATGCGGCAGTTGTTGGGTTATGTTCGGATTTTTATCCAAAGGCATGTTTCCAATAATCCCTTCAACAGCGGCATAACATCTTGTCTGAAATACGAAGATGAACAAGGGTAATAGTGTCAGTAAAGGTGCATTAATAAAGTTCATTTCAATCACTCCTTTATTTTGAGCTGTAAACTCGGGCGCAACTTATTCGCACTTGAAATTTCTTTGAAGGCATAATCGTCGGTACAGAAAAACTTATTTTATCGGGCCGAAAATTGGCTCAGTAGCCGGTGTCAGAATGACTTCACGGTAGTAATGTAAAGACGAACTTTGTCACAATAGCTTGTGGAATTTGCAAAAAGGGAGTTTGTAACTCTCACTCCTTGAAATGTGCGGTCTTACCCTGTGCATCATCAAGATTTCTCATGAAACTCTGAAGGGATTGAGATACTCACAAATGCCATGATCATGGAATTGCCGCCCCTTACAGAAAATTTGAATCGTCCCGAAATCATCCAAAAATCCTGGGTTATCACCCTGTCGGGAAATCGTTTTAATATACTTCAGCCGGAACCAGACGCGATTAAAATTGAAGACATCGCCTGTGCATTGGCGCGCCAGGCCCGCTTTAATGGTCATACCCGATTTTTTTATTCAGTAGGGCAGCACTCCTGCCTTGGAGCGGAAGTGTCGCCAACCAAGGATATCGCGCTTCATATGCTATTTCATGATGCAACAGAGGCTTATATTGGTGATCTGGTTTCTCCGGTTAAAGCATTGCTTCCGGATTTTGAAATTATTGAATCACGCATTCATTGGGCGATCTCCAAAAAATTTAATTTGGATTTTCCGCTTCCAAAAGTGGTGAAACAAATTGATCGCCGTTTGTTGGCGACCGAAGTTCGCGATCTTATCACCAAGGATCTTAAGTCCTGGAATATAGCTGAGGACGAACCTTTTGATTTCCCGATTATTCCGTGGCCGCCAGAAGTGACCGAGGCTCGATTTTTGGAAATCGCTCGTCAGTTGTTGAGGCAGTCCTAGTTCCGTAAGGGATTAATTGACGTTGAAAACGTTTTTGCACAGGGGACGTTGTGATTTCTGTGCCCAGATTTCAGTCACGGCAGTGCTGAATGGTGTGTGCCGTTTTCTGGATGTGTTCAGAGCCTCTTTAATAAGAGCCAACCACATTAAGGCTTTGTCTTTCTCGGTCTGCCATTGTTCCACTGTCGCTGGGTGTTCGAACTGACCGATTTTTTCGGGATCAAATTTACTTTGAAACTCAAGGTGTCCCATGGAATCAACCGCTTTCCATGGTGCCACAGCAAACTTGATCTGATCATCGATCAGAATGGTTCGCTCCATGGTCGCGCCTGGAAGAATGCCTTCAAGATTTTTTTTATAGCGATCTGCAAACCCCAAGGACGGGTCTTCAGAGACCACTGTCAAATCATGCTTAGACAGCACTTTGTATGAAATATCAAAAGCAGAGCGACCCGAAGGTAATATAAATGCTTTTAGCAGGGCCTCGTTGCGAGTGGTTTCTCCACCGCTGAAAAAACTGATTCGGATATCAGGAAGTGCCAGAAGCTTTTCAAGGACTTCACCCAGATGTTCTGTTGGGCGGTATGTTTTGCCGGCAATTTGAATGGCTTTCGGATCCATCTGATTTTTGTCTTCAGGCTTTATCGTATAGAAGGTTGTCCAATCGATATCCAGGACGACGTCAATAGGGGCCGCCCAGGCCTGTGCCGTCAGAGTAGAGGTAAGTATAAGCAGTCCTAAGAACCATGATCGCATAAGGTTGCAGACGTGCGATGGACGTGCCAGTTTTATAGGGCCTGAGATCAAAAGTATTAACTATGGCGCGGTTTGAAAGGCTATTGAGGCAGTAAGGGGCCCAAATTGCCAACGGTGAACTAATCTTATACATCCGAGGAAAGATCGCTATTTTGAATGTGAATTGTTTCGACCGGTGAATGCTGATACCTTCGGACTTGTTAATACATCCTTTATAAATTCAAGATCTGGTTGAATGTCTCTACCAACTTCCACAAAAAGTTGACTATCGGAATGATTATTAACTGACACTTAAAAACTTTAGTCAGTGGTAGTTATGATAAGTTCATCCGGGTCCCTAGAAATTCAAGCGAACTCTCGTTTCAATAGTCTTCTGTCAGGTGCATTGTTTGTCGCCTTGGGATCTTCCAGCTACGGAATGCTTTCGACATTTGTAAAACTCGCATACAAACACGGCTACTCCACAGCCGAGGTCACAATCTCCCAGGTTATTTGGGGGGCGCTGATTTTGACGATCATGAATAGCCTGTTCAATAAGAGTCATGAAAAACCAAATTCACAGGATCTCCGTCACCTGGTGATCGCAGGTATTCCTGTGGGCTTGACCAGTGTTCTGTACTACATGTCGGTGATGTATATCGATGCCTCGGTCGCCGTGGTCTTGTTGATGCAATCCGTTTGGATGGGAATTGTGATCGAGTCAGTTCGTGGTAAGCGTGCTCCCGGGATTGACAAAGTTTTGGCAGTCGTGATGGTTTTGTGCGGAACTTTAATGGCGACCAACGTTTTCGGAGCTGCTCACAAGTTGGATATGCGGGGAGTTGTGCTGGCCGTTTTGGCGGCCATGGCATTTAGCTGGGCATTGGCTTCCACACAAAGCGTGGCAGCGCATCTACATCCGATCAAACGCAGCCAGATCATGATGTATGGGGCGTGTGTCGTGGTGGGGATCTTTGGTTTCCTGACTCAGTTAGGGCCTTATTATTTTGGCATGCACTTGATCGGTGAGCAGTTCATTCACAATCAGGCGTTCAACTTTCCAATTTTCCTGTCTTATGGCTTCATAGTAGCGGTCTTTGGAACCGTTATTCCGCCGATCATGTTGAACAAAGGTTTTCCAATTGTCGGTGTGGGGTTGGGCAGTATTATTTCGGCGCTGGAATTGCCCTTCGCGATGACGATTTCATATTCCGTTTTAAGTGAAGTGGTGGCGGGCACCCAATGGTTGGGGGCCCTGATTATTATTGTCGCCATCGTTCTGTTGAATTTTAAAATGATCGCTCCTGACGCGCGTAATCATTAACTGGAAGGCCACGTTTGATTTAAAGCCGTTTCAAGGTGCTGGCGGGAATTACAAAACAAACACCAATTGATTCCTGTTGTTTACAAAGGTGATCCGTACTAACTGTTTGAAAAAAACAGGAGTACTCCATGAAACTATTGATTGCACTGGCTTTGGCTTTTCCAATGTTCGCTCACGCTTATGGCGAGACATTTCAAAATCGTTCTGAAAACCCTTACGTACCTCAAGAAGGTAAAGTAACTGCGAAACAAATTTGCGTTGACGAGAAAAATGAAGTTTTCCGCGTCTTCGTTCCTCAACACAATAAAGAATACTGCAAATCAATTCGTTGGGATCGCTCTGATTCTCACTACCCAAAAAGAGTTTGCGTAGGCCGCACAGTAAAAGTGATTCCAGCACAAACAGTGTCGGTATCTCCGTTCTACGAAAAAGTCGTTTGTGTAAAATACGATCACACAGACTCAACTCGTCGTACTTGCAAAAAGTCTATAGTTCAGACGGCGCAATACCCAACAAGCTACCTTCAATATACTTACGAGGCAGCTGACTGGCGCAAAGAGCGTCCGATTCGTGTTCAAGAAAAACAAATCGAAAGCTGTAAGTAATAAAAAAGGGCCGCAAGGCCCTTTTTTTTTGATTCTATTAATGACTAAACTACTGAAGTTTCCTGCCACAAAATCTCAACAAGGTCCTTGGCGGAAAGGCTTCGAATCTTCGCCACTCCCTCACCAGCCCAAAGGGATAAGAATTCTGATTTGCCAAGTTGGGTGGCTTTATTGCGGATGTCCCGCGTGAAGTTATTCTGAGCCGGAAATGGCAAAATGCTGCCAGCCTTGTTTTTCATCTCTTTCAAAAAGCGGTTTTCAATTCCACGAGCGATTCTTCCGGAAAAGGCACGGGTGAGATCCGTCTTTGAATTCTTGAAGTTCAGCAGGGCAGTCCGGTAGGTTTCTGAAGTGCCAGCCTCCTGACAAAGAAGAAACGCTGTGCCCAGTTGGGCAAAGTGGGCTCCGTTATTCAAGGCTGCGCGAATGTCCTGGCCTGTCATCATACCACCTGCTGCGATGATGGTGGTTTTTACGGTTTGGGAAAGTGTCTTTACTAAATCAAGCATTTTGATCTGTGGATCTTCACCAGTTAAAGAGAATATTCCGCGGTGTCCACCAGCTTCCACTCCTTGTGCGACAATGGCATCAACTCCGAGATCGATCAGCAGTTGCGCCTCATCGAGGGTTGTGGCGGTTCCAATGGTCACTATCTTACGAGAGCGACAAGCAAGGATGCACTCTTTTGGTACCAGACCAAATGTGAAACTGAATGCGGCGGGTGCTTCCTTCAGGATGATTTCGAATTGCCTGTCAAAATCAATCGACATCGGGGAGGCGAGACTTGGGATTGTGTTGATCTCCAATTCTTTTCTATATATTGCCAGGGCAGCTGTGGCTTTTTCGATCTGGTCGTTATTTAAGACCGGATCTTGGAGTGGCGCGAACAAGCCGACCGCAAATGGTTTTTCAGTCAGGCTCTTTGTTGTTTGAATTGTTCTTTGCATTTGATCCGGGGATTCGTAGGCACATCCCAGTGAGCCCAAACCTCCCGCATTTGAAACTGCCGCTGCCAGCCGAGGAGTTGAGGGACCGCCAGCCATGGGCGCGAGGATTAAGGAATTTTTTAGAGAGATGTTGCCGATTTTATGCATAGATGACTTACAGGGTATGGTTTTTTAAGAATACTGCAGCCTTTTTCAATGTGTTTTCCTGGGGGTGACTTTCAACTAACACAATGAGATCTGAATGAGTCACGAGAGCCCAGAAGGGTGATTCGGCAGTCAGTCTGTTTTTGTCGGTGATCAAGATGACCGTGTGGTCTTCGATATCTATGCTGACAGCGTTCAGAGTCTGCAACCTGAAGCGATCCGGTCCTGCATAGTAGGGTTCTTCGTGCTTTACGACGATAAACTGATATTCCAGATCCTCAAGCGTTCTTGAAGAGTAGTCTTTCGCAATTCTTTCGTAGGCGCTTCCCAGCAGGGAATCCTGATTTTTGTCGGCACCTATTTCATGACGAAGAATTAAGCCCGTTGCGTAGTACAGAAGTCCGGATTTGGCTAGGCTGGCATGAACCTCCACTGACAGAGTTTCCTCTTGATATTTCAGTTCACGGGATTTTTTGAAGTACTTTCTGTCGCCAAAGAACGCTTTTGCAAACGCCTCTTCGCGCGAAAAGCGCAGATTGCATTCATCGCACACCGGTGAATCAAGTTGCGAGAAAAGAGATTTTTTATGGCATAACGGACAGTTGTTCATGTACTCAGAATAGGGTGCGTGTGAAGGGGTGTACAAGCTTTATTCATTCGGGGTGGGGGCAGGACTGTCCGGTTTTAAATGCAGTGCTCTTAGGGTGGGGGACGTTTTAGTCGTAAAACCGATTGAAAAGTTCCCTCGCTCACCTGAAACGGCATCAGAGAGGCGATCAATTATTTCGTAAATATCTGGTCGTGGTTCTCCAATACGCACCTGGGTTTTTGAATCCAGATCCCAGCACAGACGAATCAACATGGACTCCTCGGACAGTTTGTCAGGATTGATACGATGAGGAAAGCCTTTTTGGTCGATACGTTCATGACTTTGCAGGATCATCATCTTCATCGCCTCACTAAGAGGAATTTTTCGCGAGAGGCACTGATTTAAACTGTAAATCGGATGTTTTTGGTATTCCTGCAGCTCTTCGGCATTCATTTTTTTAATATCATTGGCGCGCAGTTTGGCGGAGGCCGATGGAGACAGCTCCAGGTATCCAATATCAGACAGGAGAGCTGCGATCATCACCTCCAGGGGATTTCCGATGAAAGTATTTTGACTTAGGACAGCGGCATAGGAGGCTATGGCGGGGGCTCGTTCGAGGGAGCCAAAGTCACCGACGGAGGAATTGTTTATTACTTCAAATGGATTTTTGATCACTCCCAATGTGGACAGGAGTTCTTTCGCGAACTTTTCGCAGGTACCATAAAGTTCCTTGCCCAGAGCAAATGAAGCGGCTGAGCTTTGATCACTGATCATCAGGGCAAGCTCAAGGAAGGATTGAGTCATTTGCAGAAACTGCAATCGGCAGCGCCGAAGGGCACTGAGCTCGTCCTGGGTGTCAAAGCTTCGACAGTATTCGATCCACTTATTAAGATCCTGACGTTTTAGGTAGAGTTCACCCATCTCAGAAAATTTCCTGATAAATGATTCATCGATATGACTTCCGGGTTTGGCGATCTTTAGAAACTTCTTATTGGCGGGCATCATATAGTGCAGCGGAAAATCCAGTTCAGTGCCGGGCAGAATATCAAAAACCTTGATTGGAATAAATGAGGAGCGAATCACCTGGGTTGTAACGAACTCCAGCTTGCTGGTCGTAAAAAACTCATTCTCCATCAGAACCAAAGAAGCACCGGAGGTTTTCACGATACGGGCATCTTCGGGTTTTAGCTTGGAGTTAACGACTGCGATAATGTAGCTATCAGCTGCGACCTGGCAGGCGACTTGGACCATGCCGGCGGCTTCATTTGGTTTTTCGATTTTTGCACAATCAAGAATGATGCAGGTGATGGATTTGTATTTCTCAGTTTCCTCGAAAAAGGAATCGGGATCGTTGAAGGCTGCAAAGTCAAAAGTGAAGGTTTCGGCAAGCGTTCTTGCGCGTTTGACGAATTTAGAATCGGCGGAGACCACGACTAAATCGAGACTTCTCATGGCGAAGCCTCCTGTTATCTATTAGCGTGGTCTTAGGGTGATTCTCTTGCAATATGTAATTAGAAAGCCTCAGGCTCCGCTTCCCAGTCCGCCGTAAGTCCGACGACGACGATTTCTTTCATGACAGGATTGTCTCTGATCAGGCCTGGAGATCTGATCAATTCATCCTGGGCAATCTTAACAAGCTGGGTGTAATACAGGGGAATCAATTCCTTGCCGCAAGACTCGCAATCGATAATCAATTCGTCACTGGTATTGTGTGTCTCACCACAGTGCTGGCAACGACGGAAATGGATTTTGTGGTTCATGAACGTTCCTTTGTCTGATTTATTTATCGTAATGCGAACTGAAGATACTCACAATCCGCAGTCTCAATTTAACCTGTTAAATTGCCTCAAGATTTCTTGAAGTGTATAATGTGAATTGCATTAGGTATTTATTGAGCAAAAGGGGGCTTTATGGGGAATCGGTTCAGGTTTTCTCTCGTTTTGGGATTGCTTATATCCAGTGTTCTGTCTGCCTCTGAAGGGGATTATAGAAGGCCAACGGATGCGGAACTTAGAAAAAAGCTGACACCCATGCAATACCAATGCACGCAGCAAGCGGCGACAGAGAAACCCTTTGATAATGCTTATTGGAATAATACGCGGGCGGGAATCTATGTGGACATAGTCAGCGGGGAGCCGTTATTTAGTTCCACTGATAAATATGATTCTGGTACCGGTTGGCCCAGCTTCACCAAAGCCATCGATGAGGATGTAGTTACAACTCGGCCGGATCGGGAGATGTCGGTGGAGCGCACAGAGCTTCGTTCCAAAAAGGCCGACTCGCACTTGGGTCACTTGTTTGACGATGGCCCGAAGGATAAGGGCGGGAAACGCTATTGTATCAACTCAGCCGCTCTTCGTTTCATTCCTGTTGAGGAAATGAAAGCAAAAGGCTACGAACGCTACCTGCATCTTTTTTCGGAATCTGCCAAGTCCAAGAAAAAGTAAGGATTTATGGAAGTGTAGTTCGTTCGATATTTTTGGAGTCAATAATGCAAATCGAGATTCTTCCTGGTTTAATATCCGAGAATTTCTTTGATAAGATCAGCAGATCCGTTTGGAGCGTTTTGAAGGCATGAGGTCACTGAAGTTCATTTTGACATTCTTTTTTACAGCCTCTTTTGCCCTTACGGGGGCTTTGTCGTTATTTGCCATCATTGAATATCGGCGCGTGAGTAAAGCGCTGGATACGGCAATGGTGCTTAAGCCTCATCCTTATGTGTCGTTTAAGGAGCTACCCCCATCCTTGATCAAAATAATGAATGAAGTCGAGTACCCTCAGTCTGCTTTATGCAATGAGTGGTCGGCCGTCCAGAAACTTGTCTCAGACACACCGTCGCTGCATTTGGATTGCAAACTTTCCTGGGAGTTGATTGAACTTTTGATGCCGACCCAAGGTCGGGGGACTTTCATAAAAGGTGTTGAAGACCAAATGGCCTTCATACGTCTGCATCTAAACTACAGCTATGATCAGATTTTAGAGCAAGTTATCAACAGGCACTCTTTTGGAAATGTGGAAGGGCGTGAGTTGGGTGGTTTTCAAAATGCCAGCTCATACTATTTCAAACGAAATTTAAGCGAGCTCAGTCTTGAACAGGTTGCTGGAGTGGTTGTGGTCAGTCGCAATCCCACTTACTACTATCCATTTGCAGAGAATAGAATGTACCAGCGGAGTCGGACCTTTTTATTAAACTTGATTCGTCCACAAGGTGCTCCGGCGTACTAATTATGAGTCAGATCGTGAGCCTGCTTTTATATGACTCCAAAAAGGTGCAGTTTGGAGTCTGGGCTATTGCATCTTGCCTTTAAAGCTCTCATCATCAGGAAATGAATTATAAAACCAACGGTGACGCGATTGAGATCTTTCTAGAGGGACCCATCAGCGAAAAGACCGAAATCTTTGATTTGAAAATTCAAAACTTCAAGAACATTAAGGTGAATATGTCCAAGGTGACATTCATCAATTCCATTGGTGTTAAAAACTGGATCTCCTGGACGGTTCGTTTTTCGCTGGGTGCGAAGTTGGTCATGGAGGAATGTCCTTACGTGATTGTGAACCAGGTAAATATCGTTCACGGCTTTGTTCCCAAGGGAACTGTGATTACGTCTTTCATTGCGCCATTTCTTTGTGAGTCCTGTTCTTCTGAAACGACCATGAAGCTGGAAAACGACGTCCATTATAAGTATGCGGTGAACCAGCTTCCACATGAAGTTTATCTTCCAGAGTTGACTTGTACAAAATGTGCCAGTCCCATGGAGCCGGATTTCATGGTGGATAAGATATTCTCGTTTCTAAAAGAAAAAGCGTCTTGATACGAAAAAACCCAGGAGAAGATCCTGGGTTTTTCATTTTATGGATTGAAAATTTCAGCGTAGGTTTTAATCAGATTCTCATCCACGCGTTTGTGCAGATGACTGCGGTTCAAGTCGCTGTGGTGGGATATTCCCATGGCTCCGATCATATGGGCCACAGACTCCAATGTTTCCTGATGGAAGTTCTTTACGCGTTCGCGTTTGGTTGGAACGTGAAGGCCTTTAACCAGATTTGGATCCTGGGTAGCCACTCCCGTGGGACATTTGTTGTTGTTGCAGCGAAGGGCCTGAATGCAACCCAGGGCCAGCATCATGGAGCGAGCTGCATAGGTCGCATCAGCACCGATGCACAGGAGCTTCACGATATCAAAAGCAGTTGTGATCTTTCCGGTGGCGATGACTTTGATTTTGTCTTTGATGCCCGCAGCTTTCAATGTATCGATGACGACCACAAGCGCATCAACACCCGGAGTGCCAATATAGTTTGAAAACTCAAGTGGTGCGGCCCCGGTCCCACCCTCTGCTCCGTCGACAACGATGTAGTCAGGGTAAGAATTTCTAGCGCGCATTAGGTTTACGAGTTCCTGGAACTCCTGGCGGTGGCCAAGACACATTTTGATACCCACAGGCTTTCCACCTGAAAGTTCACGCAGTTTCGCAATGAACTCCAGCATTCCGGCAGCATCCGAGAAGGCTTTGTGGCCAGGAGGGGATAATACATCTTTACCAACCGGAACGTTACGGATGCGAGCAATTTCCTCTGTCACTTTCTTTCCGGACAGCATACCGCCGTGGCCAGGTTTTGCGCCTTGGGAGAGTTTAAGTTCAATCATCTTTACCTGCGGACGGCGGGAGTTGGTTTTGAACAACTCGGGATCAAAGTCTCCATCGTGTGTACGGCAGCCAAAGTAGCCCGTGCCGACTTGCCAGATAAGATCACCATCAGGTTGCAGGTGATAAGGGGAAATACCGCCTTCGCCGGTGTTGTGGGCGAAGCCGCCATCTTTTGCTCCACCATTCAGGGCCAGGATGCTGGCTGTGGAAAGGGAACCAAAACTCATAGCGGAAATATTTAATAGCGACATGGAATAAGGCTGTGTACACAATTCGCCGCCAATCGTGATGCGCAAACTTTTGCGGTCCACGTGTTTGGGATAAAGAGAGTGAGTGACGAATTCATAGCCTTGTTTGTAAACATCGTGTTGGGTTCCAAACGGAATAGTATCCAGAACTTTTTTGGAACGTTGATACACGACAGAGCGTTGTTCACGATTGAACGGTTTTCCATCAGTGTTGGATTCAATGAAGTATTGATTGATCTCGGGACGGATGGATTCCAGAAGATAACGAAAATGTCCGAAGACAGGGAAGTTGGATTTGATAGCGTGGCGAGGTTGCATGATGTCGCGAAAGCCAAGTAAGAAGAATGGTACAAAAAATATCAGCGTGAAAAGTCCCACAGGCCAATATAAATAAAATATGAAATTCATGACGATCACAAAAGCAAAAGCTGTGTAAAAGTCTTTTCTCATCTCAAAACCTCACTGTTGTTTTTGAATATTGTTAAATACTAGTCGGCAAGTTTATAGACCAACTCGACCTATTTGAACATTCCAAAAGTGAAGTTTGCCACAAGCGAATTTTACTCGCATATTAAGTCTTGTTATCGTCTGGACTAACTTAGTGAAAAGGTCAAAGGAGAGAAGATGAAATTGAATTTGGCATTCGGTACTGTCGTCGCAGTCGCTGCTGCGATTCTGTCGGGCTGTGCTTCTGGAGGCAAAGTGGAAGAGTCAAAAAAACTTCTGGTTCGATCGGGGTATGACGAGGTCAACGGCCTGCGCATGTATTATGAGATTCACGGGGATAAAGCTGGTGTGCCGCTGGTATTGTTGCACGGTGGGGGCTCAAGCATTGATGTCACCTGGGCGCATATTGTCCCGTATTTCACTCCGCAACGAACGGTTATTGCTATCGATGAACAGGCTCATGGGCGAAGCGGGGACCGACCGGGGCCCGTGGTATTTGAGCAAACAGCAGATGATGTCGCCGCGTTGATGAAGTCCCTTGGTGTTACCAAGGTGGATGTCATGGGTTTCAGCAACGGTGCGACCAATGCCTTGCAGCTCACACTAAGACACCCTCAGTTGGTTCGCAAAATGGTTCACATTTCTTCTTTTACCAAAAGAAGTGGAGCCGCTCCGGGTTTCTTCGACTATATGAAAAAAGCGACCTTTGCGGATATGCCGCAATCATTAAAGGACGCCTATTTGAAAATCAATCCGGATCCAGCAGCTCTTCGCAATATGCATGACAAGGATGCGGCACGGATGAGGTCTTTTAAGGATATTCCGGATGGAAAAATCAAATCCATCACCTCGGCAACGTTGATTGTTCAGGGAGATCAGGATGTTTCAACGTCTGAACATGCAGTCGCCCTGTCCAGGCTTATTAAAGGCTCCAGGCTCATGATTGTGCCAGGGGGGCACGGAGACTTCCTGGGGGAAACCTCCATGTCTTCAGCTGTCACGAAGGTTCCGGAATATACCGCAGGGTTTGTGAATGAATTTCTAGGTAATCCTTAGAGGGGGCCTTTTCAGGTCTCATGTCAAATTCTTAGGCATTGATTTGATGATCAGGGCGAGCTGGTTCGTGTTCAACCTTGCATGCGGGTTGCATGCAAGGGGGCGAAGGAGTTCGTTTATGAAACTATTGATTTGTGCCCTTGTGCTTATTTCCAGCTCTGCGATGGCGGCTGGCTTTTATGACCGTGATTCAGGAGTTTATACGAAGGCGGATTCTTATCAGCAACTTAGCTGGTGCGACGCGAATAAAGTGGTAAGAGAATCCAGTGCTGGAGAAATCGTCGTAGTTGCGGATTGCAATCAAAACCAGACGATCTGTGATTCGGAAGCAATGATCTTTAATAAAACTGTGATCTATCGCGCGGTTTGCAAGTAGGCCGCAAAAAACTCCACGGATACCAATTCATCACCTTCACCATGAATGAGCTTCGCCACTGCTCCATTGCTGTCATGAAGCAGAGTTTGTGGCCAAACTTTTGACAGTGCCCCATGGTATTTGATGCCTCGAATGGTGCCGAGAGTAAAATGGGTTCACAGGAGGGGCTATGCAAACTTCATCAGAAAAGAAACAACCTCGATTTGAACACAAGGACTCAACTACCAAGGCGAAACTCATAGAGATTGAAAGAGAATATTCAGTTCCTGTTCATGAATTGTGGCAGGCCTTCACAAATCCCGAGGCGCTGAAACAGTGGTGGTGGCCCAATGGAATTCACGCCGAGCAAGTGGAGTTGGAACCGATAGAGGGCGGAAGATACTTTATTAGTATGAATGGCTACGATGGTGCCGGTCCTGTGGGGGGAATGACGGGACGCTTTGAAGAGGTCGTCGAAAACGAACGCTTGGTCATGACCGACCAGTTTGCAGACAAGAGGGGGAAGGCCATCACTCCCGATCAGGCACAGATGCCTGGCGGTTGGTCGGATATGGCTTACATTACTTTTGAGTTCGAATCAGATGGAAGCAATGGCAGTCGCTTTAAACTATCCCAACAGGGTATTCCGAATGAATATCAAAAAGACTGCATTCAGGGCTGGTCCGAATCTTTTGATAAACTGGAAAGTTACTTAAGCAAACGTAGCCATTAGAAATCAGTTAAGTCTATAATGTGGCTTTGGGAGATGGGCCACATGTTGAAGATTATTTCTTTCGTTGTCATTTTCGTTTTGATTCTGGTTGCCGGGGGATTGCTGATCACAAGTTGTGCGGCATCCTTCGGAAAGCTTCCGGATAAAAAAGAAACTGATACTTTTGATAATTCATCGCACTTCGATCGTGAAAAGGGAATTTTCGTCAATCGTCGTGCGAATATCCTGGATGAAATGCGCAAGCGCACCATGAACTTTGCAACAATTAAAGAGTTCCTGCTGGGGGGTGACAAGGATCGCATTCCCAAGCAGAAACTCCCTGAAGTCACACCTGACTTTGCTGAATTCCTGAAACCCAATAATGACTTGAAGCTGATGTGGTTTGGACATTCAACCATTCTTTTGAATTTCGAAGGAAAGATGGTTTTAATCGATCCAGTGCTTTCGACAGGCACGGGGCCTTTGGGTTTTATGATGAAGCGCTTTCAGGATCCGGTTGTGCCACTTTCAAGCTTTCCAAAAATCGACATGATCGTTATCAGTCATGACCATTACGATCATTTGGATATGGATTCAATCCGGTTCTTTAAAGACAAAGACGTTCCGTTTGTTGTTCCTCTCGGGGTCGGTGCCCATTTGAAAAGTTGGGGAATTGCCGAGAACAGAATTCAAGAGTTGGACTGGTGGCAATCAGCGAAGCTCGGGGATATAGAGATGATTGCCACTCCGGCGCAGCATTTTTCCGGGCGTGGTATTTGGAATCAGAATAAATCCCTATGGGCATCCTGGGTGGTCAAGAGCGACAGGCATCGTATTTTCTTTAGTGGTGATTCCGGGTATGACACGCATTTTAAAGAAATTGGTCAGCGTCTGGGGCCTTTTGATATCGCCTTTGTGGAAAGCGGCCAATACAACGAAAAGTGGCGCGAGGTGCATTTGTTGCCCGACGAGTCAGTTAATGCCTTTAAGGATTTAAATGCGAAAAGGTACTTCCCAATCCATTGGGGAATGTTCAGTCTGGCATTTCATTCCTGGTTTGAGCCGCTTGAGAAATTAAGTGCCGCAGCCAGTGCAAATGGAATGAAGCTGGTAACACCCAAAATTGGTGAAATCGTCACGGTGAACGATTCCTATTCAAGTGAACCTTGGTGGCGCGAAAAGTCTTCGGCTACTGAATAACAGAGGTTGCCGGGCGTATTTAAATTCGATAAAACAGAGGGATGAGTAAAATTTCTGTACTACCACCCTCTGGCTTTCGTGACTTTACCCCTGAAGAATCTGCGGCCCGCAATTTTCTGATCGAGAGAATTTCTGAAATTTATCTGAGCCATGGCTTCCAGGCGATTGCCATGCCATTTCTTGAGAATCTGGCAACACTCGAAGGTAAGGGTGGGGGCGCTGGAAATGAAAAACTTATTTTCAAAGTTCTAAAAAGGGGCGAGGCTCTGACCCGCTCTCTTGAAGCTGGTGCAGCAAATCTTGCTGATATGGGCATGAGGTTTGATTTAACATTGCCATTGGCCAGATATTACTCCCGCTTCAAACAGCAATTGCCAAAGCCATTTAAAGTTTTTCAGATCGGTCCCGTCTGGCGTGCCGACAGCCCACAAAAAGGCCGCTATCGCGAGTTCTATCAATGTGACGTCGATATCCTGGGCTCCCGCGAGATCGGGGCCGAAGCGGATTGCATGGCGGCGATTTTGAAAGTGTTCTCCAGTCTTCAGGTTGAAAATGTGGAACTTCATCTGAATGACCGCAGGTTGCTTGCAGCTCTTAAGGATTCTGATCTGTCAGAGGCGCAGTGGGCTGAGGCCCTGGTGACCCTGGATAAATTGGACAAGGTCGAGCGCGCGGGAGTTGAGGAAGAGTTAACATCCAAGTTCGGTCGGGTTCCTGAGGGTATTCGTCTGGTTTTGGATGGAGCTTCACTGGAAAAACTGATGACCATCGAGAGTGAATCAGTATCTTCTTTGAAATCCCTTGTTGAAGTTTTAAGTGCGGCTATTCCGGGTGCGAAAGTGCAATTCAATCCGTCTTTGGTGCGTGGGCAGGACTACTACACCGGCACAATCTTCGAATTAAGACATCCGGATCTTTCCGGTTCGTTGGGTGGTGGTGGCCGATACAACCGCCTGCTGGAAGTGTTCGGTGGTGAAGAGGTGCCGGCATTTGGTGGCAGCATTGGATTTGAGCGGTTGTTTTTGTTGTTGCAGGAGAAAGCCGAAAAATTGAATGTCACCTCCACACCTAACGTCTTTTTGCCACTGTTCAGCGCAGAGATGCGAGCACCGTTGATGAAGCTGGCTCTGGAGATGAGAGCCGCGGGTCTTCGCGTGGATATCTATCCTGATGCCGCGAAACTTAAGAATCAGTTCAAATACGCGGATGATCGTAAAATCCCGTACACGGTTATTATCGGTGGAGATGAGTTGGCTTCCGGAGTGGTGAAATTAAAATCCATGGCCGAAAGAAGTGAGGAAGCTGTGCCGATGAATGAATTGGTTCAGCGGTTGGTGCAGCTGAATCGTATTAAATTATAACTTTGTCGGGTGTAAAGGGGCTCTTAAGTTAAAGCAGAGGTCCCACCAACCGTGATAGATCACCGGCCCATACTTCCAAGCTGTGACGTTCTTCGTGTTTTTCCAGGGTGTAATATTCGGATTGATTCAGATATTCATCCTGTAGGTTTCGCAGTGCTTGCGTGAAATCTTTGTCGTAGATGGCGATGGTAATTTCAAAGTTAATGCGCAAGCTTCGTGGATCCAGATTCACCGAGCCGAACAAAGAAACATCTTCATCGATTGTGATTGATTTAGTGTGCAGCAAACCTGGTTTGTAAAGCGCGACCTGTACTCCAGCAGCTAATAGATCTTCAAAGAAGGACCGGCTGGCCCAATGAGAAATTCGCGAGTCGATACGCGCGGGCACAATCAGAACCGTGCGAACGCCCCTGCGTGCAGCCGCCAGCAATGCATAAAGCATGGATTCGCTGGGCAGGAAGTAAGGTGTGGTAAAGACTATTTCCGTATGAGCCGAGGCAATGGCCATCAGCAGGGCCTGTTCAATGGAGGAATATTTGACGGCAGGGCCGGAGGGCAGACATTGAATGAATGCCGGCTTGGTGTGGGTATGATCGGGTGAGCGCGATTTTTTTAGTTCTTTGGCAAAGTCACTGCCGGTTTCCACGCACCAGTCACTGAGGAAGACCGTTCGCAAATCCTCGACAGCAGGACCTTGGATTCGCGCCAAGGCATCAATCCAAGGAGCGGCCTTCGATTTTCGATGAAAGAAAAGGGGATCCGCAAGATTCATACTGCCGACGTAACCAATTTCGTCGTCGATAACCACCAGCTTGCGATGCATGCGCAGATCGGGGCGTGCGATCAGGGAGCGAAAAATTCCTGACGGCAGTGCCACCACCATTTTAACGCCAGCTTGTTTCATTTTTCTGTAGTTGGCGCCCTTTATAAATTTGGAACTGCCAATAGCATCCACCAGGATCCGGCAGCGAACGCCCCGTTGAGCGGCTGCAATAATCTCAGCGGAAATTTTGTCAGCGCGGCCTCCATCACTCCAGATATAAAATTCGATATCAATACTTTGTTGGGCGGAGGCGATATCTTCAGAAAGTTTGCTGAGGGCAATATCTGAATCTTTAAGCAGCTCAATGTTATTGCCGGTTTTGGGTGCGAAACCAAACAGGGCCTGACAGGCGTGGTGAAGGTCCCCCTGGTGAACTTCATTTAGAATTGAATCAGTCGGTTGAGCCGCGGCAATTGTATTCAGTGTGTCCTGCACCCGGCGCAGTCTTCTCATGCGGCGATGTCCCTGGCGATATTCACCGAATGTCCAATACAGAATTGTACCGGCAATCGGCAAAGAGACCATCAGGCCCAGCCACGCCCAGGCAACAGATGCTGGAAGGCGACGCTGAATGACCCGGGCGCAAATCCAGATACGCACAATGAAGTCGACTATGAAAATCAGCCATTGCACCCAGCTTGTAAAATTGAAATCAAAAGTCCAAGTCAGCATCGGGTGTCCTTCGGTGCGCTATTTAAATACGATGGCCTTGCCAATAGGAGCAAGAGAAATTCCAGCGAGTTTTAAATGCTGAATTGCGAAGGGAATGCCGATAATGGTGATGCCAAGTAAGGCAGCGCAAAGCAAATGGGTCAGAGCCAGCCACCAGCCACACAGAACGAACCAAATGATGTTGCCGATGATACCCAGGGTGCCGGTACCAATATCACTTTGTCCTCGAACATGTTCCCGGTCTGCAACCTTGGATCCAAAGGGCCAAAGGTTCAGCAAGCCAATATTGAAGGCCGCACGGGCCCATGGAATTCCGACGATGGTGATGACCATAAATAAGCACGAGGTGAACCAAGAGATGGCAGTCGTCCATCCTCCCAAAAAGAGCCATAGAATATTTAAGATAAAGTTCATGATTCCCCCGGGGTTTAGAATGAGGTGATCAGCGCCAGTGGTCAACCGTTTGTCCTCCCTGCTCGTTGACACAGACACTTTTGATTTTAAGCAACCGATGCATTCTTTCATCGAGATTTTTCCAAAAGGCGATTCAAATCTCCCAACAGACCTAGGTCCAGAAGGCCTAATTAAAAACTGAAAGGAACTATCATGAATCGTCAAAAGGCGAATCGAATCTTAATGTCATTGGTGCTTTGTCAGGCACCACTAATGGTGCAGGCGAGTTCTGCAAACTATACCTCTAATCACGGCGGTGATGAGGCGGCGATTTTGCCACAGAACCAATATGAAGCTTCGGCGCGTGTTGATTCTGTCAGTCGCAAAAATGGCGGACAACTGTATCGCCTGGATTTGGCTAAACCCATTCCATTGACTCAGATTAAAGCGAAGCCTAAAGCAGGCAAAGTTAAAGTGATCGGAGTCAATCTGGTGACAGATAAAGGTGAGCGCGTGATTGTTAAAGCGTTTAACAACGTGACCATCGCGGATTCTGATTCAGTTTTGGCATCTGAAATTCTAAGTCTGAACGAGAATATTGCTTCCATCGAAATCCAGGCAGAAGCAATGGGTGGCAATGCAAATTTGGATATTACTGCAGTTTCCGGTCAGGAAGCTCCAAAGTTTGGCTCTCGTGAGCAGGAAAATTCATGCAATAAAAAGTTTGATTCTGTCCTGAAGGAAAAACTGGATACAGTTCAAACTTGGGCAGGCCGTGCAGAGAGCAGTACGCAGGGCTCATGGCAGGAAAAGTATGCTAAGAAGGAATTCAACAAGTATGTTGCTGAGTTCGTCGCAACTTTGAAGGCAGACAAAAATCAATTTGCGTCTCCGGACTATATGCTGACACTGGTAAACTTCTTCGTGGATCGTCACAATGCAAGTCGCCCGGAAAGTGCAGCGGATGTGGGTTACAAAACAATGGCAGTGGAAACATTTGATACATTCCTGACTGCGATTCAAAGTGACCAGGCATGCCGTCCTGTGACCAGTGATTCTTTGATCAAAATCTCCCTTGATTTCCAAAAACGTCAGGACGCCAACAAGCCAGACAGCCGTGCCAGAAAGCTTTATGATGTGGCTATCGGTAAAATCGGCAAGTTGATTCCAGGTCACTATCGTAAAGAGATCGCGGCTAAGAATCTGAATTTCCGTCAGGCTGACACTGAAGGCTACCGTAATTATAAACTTTTTGTGGCTAGCAAGCCTGAAAGCCTGATGAAAAACGTATATCAGGAAATGGCAGCGAATGCGTACTCGATCGCCGAACAACAGTTGATGGTGGAAGTAAAGTCGTTGAATAACGAACAAACTTACCAGCTGATCGTTGAGTATCAAACGAAGTACAACGATCCGGCAAACTTCCCGCAAGAAACAATGGCGAAGTATCTGACTATTTTGTCAGAGCATAGCAACTTCCTGAAGTTTCATGCAGTAAGATAGAAGACCTGTGGACTAAATGAAAAATGCCAGCGTAAAGCTGGCATTTTCTATTCTAGTAACCGATACCGGCTGAGATTGTATTTTGGAAATCACTCTTTTCCCAATCATTGTCGCGAAAGACAACGGTCGAACTTAAACTGATGTTGACCGGTCCAAAATTCAATCCGATCGAAGCACCCGCATAGGGGTTGTAAGCTATGGGACGTTCGTCCTTCACTGTAACGCCGCCAGATGTGGTTTCACGCACAGACTTTGTTGCTTGTGCCCCAGCTCGTCCACCCAAATGAAAATACTGAGTGCGGTAGGTGGAGCTTAAGCCCACTTTAAGACGCTCATCATCTGTTTTCACTTTCTCGGGCGCCGTGGAGAAGTCCTCTGTGTCAGAGGCTTTGGAGTATTCTGTTTCAAGTGATAAGAGATCGACCCCCAGGCTCAGTCTTAAGCCGTACATGGAGCGAGTTTGCAGGTGGGGTGTGGGGTAGTCGCGCCAAACGGTTTCAATCCCGTAAAGAGGCTCTATGCGATAACCACTACCTTTAGCCAGAGTGAATGATGCAGCACTAGCTGCGTTGGTGCCTGCGAATCCTGCAAGCAATAAGAACCACTTAGCTGTCTTTAGCTTCATGAGTTGCCTCCATGCGTATGTATGTCAGTTTACACAAGATCAGATTGCCGGGAAAGTGGTAAGATGACTGATATGAAATCACGAATCAGTTTTATCTCAATCTGGACCATATTCTCGTTGTTCTTTGGAGTGACAGTTCAGGCGGCAAATACCGAGACAGCCTATCTGGCCGGTGGTTGCTTTTGGGGGATGGAAGATCTCTTAAGGAAGCTCCCTGGAGTGCAGAGTACCGAGGTCGGGTATATGGGTGGGAAGCTTCCCAATGCGACCTATGAAATTGTGAAAACGGGAGCCACCAATCACGCTGAAACTGTGAAGGTGGAATACAACCCAAAACAACTCACCTATGAAAATCTGCTGCTCTATTTTTTCAAAATTCATGATCCTACGACGCTGAATCGCCAGGGGAATGATATTGGCACCCAGTATCGCAGCGAAATATTTTATACAAGCGAAGAACAGAAAAATACTGCATACAAGGTCATAGCCCGGGTCAATAAGTCCAAAGCATGGGGTAAGGACGTATCGACAGTGGTCGGTGCCGCTGGAGATTTCTGGAAAGCTGAGGATTATCATCAGGACTATCTGAAGAAGAACCCTGCAGGCTATACCTGTCACTTCGTCAGAAAAGTGGAGTTTTGAATCGGAGTCCACTCGCAGCTCATTGTGGTATCATAAGGCCGAATATGAAGGGAGGTCTTATGAATGCACAAGCTCAAAAAGACACTCTTGAGGTTGGTCAAAAGCTCGTTAATTTTTGTAAATCCAATCAAGTCGTAGAAGCCATAGAAACTCTTTACGCCGACGATATTGAAAGTCGTGAGGCCATGGAAACACCCGGCATGCCAGCGGAGTCCCGCGGCAAACAAAACGCCTTGAAGAAAAATCTGGAATGGG
This sequence comes from Bdellovibrio sp. HCB288, assembly GCF_047305935.1. Classification (GTDB taxonomy): domain Bacteria; phylum Bdellovibrionota; class Bdellovibrionia; order Bdellovibrionales; family Bdellovibrionaceae; genus Bdellovibrio. The sequence goes on from NZ_CP178619.1 coordinate 2,594,060, forward strand.
AAAAGAAAATGGAAGTCCATTCATCACAAATTGATGGACCATTTCCTTCCGGGGATCGTTTTGCCGTTCACTTTAATTATGATGCCACTGATAAGGAAACCAACAAACGTTGGGCCATGGAGGAAGTTGGTATCTATACGGTGAAAGACGGAAAAATTGTGAAGGAAGAGTTCTTCTATACAATGTGATTTAAGAGTGCTTTAAAAAACCAGGTCAGCTGTGGTTAGTGATTCATACTGCCAAGCTGACTTGGTGTATGGGTTGGAGCATGAGACTCTTCACGCATGGTGCAGTTCGAATAAAACAGACAGACAAAGAGGTATAGTCCCGAGAGAGTAAGAAAACCTTTAACTCTAATTTTAGCCATTCCTGAATCCTCCGTGCGGCCATCCCATTCATATTTTCGTACGAAATCCGAATTTTCTCGATGGTTAAAGGAGAAAAACTGCTCCTTGATCTCGAATTAAAGCGCACTTTTTTTGAAAGCGATTTCTTCTCTGAATTGAATCGTGCAATTTCGCAGACTTACGTAAAGAGTTCGCGTCACAAAATTTTATCAATCACGAATCGTGTTGAGAATACTAGAGGGATTATTCCAGAATTTGGTCCAGTGAATGTTTGGAAAACTGATCAACTTTTTTACAATCTGCAAATGCAAATAAAAAACCGGACGAGGGCATCGTCCGGTTTTAAATAGGTTTATTGCTGGAACAGTATTAGCGGCAAATCATTTTGGAAACGTGGTTGCTGTACTCAAAGCCCGAGTCATTTTCATCGTATTCAAAAGTGGAGTTGGCTTTGCCCAAGTCACCCAATGTCAGCTTCGCCCATTTTTCTCCGCGTGAGCCCAGGGAGCCCACGATGGATTGATTGGACGCTTCAGCCAATTGATAGGAACCAGAGTCTGCGGTCCAAACATCAGAATAGTCTTCTGAGTTTTTAGCTTTTGTCTTTTTGGTTTTATAGTCAAAAGAGATCCCGTCATTCAACGAAACCTGAACACTGACAGTGCTGCCATTTTTGTCGATACCACTGCAGGAAATTGTTTTGGCCTGGGCCGCCGTGGAGGAAAATAATGTGGCCGCAATTAATAGAGAACTGATTTTCATAAACACCTCAATAAAAGATGCACCCTTATACTGCAGATTGGGTGCGCTGAAGGAATCCAAGTGGACTTATTGAAAAAGATCAAAGTGTGTCACAATTTTTGACACTTTGATCTGAGGAGAGGCCGGGATCGAGGGGTGCCTATTTTGTCGTTTGTTTTGGAAAGTATTTCCCGGTCCGGTGTGGTGATTATAGCTCTCCTGCAAATGAGCGGGGGAGGACCTGTCGGCACAGAAAATGGATAGAGAGGGCTATCAACCTTTATAAGGAACCATTTATGACAAAGAATTATACAAAAGTTTTGGCAGCTTCGGCATTGATGATGATTTTCGGTGCTTCCCAGGGGTACGCCTCCATGGCTAAAGACAACGCAGTGGATGCTCAATCTGAAGTTGAGAGCGCATTTGCAAATCTGGATGAAGCTCAAGGTGGTTTCGATGAGTCCGTTGCGGAGCTTGAAAGTGCAAAATCAGACTTTAAATCCCGCACCGCTGAACATAAAGAGACATCTTCGCGCACACGCCGTGAAATCAAACGTTTGCAGGCCGATGCCTCTAAAAACTCCAAACAGACAACACGTTTGATTGGCGAGACGATCACTCTTCGTAAAGCCATTGGTAAAATGGAGTCCGAGGAATCAGCAGCTCAGAACAAACTGGCTCGTGCCACTGATAAATTGAACAAAGCCCGTTCTGACCGTGATCAATCTCAGGACAGAAAGTTGCAATTGGCGGCGGCTATTAATTCCACTAAAGGTGAAATGGCCCGTACTAATGCGGCATTGAAAACAGAGCAGGCAAAATTAGCTCGCGCAAAAAATGAAGAGCGCCAAGCGGCAGCTTTGCTAAAACAAACTGATGCACAGTTTGTAAAAGCCCGTGCGAACTACGAGCGTGAATCAAGAAACCTTGAGATGCAGACAAGAGCTGCATTGGCTCAGGCTGAAAAGCATAACAGAAAAGCTCAGTTGAATATCGACAAGAAAAAAGATCTTCAGGAAAAGCTGGCGCAAAAACGCCAAAAACTGAGCGAAGCCAAAGCAAAGCAACAAAAAGCTCTGGCTCGTTTGGGTAACCTGAACTAATTCAGGCTTTTTTGAAAATCGGCTTCAATTTTTTTGTAAGTGCCGTTTTCGATAATAGTTTTAAGTCCCTTTTCAAAGATGGCGGCATACTTGGCGCCATCTTTGTGTTTTTTAGAGAAGTTGATATAAAGTGAATCGCGGGAAACCTTGCCAACGGCCTTCACTTTCGACATGAGATTCGGGTTGTCCTTAAGAATTTTTTCTCCAGTGAGTCCCCACAAGATGGCGTAGTCAATTCTTCCGGACGCCAGTTTTTGCATCTGGGATTTTTCAGTAGGCCCTACTTCGCGCAGGATCTTCTTATTTTCAATAAAACTAGTCGGGTAGGTGTAACCCATGGTTACGCCCACTTTTTTTCCTTCAAGATCGATGAGCGTGACCGGCTTGCTGTTGATTTTGCCATAGATATACATCTCGGCTTTGAATAGTGGTGTCGGGTGAAACAGGTAACGGTCCTGGGTTTCGGCATTGATCAGAGTGTCAAAGCAACCCAAGGATCGTCCCAAGTCGACTTCCTTCATGCAGCGGGTAAAAGGCATCGGGCGGAATACGACGGTGATTCCCTGTGACTTAAAAGCCGCACGAATAATATCAGGGGCAAGTCCTTGCAGGTCTTTGTAGTCTTTGGTGGCTGAGGAATAGGGGGCCCAGTCATCTTCGCCGTTCAAGAGAATGGTCTCGGCGGAGGCAGCGGAAACGGATGTAAACATCAAAGCAGCAAAAATCAAATGTATCAGCACCATCACTCCAAGCTACAATAAGAACTGTCGTAATTATACAACTATTTGCTTACTCGAACTTATACGAGTTATCATCAGCTTTATAACAGATGTACAACTGGACCTGTTCGTACTAGGATGCATCGCATGGATTCAGAAAATTCACAAAATCGCCCGGTTTACATTCCCTATTCAGGAACCTTCCTTTTGGATATTTCGTTACTCAACAAGGGGAGTGCCTTTTCCGAAGAAGAGCGATCCAACCTGAATCTTCACGGCCTGCTGCCAGAGCAGATTGAAACAATCAGCGAGCAGGCGGCGAGAGCATACAGTCAGTTTAAAGTTATTAAAAACAGCCTGGATCGCCATGTGTTCCTTCGTAATCTGCAAGATACCAATGAAACATTGTTCTATCATCTGGTCGTAAATCATATCACTGAGATGCTGCCGGTTATTTACACACCGGTTGTCGGTGAAGCCTGTGAGCATTTTTCCGAGATCTACCGTGCTCATAGGGGCTTGTTTATTTCATATTCCCATCGCGATCGCATTGACGAGATGCTTCGTAACGTCACCAAGCAGAAAGTAAAAGTCATCGTTGTCACAGACGGGGAAAGAATTTTGGGTTTGGGTGACCAGGGCATTGGCGGCATGGGAATTCCTATTGGAAAGCTTTCCTTATACACCGCTTGCGGTGGAGTCAGTCCGGCATACACTCTGCCGGTGGTTCTTGATGTCGGAACGAACAATCAGCAGCTGATCAATGACCCCCTGTACATGGGGTGGAAACATCCGCGCATCTCTGGTGAAGAGTACTATGCCTTTGTGGATGCTTTTATTGAAGCAGTGAAGCGTCGCTGGCCCGATGTTCTTTTGCAATTTGAAGACTTCGCTCAAAAGAATGCCTCCCCGTTGTTGAAACGATACCGCGATGAGCTGTGCTGCTTTAATGATGATATTCAGGGGACGGCCGCAGTTGTGGTCGGAAGTCTGGTCGCTGCAAGTCGCGCAGCCGGTGGACACCTTCGCGATCAAAGAGTGGTCTTTTTGGGCGCCGGGTCTGCAGGATGTGGCATCGCGGAACAAATTATTGCCCGAATGAAGCTTGAAGGTTTGAGTGAGGTCGATGCTCGGGCCCGGGTTTTCATGGTGGATCGTTTTGGTCTTTTGACTGACAAAATGCCAAATCTTTTGGATTTCCAAGCTCCGTTGGTTCAGTCCTCGGAAAGTTTGCAAAGTTGGAACATAGGGGAAGGTGAGATTTCACTTTTAGAAACGGTTCGTCAGGCAAAACCGACGGTTTTGATCGGTGCCTCCGCCCAACCGGGACTGTTCACAGAAGAGATCATTCGTTTGATGCACTCCAACTGTGCCCGTCCGATCGTGATGCCGCTTTCTAATCCAACTTCCCGCGTGGAAGCACTGCCAGAGGATATTATTCGCTGGACGGATGGGGCGGCTTTGGTTGCAACCGGAAGTCCGTTTGCTCCGGTGTCTTTCGGAGACAGGATTTTTCCGATCGCTCAATGTAATAACTCTTATATTTTCCCAGGTGTGGGTTTGGGTGTTATTGCCTCAGGGGCCCGCCGTGTGACAGACCTGATGTTGATGGCAGCAAGTGAAGCATTGGCGAGTTGTTCGCCGATGGCGGCCGATGGCAATGGGGCCTTGTTGCCGGAACTGAAGGATATTGCCGAAGTTTCCCGCAAGATTGCCTTCGAAGTAGGGAAGGCCGCGCAATCCGACGGAGTGGCGATCACTACCACTGATGAGGAATTGCTGGCCTCCATTGAAAAAAACTTCTGGAAGCCCGAGTACCGCGATTACCGCCACAGAGCTGCGACTTAAGCGAGTCGCAGTCAGGCCGTCAAAAAGTTCGACGAAATATAAATTTCAGAAATTCTCTTTCATTGCCATTAGACTGAGATCTATGATTCAGGATCTTTGGCACACGTTTCCACGCACTTTGGTTGAAAGAATTAATTCCTTGCTGGATGAGGCCGAGCCCAGTCCGGCAAAGGCCTTTCAGCTTTATAAATCCTGTCAGAGTGAAAATCTGTGGAGTGATACATTTGAGAAATTTCAAAAGAAACTGAATTTGTTTTATCAGCTGCCAAAGCACGACCGCAAGAAAAGCGCCATGGATAAGGTGCTGGATGCTCCGATGTCGTCTGTGACTTTTGAGGAATTCCATTTAAACTTCAGAAATGGCCTGGTCGACAATCGCTCTTTGACGTCACTGGCAAGTTGGACTCATCATTTGCTGCGTGTAGGGGGCAAGTACACGAGCCTGGTTATTGCCGAGGATGTGATCACCAAAACACTTAACTACATTACTCATCCACCGCTGTTTGAAAAGTCATCCAATATTGATTTCGATGATTTTTGTGAAGCCTGGAAAAAGACGGTCTTTAAACTCTATGGCAGAAATCACGACGCCGAAATGACACGCATCGTGGGTGAGCTGCGAATGTTGAGTGCGCAGCTGACACAGGAAGAGTCCGAGCATCGCGATCGCCCGTTGTTGATCCCTGGGATTTATCTTACGCAGACTGAAATCGACTGGACAATGGCGGTGATGGAAGCGGCGGAAGAAAACCTGGAAATGCCGAAGTATCCTCTTTCACGGGGACCACAAAAACCGCGTCTGATTGAATTACTGCGGGTGGTGCAGCTCTTTAAGATTGTGCAAAACACAAAGTTGCCTGAATTCGTTCAACACCGTGAGCGCATACGAGCCACAATCCTGGATCGCTGTCAGCGTCTGCTTGCCGACAAAGCGAGCTAAATCTTGGCCAGAGGCGTTACCGCCTGAAGTCATATATACCCCAAGCCTAGAACCTGTGCTCTAGTTTCGAGTGAATTTCTATTTGAATTCTCTCGGGGGGAATCATGACCAAAAAGTCAGCGCGCAAGCATTTGTCACCAAGAACACAGGCCATTCACGGAGAAGCCCTTTCCAAGTCTTGGGAGTTTTCTCACCATTTGATTCCACCAATGACGGCGTCGACGACATTCCGCTTGGGTTCACTGACTCGTGGAGCAGAGGGCTTTAGCAGCTTTGCGGACGACACCAAGGATAAGCCAATCTGGATCTATGATCGTCTTGAGGAACCAACGACAAAAATGCTGGAAGATCAGTTGGCGGTTTTGGAAAAAGGCGAAAGTGCAGTCACGTTCGGAAGCGGCATGGGTGCCATTTCTTCGACATTGATGACTCTTATGAAAAGTGGCCAGCGTGTGGTGGCTCATAAAACTCTTTATGGTTGCACTTACAGTCTGATCACAAACTGGTTGCCGCGATTGGGGATCGAACACTCCTTGATTGACGTCAATAATTTTAAAGTCCTTGAAAAGGAACTTAGTAATCCCCAAACACGCGTGATTTATTTTGAATCGGTATCGAATCCGATTCTGGAAATCGCTGATCTGGCAAAAATCACAGCTCTGGTTAAAGCGGCAAATAAAAAACGCAAAGCGGATGATCGCATCTACACGGTGGTCGACAACACGTTCGCGACCCCTTGGTCCCTGCGCCCTATCGAGTGGGGAGTGGATTTCGTTATCCAAAGTTTGACCAAAAATATTTCTGGCTTTGGTACGGAAATGGGTGGAGCCGTGATTGCTCCAAAATCATTTGAAGGTATGTTGCGTGTTGCGCGTAAGGATTTTGGTGCGATCATTCATCCATATTCTGCATGGCACATTATGGTTTATGGTATCTCAACCCAGGCGATTCGTTTTGAGCAACAGCAGGCAACGGCAATGAAGGTTGCGCAATTCCTGGAAAAACATCCAAAGGTGGAGTCTGTCACTTATCCGGGTTTGAAGTCTCATCCGCAGTATAAATTGGCACGCAAGTATTTGATTTCTCCGGAAAACAAATTCTGCCCGGGCACGATGATTTCCTTTAACGTTAAGGGGAATATGAAGCGCTGTCAGAAGTTTGTCGATGATATCGCACAAAATTCATATTCGATCACTTTGGCGGTTTCTTTGGGGCTGACCAAGACTCTGATCGAAGTTCCGGGCTTTATGACTCACTCAGCGATTCCGGAAGATAAACGTGGCGAGAGTAAAATTGATCCACGCGCGATTCGCTTAAGTATTGGTCTTGAGAATGCCAAAGACATCATTTCCGATATCGAAGACGCACTAAAAAGAATTTAATACATAACAATTGACGGGGCTTTGTGTTTCCGACATAAGGCTCACAACAAGCTAGGGGTGCTTTCTGCGTAGTGCATGAAGGCTGAGAAATACCCTTTGAACCTGACAGAGATAATGCTCGCGCAGGGAAGTCGTTAATTAACTGAATCCATTCACAGTTATAAGCGCATTTCCCTGAGCAAAGGAAATGCGATGAAAAAACACTTCGGAAAATTCAAGTACAGAAAATATTTAATCAGTGCGATCGTCCTCATGCTGCTGGCCAATCCCGCCATCGCGCAAACGACTTTGGAAGCAGTTGTCATTGACGATACCTTTAAGGCCAATGCCTCGCTTTTGGGATTTCCAGCAGAGGATTTGCAAAAGGTGCCGGTCAGTTCCCAGAACTTTTCCGAACAGGAATTAAAGCAGAACCGCGTGCTTCGTCTGGCGGACCTGACGACACTGGAAGCTTCTCTCAGTGACAGCTACAATGCCACGGGCTACTGGGACATGGTCTCCATTCGCGGATACACCTTGGACAATCGCAGCAACTTTCGGCGTAACGGTTTGCCCATCAGTGCCGAGACTTCCATTCCCTTGGAAAACAAGGCGGGCATCCTGATTCTTAAAGGCCTGTCGGGAGTGCAGTCCGGCGTCAGCAGCCCGGGTGGTTTTATCGACTACGAAGTTAAGAAGTCGGGTGCTAACAAAGTTAAAGACGTTTCTGTTGATCTGTCGGATTCGGGGAATCTTTTGCTGGCCGCGGATATAGGCAGTGCCGCCGGCCCGAGCGTTGACTATCGGATTAATCTTGCTCAGGAAAATATCTCTCCTCACTTAAGAGATGCAAAAGGCAGTCGTTCTTTGGTGGCTGGCGCAATCAGTGTGCGAATTGGTGAATACGGTTTGCTGGATGCAGAGCTTGAATGGACAAGACGGTCGCAACCCAGTCAACCCGGGATGAGTCTTCTGGGTGATGCTTTGCCCGAGGTTCAGAATCCTAACATCAATCTTAATAACCAATCCTGGAGTGAGCCCGTGGTGTTTGGGGCTTTAACTGGAAGTGTGCAGTATTCCATGGCCATGTATGAAAACCTGCAATGGAGTTTATCCGCGGGAATGCAGGCTCTTAATAATGATGACTACCTGGCGTATCCCTATGGTTGCACCAAAGACGGAAACTTTGACCGTTATTGTTCTGATGGGACTTTTGATTTTTATGACTATCGCAGTGAAAATGAAGTTCGCGATACCGAATCCGTGCGCTCTGGATTTGCCGGGCAAGTGCAGTTCGAGAATATAAAACATAAGTGGAATGCGGCGATTTTGGGTTGGAAAACCCGCGAACGCTATCAACGTCAGGCTTATAACTATGTGGGGGAGGGGCATGTCGACGGAGCAGCAAAGGTTCCGGCCAATCCGACGTTGAATGATGAGAGTACCAATCGGGATTCTGCCAATCTGCAATTTCTGGCATCAGATGCGATGGAGCTTGGAAGATGGACAGCCTGGTTGGGTGGCAGTTGGAATGGGGTGAACCGAAGCTCCGTGCGAACGGACGGCAGTCGTCGCACGGATTATTATCAGTCGTTTCTTTTGCCCTGGGCGGCACTTTCCTACCAGTGGTCGCAGGATCTACTGCTCTACGCGAGCTATGCCGAAGGAATGGAAGCGTACGTTGTACCGAATCGCAGTGCTTACGCCAATCCTGGCGAGTATCTGCCGGATGTGCGCTCTCGTCAGTACGAGATCGGTGTGCGTGGGGGGCAGGCGATTCAGTGGAGTGTGGCAGTCTTCGATATCCATCGTCCTTTGGTGACAGATCAGGCGCCACTTTATCAGGTTGATGGTGTCGATCGCCATTCGGGAGTTGAAGTTGAATTACAGGGCAAATGCGTGAGTTGTAAATGGTATGTGGCTGCCATGGTGCTTGAGGCCCGTCGCGAAGACAGTGTGCTTGCAGCAAATCTGAATAGTAAAATTCCGGTGAACGTGCCCAAGCAGACTGTGCGCTCTGGTGCTGAATATCACTTGAATTCCATGTGGTCGCTGAAGGGGCGTGGAGTCTTTGAAGGGGAGCGTTCGGTCACTGCAGATAATTCTGTTTTGATTCCGGGTTGGATTCGCTGGGATGCAGGTGTTGGCTGCAAATTAAAATTGGATGGAATGCAGCTACAGTCAGAATTGCTGGTGGAGAATCTGATGAACAATAAATACTGGCGGGAGTCCCCAACTCAGTACGGGCATGTTTATTTGTATCCAGGCGGGGATCGTCTGTTCTCTTTGAACGTGTTGTTGTTTTTGTGAGTAAAAAAAAGGACGGGTAGGTACCCGTCCTTTTTTTGTATTTCAGATCATGTTAGTTTGAAGCTTCTGCACTTGCCATGTGATCGCTCTTGCCGGTTTTTTCAACCACCGGAGCAATCAGATTGAAGGAGTGATCAAAAGTGTCCAGCATAGATACGAGCTCGTTAAGTGCTCCGGTTTTGCCGGTGGATTTGAGCTTGCCGCTTTTTTGCAAATCGGCCGATGACTCCATTCCGCCAAGCACAGCTCCAAAGTCACTGGAAGACATGGTGTATGTGGCATCCAGTTTTTCGTTCGGGATCGCTTTTCTTACGTGAAGGACGGAGTTGTTAAGCTCCAAAGTTTGTTTTTCCTTGGAGTTATTAAGTGCCAGTCCAATTTTCATGGATTTGCCAGCTGTCTTTTCTGGATTCAGACGCATACCCGTATAATCGATCAGCATTGCCAACGGAAGAGTGCGGGTGTCCACGAAAGGTGTTGCTTCCCCAGGGACTCGTCCACGCAGCTCAGCAGCTCCTGAAAGGTAAACGTCTCTCCATGGACCGCTCTCTGCCTGGAAGCCCAATTGCTCAAGAGCAGCCGCCTGAAGTTGGCGCGCCTCTTTGTTGTCAGGCTCTGCATAAACCAGATGATTCACGAGTTCAGCAGTCCAGCGGTAGTCACCTTTATCGAACGCCTCGCGACCGACCTTCATAACTTTCGATGCTCCACCTATCGCAGCCACGTAACGCTTGGCTGCTTCCGTGCGCGGATGCTTGTGAAGAGTGGCCGGGTTTCCGTTGTAAAAACCCAAGTACAATTGGAAAGTCGCTTTGACGTTGTGGTTTAATGAGCCATAGTATCCGCGATTGTAAAACTCTTTTGCCAATGTATCCGGAAGTTTGATTTTCTCCGCAATTTCCTCGGCGTCATAACCTTGATTCGCCAGTCGTAAGGTCTGATCGTTGATGAATTTGTACATGTCCCTTTGTTTTGAGATATGTTCCACGACTTTAGCGTTACCCCAGCGTGGCCAGTGATGAGATGCAAAGCTGACGTCAGCTTTAGATCCAAACATGCTCAGAGTTTCAGAAAGTGCGTTGGTCCAGACAGCAGGGCTGCGTACTTTCGCGCCACGCAGAGTATACAGATTATGCATGGTGGAAGTTGCATCCTCGGAGAGGCAAAGTGCTTTCATCTGCGGGAAGTAGAAAAGCATTTCTGAAGGCGCTTCGGTTCCTGGTGCCATCTGGAAAACAATTTCCACTCCGTCGACCGTCAATTTCTCGCCGGTTTTTTTGATCGTTTTGTTTGGTGGAATCAATGTTGTTGATCCGATGGCGGTGCCAGGCCCTAATCCTGTTCCCAAGTTTCCGATCGGAGAGTTTTGCAAAGTTCGACCGTACATGTAGTCAGCTCTGCGTCCCATGGCATTTCCGGCATAGAGGTTTTCACTGACGGCCTCTTCCATGAATCCTTCTGGTGCAATGACTTGAACCTTTTTTGATTTCGCGTCAGCTTCAGTGATAACACCGCCGGCGCCCGCGAAATGGTCCACGTGGCTATGGGTGTAGATGACGGCCTTGACCGGGCGCTGTCCCAATTTATCATTTGCCAGCTTCAAACCGGCCGCCGCAGTTTCAGCGGATAGCAGGGGATCGATCAAAATCCATCCGGTTTTGCCCTCGATCAAGGTCATATTCGACAGGTCAAATCCACGAATCTGATAAATTTTGTCAGTTACTTTAAATAAGCCATGAATGCGAGTCAGCTGAGATTGGCGCCATAGACTCGGATTGGTTGTGTCAGGCGCGGTATCCCCTTTGACAAAATCAAATGCGGCAAGGCTAAAGACAGTTTTGCCGTCCTTGCCTTTGATTAATGGATTATCCAAAGTTGCTATAAATCCCTTCTGAGCAAGCTCGAATTCTTCCTTGTCATTGAAATCCAGCATCTTCAGGTACTTTTGATTTTCCCGCTTGGTATGCTCTGTGGCTTTCCCATCCGGAAGTTCAGCTCCGTGGCTGACCGAAGTCGCAAATAAGACAGCGAGAGACCCTCGCAACAAACTTTTATTCATTTTTTTTTCCTCCTGAGTGTCTTATTGTTTCTGAGAGTGAAAAGATGTGGAAATGAAGGGTGGACAATGTGTGGAAAATCACCCATAATGTTCGATGCCTACAAAGTGGTGCCAATGACAAAGGACAAAGCGTGTTTCTAGCTCCCATGAGCCTTCAAAATGTCTCTCAGTTACGTCATCCCAGCGAGCGTGTACCGCTTGGGGAGCAGCGTGAGTTTGCAGAGGGACTGGAGCTGATCGCAGACGGTGGCTTTGATGGCTATGAAATGCAATCCAACGCCTCCGGCACCATGCAGTTGAAAGTTTTCATTGATGACCGCAAAGAGGACGTGAAGTGTTCAGTTAAAGTCCTTCAGGATGAAACTTCCGGCGTTTTGGATTTTCGTTGCGATAACTGCGGAACACGCGGGGATACCAAGATCACTTGCTCGCATCAATGGGCTTCGTATGTTGTTTTATGGCAGGCGTTGACCTTGGAAGAGGGTGTGCCTGCAGATCCACGCATTGAAAAGCTTTCTGAAGAATTGCGTGGCCCACGTCAACACAGACAGCAGGGTCAGTCAGGCCAGGCAGAGACCACCGGTTTTTTGCAATCCATCACCCTCTACGTCGAAGAAGCGCCGGTGTTGCGTGGCGAAACTTTGACATCACTGTTGAATGAAGTTTCTGAACCTCATCGACTTCTTGATGTCAGCAAAGAACAGGAAAGCCTGGCACCGACTCTGTGGAATCTGCCGGATGTTTTTCGTCGCAAACTGACAGCTTATTCAGAGAACTTTTTTAACGAAGTGAACGAGCAAAATCGTATTGCCGGCATGATTCGTTATAATTTCAGCAATGGTGTGCAGATTTCAGGCCGGGATATCCTACGTCATCCATTGTATAAAAATGTGCCAAAAGATCTGCTGCCACAGCCCCGCAAGCCGGATTCAGTATTTGATAAGTGGCCTTTGACTCTGCAGCGGGATAATTTATTTATCAGCCAGGCTTTGCGTGAAGTCGAAGAGATCATGCAGGTGGTTCTGGCTAACGTCGCGACCAAACTTAATCAAGGACAGCTGGAAGTCTATATCCAGGGTAAAAACTCGCAAAAATCCCTGCCGGTTCGCTTTATCGATTTTGACATAACTCGCGAATTTGAATGGCGCGTGGATTTTACCGAAAAAGATCAGCTGATTTCTGAATTCACTTTGGTCAGCCCCAATCGCAAGAAGCCGTTTGCTTTTTTTGAATCTTTCGCCTTTGAGGCGGAAGAGGGCGTTGTCGCCATTCATCCGTGGTATCGAGAGTGGAGTGAATTCGTTCGTGTTCTCACGGATGTGAACGAGGATGCACTGGCATTCTCACTGACATCCACTGATTACCCACGGGTGGAGATCGACGGGGAGCTTGAAGCCAAGCGCATGGTCAAGCATCTGCGTTCACGCGGAATTCCTGTTCACATCACTGGTGAAGTCAAAGAATTGTCGCCCTCACAAAGTGTGATGGGAATTTATCTTACTGAAACAGGTGCCTTTCATCTTCAGCATGAAGCCCGGGTTATGGGGCAAAAGGATCTGGCGCGTTCAGGTTGGACAGCCCGTGCCTCATTGTATCTGCATGTTCTGTCCGAAGGTTTGCCCTACTTTTTAGGAGCGGATGCCAAGGATATTGCAACTCGTTCCCGCGGGAAGCGAGACTGGGATTTGAAGCTACTGCGCCACTTGGGTGTTTTGCAGTACCTGACCCTTGAGACATTGAACTGGCATTTTGCGGGCGAGTTGACCGATGGTCGTATCGTTGAAGAAGATGAAATCTTCAAAATGGTGCAGGAAAATGTTCAGGCGATTTTGGTAAGTGGCACAGGTGTGGTGCTGGCGCGTGAAATGTCATTGAACGAACTGTGCTCTCGTAATGTGCTGGTCTACTTTGACGACTATGTGACCAAGACGCTGCAGGCTTTAAGATCCAAAGAATCTTTTTATTCTGAATCCGGTGAAGTTATTCTGGAAGGAGCGGTCGAACGCGAATTCCGTTTAATCTACGAGATGTTAAAACGCCTGGTTGCGACGACCAGTGGGGATGCATTTAAAAAGGCCCGCACATCGTTTCTTTCTAAGATATGGAATGGCGATCCTGCAAAGGATCCCACTCTAAGAACAGGTTTGTTCCAGTTTCCGAATGTGCGCAAAGAGTCGTCCCACACTCATGACACGATTGAGTCTTTGCAGGCACTGTTGCCTTTCGGCTTTAAGATTTACTATAAAGGGCAAATGCTTCAGGAGCTTTCAGAGGACGATTTCCAGGTTGATTTCCTGCTGACCAGTGATGCTTCTGAAAAGTATTTCAATTGGTTTGAACTGAATCCAAAATTCTTCCTAAAGGGACAGGAAATTGACGCCCAGGCCATGTCCGGCTTTGGTGGCGGTGGCGTGATCGAGTACGATGGAAAACTGTACCTTGTTCCCAAAAAACAAATGCCAAGTCTGCGTCGCCTGGAGAACTTCTGGAAGAAGCTTCAAGGTGGCAAGTCCGACAGTAAAACCAAAGGTGGAATCGGGGAGCGTGTTTACAAACTGCCTCGCCATCAGATCCTGGAGTTGCTGGCTTTGCGCTCTTCCGGTGTCGGCATTCGTGGTGACCATGAATGGAAAAAGATCTGTGATTTCTATGATGGTCTTGGCAAGGAGCCACGTAAATTCGTTTTGCCTAAATCCATGAATGCGGAACTTAAACCTTATCAGGAGTACGGCGTTCAGTGGTTGCAGGATCTTTACAAACTGCGTTTGGGTGCTTTGCTGGCTGATGACATGGGTCTGGGTAAAACCCTGCAGACGTTGACGTTTCTGGAGGACTTAAGAGTCAAAGGGGAGCTGGGACAGGTCTTGATCGTGGTCCCTTCAAGTTTGATTTTCAATTGGCAAAGTGAAGTGCAAAAGTTCACGCCAGAACTTCCTTTGGAAGTATTCTCCAATAAGGACCGTGATCGCCTGGGTAAAAAGTTATTCACAGGTGAAGAGTGTGTCCTGATCACGACCTATGGTCTTTTGATGGAGCACGAGGACTTCCTGGCTCAGGTGAAGTGGCGAACTCTGATTTTCGATGAGGCTCAGAATCTTAAAAACATCACGACCAAAAGAACCAGTGCCGCTCGTTCTTTAAATGCCCAGTTCAAGGTTTGTTTGACGGGTACGCCAATGGAAAACCACTACGGTGAGTTTTACTCTCTGGTGGATATTCTGGTTCCGGGCAGTCTGGGCAAGATCGAGGATTTCCGTCGTCAGTTTGTGAATACGGAAATGGTGACTCGCGAGGAGATGGATGATCTGAAACTGAAGATCAAACCATTGCTCCTGCGCAGAACAAAAAAAGAAATTCTGGATCAGCTTCCTGAAAAACAGGAAACCAAGATGAGTATCGCTTTTGAAGACAAGCAGATGGAAATCTATCGGGATATTGCTTTGTCCTACAATCAAAAGGTGCAGGAAGCGATGACCACGAACGGGGAAGCCAGTGTGCAGCTGCAAATGTTGACGGCACTTCTGCGTCTTCGTCAGGCTTGTTCTGATCCTGCCGGTTTGCCAAATGTTCGCTATGATAAGGTTCCGCCAAAACTTGAAACATTGCTTGAATCCGTCAGCGAGATCGTTGAATCCGGTGAAAGTGCCCTGGTGTTCACGCAATTCCTGCAAACATTGGAGCATACTGCCAAGTTGCTGGATAAAGCGGGGATCCCGGTTTTTGTTTTGCATGGGGGAATTCCCACAGCGCAAAGACAAAAGATTTTGGCCGAGTTTAATGCCACTCCGGGCGGAGCCGTCCTGGTTATGACTTTGAAAACAGGTGGTGTGGGCTTGAATTTGACCAAAGCCAGCTATGTCTTCCATCTGGAGCCTTGGTGGAATCCATCCGTGGAAAATCAGGCGACGGATCGTGCGCACCGATTGGGGCAAAGTAAAGCGGTTCAGGTGTTCCGCTATATCATGCATGAATCGTTAGAGGAAAAAATCGAGGTTCTGAAAAACCGCAAGGGCGTGAAGTTTCAAAACCTGTTTGGAAATGCAGAATCAGCTGCAGACCTGGGTGGCAATGCCAGCGGGGCGCTTTCCAAAGAGGACTTCGATATCCTGTTGGGACTTAAATAATCTTTATTTCAGGATTTTGACCTGGAACTTTTGCGCTTTGATTTTACCATTGCGCAGGCTGTTCAGGGCATGGTTCACACTATCGGATTTGATTGCGACGTAGGAGTAAGTGTCATGCATTTCAATCTTTCCGATATCCGTGGCTTTCAAGCCGCCGGCAGCACCTGTCAGTGCACCCAAAATGTCTCCGGGGCGAATCTTATTTTTGCGACCGCCGGAGATCATCACGGTTTGCATCGGTGACTGCTTCCACTCCCAGTTCAGACCGAATTGATTCTTGAATCCCAGGGTGGGTTTTTGGAACTTTCTTCCGGTGATTTGCTCAATTTCAATCAGCTTCAAAGTGTCGCGGGCTGAAATCATGGTGACCGCGACGCCGGATTTTCCAGCGCGGCCGGTACGACCAATGCGGTGAACGTAAGTTTCCGGTTGCAGTGGAAAGTCGTAATTGATCACCAGTTCCAGATTTTCGATATCAAGTCCGCGGGCCGCCACATCTGTGGCCACCATAATTTTATAGCTGCCATTTTTAAACATCGCCATCACTCTTTCACGATCGCGCTGTTCCAGGTCCCCATGCAGGCAGGTGGCGCTGGCTTTTAAATCAGCAAGACGATTCATCAGGTCGTTCACGGAGTTCTTGGTGTTGCAGAATACGATACAGGATTCGGCCTGATGCTGTTGCAGAACGCGCATCAAATTATCAGCCTTGTTGCCTTCTTCAGACTCGTAGGTGACTTCTTCAATCAGCAAAGACTCGGGAGCTTCCTGAATTGTGACTCGGGCCGGATTTTTTTGATAGCGGCGGCTTAGATCCAGAACGGCTTCGGAAAAAGTTGCGGAAAACAGAACCGTTTGTCTTTGTGCGGGAAGTTCCTGCATCAGATTTTTGATTTCGACGATAAAGCCCATATCAAACATTTTATCAGCTTCATCCAAAACAACAGTACGTACATCATCCAGAAACAGACGGCCCTTGCCAGCCAGATCCAGAATACGTCCTGGGGTTCCTACAACGATCTGCACACCTTTTTCAAGTTCCTGCTGCTGTTCGCGGCCTGTCTGCGCGCCACCGGTCAGGGACATGGTTTGCAGCCCCTCAAGTTTTCTGCCCAGTCTGCGTACTTCCGTCAAAACTTGCGTCGCAAGTTCTCGGGTGGGACAGATGATCACTGCTTGCACGGTTTTTTGCTGAAGCTCCAGCTGATTTAAAATCGGCAATATAAAAGCAGCCGTTTTGCCACTTCCTGTTTTTGACTGACCGATCAAATCCTTGCCGCTCAAGAGTACGGGAATACTTTGTTCCTGGATGGGAGTCATGGAGGAAAACCCAAGTTCCTGGACAACTGCCAATAGCTCTGGTTTTAGGTTCAAGGCTGAAAATGTAGCTTTAGTATCCAATTTAAGACTCCCGGAAGGTCCTCAATATAGCAGAACAGTCCGGGAAATTCTAGTTTTGAAGGTTGCCTAAGGCTTGAAGCCAAGGGCTCGTAATCTTTGACAATTGCACGACACTTTCATTGGGCAGGTGCGGAGCCAGCTCGGTCAATGCAACCAAGGTCGCCACTTTTTGAGGGAAATCAAGTTTGCTGCCATCTCCATTGACGTAAAACTGCTCCTCGGTGCTGAAAAGCTGTTTATTCATCGCAAAGTAAATTTCCTGGGCACTCCAAAGGTAAGCATCAATCTTAGTCAGCTGCCAGGCGGCCAGCAGGGCGCGAATGGCGTAAGCCTGTTCATAGGCGCGATAAGGCACCACATTCGAGCGCTTAAATTCTTTCAGGATATATTGGGACTGAACCAATGAATCCTCATTCACCAATTGATTGGAAATGAAGTTTGCCAAGGAAAGAATCAAAAGCTTGATATCCTTGCGTCCCTCTATAAGTTCATCCAGGCTGGATCTGCCCGAAGCGTCCTTGTCAGTCAGGATTGTGGATTTGGTTTTTTCAACGCCTTCTGTGGCTTTCAGGAATTCAGACAATGCCAAAAGGAATTTGGAAACATCCACGGAGCGCACGATGTTTGATTTCACACCGTCCTTCATGTCAACGATACCACCCATGATGGCAGTCTCGCTGCTGGTCGTGTATTGATCGGCCCAAATGATATTATTATCCAATGTCACCAGGAAAACCGGAGTCGCTTTTTTGGTGATGTCCTTCAAAAGCACGGCGATGTCGCCCACGTTCAGGGCAAAGAACATATCCTTCGGGAACAAAGTGCGTTTTAGCTCCGGAGAGTTCAAGTGCGGCACAAGTTCGTTAGCAGTGATAGGTGTGAGGTATTTATCAAAGCTGCTGGTTTTCCAGTCGGCAGTGATTTTAAGCATGTGGCTAAGGCCTTCAATCTGTTCGGCAAAATAAGCCGCCGAGAAATCCTTGGCGTAGTCCATTCCAGGATTCA
Organism: Bdellovibrio sp. HCB288; assembly: GCF_047305935.1. Classification (GTDB taxonomy): domain Bacteria; phylum Bdellovibrionota; class Bdellovibrionia; order Bdellovibrionales; family Bdellovibrionaceae; genus Bdellovibrio. The sequence goes on from NZ_CP178619.1 coordinate 2,612,018, forward strand.
CATGAAACGGATCCTGCAAAGTCACTTTGTCAGGAATGCGATATGAAAAAGTCGTTTCAGACAGTCGCATCAAATCCAAAGGCTGCTTGGTTTTTTCAACCGGGGAAAGCAACGCCGGAACCAGACGATCGTTGATGTCACGGTATCCGCCAATGGTGATCAGCTTGTTGATCTGTGAAAGAGCGGTCTGCAAACCCAAATCCGCATCGCCGGCATTTTCCATCAGTAACGAGCGAGCCATGATCGAGGAGCCCGCTGTATTGGCCTGCAAGTTTGCCGGAGTGCCAAGGCTCGCAATCGTCAAGGGAGAAGCTTTTGTCAGATTCAGTTGCACCGTCGGTGTTTCAAAGCCGGCAACCATGCCATTTGAAGTGGCCAGTTTTTTCTCGGACCATTTTTGCAGAATCTTACGAACATAAGGTTCATAGTTTGTTTGAACATCCTGCAGCTGCACGGATTTTTTATCGATACCGGTGTCAATATTGTCTGCAAAAACTGCGGGAATGTCGCGAATGAACGTCAAAGCGAATTGTTCAACAAACGTGACCAGATAGTCGCGAGCGGCATCGTTTAGCAGGTTGCGGATTTTCAGGATGCCAAACTTTTCAATCTTTGGCAGGATGAAAACTTTTTTGGCAATACCATCAATAAGGCCACCACTGCACCCTGGGGTGCGCAGGCACTTCAAGTCCTTGTCATCTTGTTTGCGCAGGAAACTGTAAAGATCGTCGTTCGCCGGAGCAAAGTACTCCTTGCGTTCATCAGGTGTCAGCATTTTCCAGACATCAATCAAAACTGTCAATGCACCTTGGGAGTCACGGATTTGTTCCACACCGCGGCCCACAAGTAAACCCTGATCCAGTTGACGACTTGTCTCGGGCTCCAAGGTCACTTCAAAATCCACAATCAATTGCTGAATCAGCTTTAAGTTGAAAAAGAAGTTTTTAGAGCCGTAGAACTTCTGTGTGAATTCAGACATTTTCGCGAAATAGGGTTTGGTCTGCAAAGTGATTTCAGAGCGCAGACCATCCTCAACCGGGGGAGTCAGTCCCAGCAGATGTAGCTGACCTAAAAAGTGTTCAGTGAAATATTCAACTTGCTTGATCAGGACATCGACACGAACGGGACGAGTGGCCCAGCCATACTCCTGGCCCATTTTCAAAAGGTGGGTGCGAAGAACTGATTTGGCTTTGACCAGATCCACCAGGACCTCATTCAGGGTTTCAGTCACTTCCGCTCTTGTTTGCGCCGTTGCCAAGGTCGCATATGGCGCTAACGCCAACGCCTGATAGGACGCTGTTTTGGGTTGAGCATAGAACTTCTTGATCAAAGCAATGCCCTTGTCGCGAAGTTTCGGGTTCTGCGTCAGCACGCCCAGATTGTGAATGTTTTGAGCCTGACGGAAGAAATTCGAAGTCGAAACCTCTCCAGTCCAACTGACATCCAGTTTTGAAATATCGGATTCGCGCAGGCGTTCACGCAAGTTGACGTCAGTATAGCGCGGTCCAAATGTCTGGACACCACCGCCTAAATTGGGAGTTTGGACTTTGGGGGCGCAGCCCGCCAACAGGAGAGTCGTCGACAAAAAAATACGCAGCGTTTTTTTCATACGACCCCCTTAAAAGAAAAGCATCAGGTTGAGTTCCTGAGCCAGTTGACGTTCAACGTTGACACCGTAAGCGTAGTCAGAGATTTCCAACGATGCAATCATTGGCAGCAAAGATTTTTTCTTAAAATACGATGAAACAGTAGAGTAAATAATCTGCGCTTTTACTTTGTGATAGTTAGACTGAGTATTTTTAGAAAGCAGATCATAACGCAATCCGCGGGAACCTTGAAAGGAGTCCGCTTCTTTGTTGGCATATTCGTAGCCCGTTCCCAGGCTAAATTGGTCATTCACATCATAGAACAAATTGCCGCCGGCAATTTGTGAGTTTCCGATCTGACGAGAAATGGTTTCCTTGTTGGTCGCATCTGGCAGAGTGTCATCGGGATTTGAGGGAACACGCTCCGTGATTTGATCGGGCATGTTCAGGATATAGCTTAAAAACGGGACGGCAGTGAATTTTGAGATCTTGTAAGAATAAGCAACCGTGTTGTTTACATTCGTACGGCCGAAATTATTCAGTGCGGCCAGATTGTCGCAATCATACGCGGGACCCGTGGGTAAATTGATTTGCGCCTGATAGATTAGGGCCGTTTTTTTATTATCAAAAAACTTGTAGACGCTGACCAATTGTACGTCGCCAACGAAGGATTCATTTTGATCGGCCAGCTTTTTATAGCCTTTTTGCGCCAGGGTTTCGTTGGTGGCTTTACCCAGATCCGTTGCCAGTGCTTGATCCAGCTCGGTATTGATTCCGGAAAATTGTTGGCGGTAGTAATCAATGTTCGAGAACTGCTGGGACAAAGAGAGCTTGTTGGTGTAGGTGACAAAGGGGACACCTATGCCGAGAGTCCACTTTTCGGTCAAACCATGGGCAAAGACCGGAGCAAAATAGTTCACATGGGGCTTGGTTTCAACACGCAGAACACCCAGATTCAGTTTGTCGCCGAGCTTGGCGCCACCAAATTTATTTAAGGCATTAATCAGTTTTTGGGCGTCGGCATTGAACTTTTGCAGGGTTTGAGCGTCGAAGTTAACGGATTTATAGTCCCCCAATTTGACTAGGGTGCCGTCCTCTGTATATCTTTCACTGATTCCATCCAGATTCCCGTAGCGGAACGAGGGGCTGCTGATACCCACAGGCAGAGTTTCCGTGGATAGCAGGGCCCAGGCGTTATTGGCGCTAAAAATGAAGCTGCTGGCTATCAGAGTCATCAAGACAGTTTTCACGTGATCTCCACGGAGTTTTTTGCGTTCGGGACCTTATAGCCGATATGCGTAAAAAAGTCTCGCAATTGAATGTTTACCCTAGTGCCTTTGTTAACGATTTTTTCGTAATCTCTCCTGTTCACTGCAGGTGTTCGATAGTCTGGTAAATTTTTTAGATTTCTGCTAGATTGCCGGCACTATGAAGACGACCCTGAAGGTATTTCTTTCTGACAGCTTTCACCCTCATTTGAATCTGGCGACCGAAGAATGGATTTTCCATAACTTGGATCCATCCAGTCAGATTCTGTTTTTGTGGAGAAACGAAGAGACCGTCGTCATAGGTCGCAACCAAAATCCGTGGTCAGAATGCAATCTGGCGCAGATGAAGAATGATAATGTGCATTTGGCTCGTCGAACGACGGGAGGAGGGGCGGTATTCCATGACCTGGGCAATACCAACTTTACGTTCCTGTCCCCGAAAGAGGGCTATCGCCGCGAAAACAATGTGCAGATTATTTTTGATGCCCTGAAAGAGTTTGGAATCACGGGCGAAGCTTCCGGTAGAAACGATTTAATGATGCCGTTCCACGACGGACCACGAAAATTTAGCGGCAGTGCTTACCGTGAAAAAAAGGACCGTGCTTTTCATCATGGGACTTTGTTGTTGCGAGCTGATCTGACCAGATTGGGAAATTACCTGACTCCAAATCCAAAGAAGTTGCAGTCCAAGGGTAAGGAATCAGTTCGGGCGCGAGTGACCAATTTGAATGAAATTGCCAAGGACATTAACCACGACAATGTCTCTGAAGCGATGATCCGGTCCTTTGAGAAGTTCTATAATGCCAAAGCTGAAATCATCATGCTCAACATGCAGAGCCTGCCTGATATTCCGGAATTGAAGGAGCAATATAACAGACTTTCTTCCTGGGACTGGCTGTATGGTTCGACATTGGAATTCACTCACAAGATGGATGAATACCTGAGCCTGGGATTCTTTGATTTTCATTTTGTCGTCAATGATGCCGAGATCAAGGAATTGAAGATTTACACGGATTGCCTGTATCCGGCGTTGATTGAAAGCATGCAGCAGGAACTGACAGGCAAACACTATAACGGGGACAGTGTGAAAACCGTATTTGCGGTTTTAGTAAAGAAATTCCCGGACCTGGAGCCTCAGCTCAATGAACTTGAGTCGTGGTTGATTAAAAATATTGAAGTATAGGAAAGTGCCATGGTTGATATTGGCCGATTGAATAAATTAAAAACTGTAAAAAAAGCCGAATTCGGAATATTTCTGGATGGCGGCGATGATGGTGAAATCCTGTTGCCTCGCCGTTATGTAAAAGACGAATGGCAAGTGGGCGATGAAGTTGAAGTGTTTGTGCACTTTGACTCCGAGGACCGTTTGGTGGCAACGACTGAAACACCGAAAGCCATGGTGGGTGAGTTTGCTCATCTGATGGTGAAATCCGTTGAAAACGTGGGTGCTTTTTTGGATTGGGGCCTGGGCAAGGACTTGTTTCTTCCGTACTCTGAACAAACCCGCGATCTGCGCATAGGTCAGGCTGTTGTCGTTTATCTTTATCTGGATAAATCAGATCGCATTTCTTCCTCAATGCGATTGGATCGCTATATTTCCAAGGAAGCTGGTGACTACAAGGAAGGTCAGCAAGTGGACCTGTTCGTGGCAGCACAGACAGACTTGGGTTTTAAGGCCATCATCAATGGCAAACATTGGGGTATGATCTACACGAACGAAATATTTGATCGTTTGGTGCATGGTCAAAAATTGAAAGGCTATATCAAAAAAGTTCGTGAGGACGGAAAAATTGATTTGGCTCTTCAAAAGCTGGGTCACCAAAGCTCTGAAGATATCGGTCCAATGATTCTGGCGCGTCTGCGTGAAGAAGGCGGGTATCTGGCTATCAATGATAAAACCTCCGCCGAACTTATCTATGACATGTTCGGTGTCAGTAAGAAGAAATACAAAATGGCTTTGGGTGATCTGTATAAAAAGCGCATCATCACCGTGAAAGACGACGGGATCTACCTTAATAAGTAGATCGGTTGTTTATTAACAGCGCTAGTAGTTAATCGCTGAGGAATAAAGAAATCCCAAAGTGTCGGAGTTAACAGCTCCGACATCTTTATTTTTCAGGTACTGGTAAAATAGACCAATATTTCCCTCATAAGTTCGCCGTTGAATTTGAATCCCCGCACTTAGCAAAATGTTTTCCTGGTCAGTGGTATTGGTAAAGCTCGCTCCACAGAGCCAATTCGTGTCCTGGAAAAAAGGGGCTTTCCATCCCACCGAGGCATTTAACAGTTCGCTGCTAGCGACGTACTCGGAGGCATAACTAAGATCCAATAAAATTTCCTGATTTTTAAACTGCAAGGCCTGACCCAGTGTGAATCCAAATATGCTGTCGGTGTGAGGCGTATAGCGACGGAATGTTTCGTTCTTATCAGTTTGCCCGGTGGACATTTGATTCTGATATTTTTCGCCTTCGGCGTAGATGCTGACTCCGCGCCATTGTACAGTTGCGCCAATGTTGTAGTTGTCAGTGGCTTGCCACAGGATTCCAGGTTTCAGCAGGATGTAGTTTTCAGTTTCCACTGTTTTTTCGGTGACTGCTGTCCAATTGCCAGCGGATTCCGTATTGGTGGTAATGTCTTTGGCGATTTCGCTCCAGCTCATGGCGACACTGAGACCCCAAGCCCATTTTGAATTCATGAGTCCACCAAAGGCAAGACCGCCCATGGCCATCTGTCTTTCGAGTTCTCCGGTCAGTGTTGATCCGTCGTTGTTGCTGATGCGGATGTAGTTATCGGTGTTGGTGGGATAGATGTAGAAGAGTCCTGTGTGTATGTTTTCATTATAGGGAAGAATGGCCGAAGCTAAAAGGGTGCCGGATTTCAGAGTGCCGGTTTCCCGTTGAAAAGCGGTGCTATTCAAATCCTGGTAGGCAATTGAGGATCCGGAGACTGAGACGTTGACTTTGTCCTGGCAAAATCCAATCCCCGCAGGATTGTAGACGGTGCTTCCCGCTGAACAGGCAAGCGCGGTCCCCGCATTACCAAGAAAAGCTTCAGCACTGCCCACGGGAGTCATTAACAATGAGGCCTGGGACAGTGCTGATAGTAACATCGTAAAAAGTAGAACCGTGACGTTCAGCACAGACTTCCTGGAATCAATCCAACGAGATCATCGCATTCAAACCAACGGATTTGTAGTCAGCCAATCCGCGGGCGACATTGGAGTTGTTGGCATCAAGATAAAAGTGAAGTCCCCAAGTCGGGTTGAATTTGAAGGTAGCGCCGAAAACCATCGGGAAGGCCGGTGTATCGATACTATCCACTCGGCAGTCCGGGCTGCCAGAGCATGAACTTGAGATATTGATAGAGGCGATAAAACCAAAATAGACACCGAATTTTTCATGGGGTTTGAAAAGGACAGCGATCGGAATGTCCAGGTAATCCAAGTTCCAATCTATCTCGGTTCCTGTTGAGTCACTTCTGGTTTGAAGTGGACGTTGTGTGTACAGCAGGCCAGTTCTAAAATGCGCCACATTGCCTTCCAAAGGCAGATGAACAAAGGCCCCGCCTTGAAAGCCCGTGCGGGATTCAGTAGAGACAGGCCCGTAAGCGTCACCATTTTGCTGGCGGACTCCCAACTCCAAACCGTAATCCAAAGCAGCCTGAGCCTGTGAGTGGAAAAGTAACATTGCGAAAAGTGCCATAAAGTATTTCTTCATTCATATCTCCTTTTTGGTTTTTGAATTAACGTCTAAATCCACCGCCACCACCGCGAAAGCCACCTCCACCGGCATGCATTCCGCCACGCAGGTTCGTGCTGGAGGCAGGGGAGCGGGGACCTGCGCTGTGGTTGACTTGTGGTGTGTCTGGACGGGAGGCGCGAGCATCATGATTGCGCTCCAGGTTTTGGATGTTGTCGGGTTTTTGAACTGGGGACCAGGTGTTGGGGCCTTCGTACTGTGACCAATCTCCTTTGCCATTGCGACGATAAACTCCGCCATCGTGACTTGAGTAAAGATTGTCGCTACCAATTCCACGGGCAAACTTTGTGTCTCCAATTGAGTGAGTTATCATTCCGTGTCCACCGGAACCGGTGATGACGGAAGTTTTGCCCCAATTATGGTAGATGTTGGTGACGTCGATATTCACATAGGTTCCGCCCCAGCAGCAGGATCCCCAACCCCAAGGATACATGACCGCCCCCATCGAGAATCCCATGAAAAATCCGGTATCGTACCCATAGCCATAGCCGACACCAAAGCCGTAGGTTTCTGGTGGCGGGTACCATGCGGTTGCTGTTGCATAAGGTGCATAGGAATAGCCGGTGCCATAAACGACAGTCCCGTCAGCAGATACAAAGGTGCCATGATATCCTGGCGTGAAGCCCACCACTACGTGGTCAGCACTGGTGCTGTAGATCTTCACATACGTCACATAGTAAAGCGGAGATGAAGATGGGATTTGATAAATCTGATCGGGGACTGCTATGGAAACTTCCCAAGGCCCGGATTCTTTGGAGGAGTTAAACCACACACCGTCTTGAACAATGTAGTAGAGCTGTGGATTCACCATGATCAAAGGTGTGTTGCAATTTTCTGCATATTGAAGGGAGCTTGATGAAATCTTTTGCCACTTTACCGCACCATCACACTTAAGTTCCTTTGGTTTTAACGAGCGTGCCACTTGCGCAGTTTGCGGAATACTGCTGGTAATAAGTGATTCTTTAGCCTGAGGAGTGCCTGGTACAGAGACCAAGACCTCTGCCACGGGGCTGTTCGTTGGAATTTTTGCGAAGTCTTTGGGTAAACTGTCGCCAGGCACATACTTCCAAGGTCCTTGCAGGGATTTTGAGTTGAACCAGCGACCCGAAATCAAAGAAAAGTAAATCTGTGATGAAGTTTCCAGGAAGATTGAGTTCGGTGAGTTGGACATATAGAGCAAACCGGTTTTTTCAACTGCCGAAAATTTAGGATCCCCTTCGCTTTGCAAAAGTTCTGTGGGTTGAGTGGCGATGAATATTTTTGGAGTAACCCCAGGAGGATAGATGGAATTGCCCTGAGTCGTACGTCCTTCCAAGGGGTCGACGGTTTTACTTTTTACCAGTTCGTCTTTGACCATCGTAATTTTCGAAGTCGGTGCAGACTTGGCAGGCGCAAAGGGCCCGGTTGCGGAGGGGGCTGAGAACCATTTGTTTAAAGCCCACAGGTAAAAGTTTTTATCCCCATCTGCGACGATCAAGGCGCTGGTGTTCACAACGCGTTCCGGTGTTTTGTACTTACCGGAAGGCCCCATGACGGGCTTTCCAGAGATCATGATCAACAGACTTGGGGACGTCGCAAAAATAATTTGTGGAGGATCGTTTTTTAGTTGTGGGGATTTGCGTTTTTTATCCACGGATGACAGTTCGAGGCTTGCAACAACATTGCGATATGGCAGGACGTGTTCTTTTTTATTCAGTGCCTTCTCAAATTCTCGGGTCAGTTCCTGACGTTGGGAAGAATCTCCTGGAAGCTGCATGTCTGCAACTTTGATTGTTCTTAAGGTCACGGTGGATTGATCTTTGTCGATCAGGCTGTCTGCCTTCATCAAAAAGGAGCCATAAGAATCCTTACCGTCCTTTTGAATTTTGAATGCCGTGCGGGCGGTGATGAGGTTGTTATCAATGCCTTCAACCTGTGGTTGAAACAAAGTTACTTTTTGTTTTGAATCGAGGGAAACTTCTATGGGCCAATTGCGGCTCGGAGCTGATGCTGCTGTGTCGGTTTTGGTATCTTTTGCGGCATTTGTAAAAACACCGCATAGAAGAATAAGGCAAACGGCCAACTTACTTCTTAGCCCCATGATCCCCTCCATGTTTATAGTAGGATGGTACGGGATGGGGCTGGATTTGAGGCGGTCCTGTGGCAACTTACACGAAGACTATGTTTGTTCGAAGGTGCCTTTTTCGCGATTCTTACGGACATTTGGAACGGTAAAAATCTGATTATGGAAGGCGATATAAAATCCCGGCTTCAAAAGTTTGGCAGCCAACATGGCTTCTGTGACGTTCTGAGTGGCATCGCTGTCATCAAAACCCATAGGGATCATCGCCCCGGTAAAGACCACAGGTACACTGGGAGTTCCAATTTCCTTGAAACAGTATTCAGCGGAAATATGCATGGTATCGGTTCCATGAAGAACGACAATCGGGCAGCCCCGTTGCATCTGGTCCTTGACGGTAGCGCAGATCAAAGAGCGGTCTTCGTCGTTCATGTACAAAGAGTCTTTGCTAAGCAAAGGGTAAACCGAAATATTTGTATAGGGTAAACGCAATTTGGAAAGAATGCGGTTCTTGATGCTGGTGCCACGATTCTCTAATGAGCCATCGAACTCATTATAGGTTTTCTCAATCGTGCCACCGGTCGTGATAATTACAACGTCTTGTACTGGAGTTCCCATATATGTCGGAGATCCTATGCTAAGATCTCCGAACTAGCTACTAATTTTCGCTGACTTGCGGACCGCAAGCTTGGTCCAAGGACATGCTGTCCTTTTTAGGATTGAAAATGCGTCCCAATTTACCTGTAAGTCCGCCAGTGCCTTTTTTATAGATTTGGCACTTTTGGATCAGACCGAAGTGGTCGGTGATCATCATGCGGTGCAAACCGACGCGCAATGTGTCCAGGTTTGTCTGAGCTTTTACGCGATTCGTATAGGCAGCAGTCAGGTTGTTACCTGCACTTAGAACATGCAACAAGTCTGTCGCGCCCATTTGGAACTTTTGAAGTTCAGCATCGTACAATGCTTCCAGGTTTGCTTCAGCTTGTCTTGCTAGCGACAATTGCATTTGGCTTTCACGCAATGAGCCCACAGTCGTTTCAACCATTTTAGCCTGGTCAAAGTCGATCTGTTTCTTTTGCAGACGGATTGCATCCAATTCGCGGTTACCGATTTTCAGGATCAGGAAGTTACCGAAATTGAAAGTTGCAGAACCACCGCCTTCAGCGTCTGCAAAGGCACCCGTAGGTCCGCGGGATGCGCCGTAAGTTGCGCCCGTCAGGAAGGACCAGAATGCACTCCATTTACCGGCTTCAGTCGCTTTTAACATGGAGGAAAGCTGGCGAAGTTCCGGTGAACGGGACAAGGATAGGTCCACTGTTTTTTGCAAAGGTTCTTTTTCAGCAGAGGAAGAACCGATGTGGAAGGATTCAATTTTGATATCCGTGGAAAGTGGCAAAGCCAGCATTTCGCGGATCGCCGCTTTTTCCTGAAGGATCAAAACGTCCATTTGTGACACTTGGATTTTGGACATTTGAGTTTGTGCCTGAACTTGCAAAAGTTCAGATTTTTCTCTCATGCCGGCATCCACAGCCATTTGGATCATGTCTTCGATCTTTTTGTAGTTCTCGTATTGGAATTGAAGAATCGAACGGAGTTCGATGTCACCCTGGATAGTTGAATACAAAGAGTAAGCGGAGGAATACGTGTTCAACTGGGAGATGTAGTAAGACTCACCCTGAGCATTCAGTACATGCTGGCTTTCGCGCAGATCCAGCCATTTGCTTGGAAGCAGAAATGGCAAAAGCATTGTTACTGAAGCCAGTGAAAAGCTCGCACTGCTGTCAATGGCTGCGCCCAGGTTGATGCCTGGAAGCAGATTTCGGCGGGCGCGATCCACAGAGTCTTTTGCTTTGAAGACATTGTTCATTTGCACTGCAAGATCCACGTTGTTTTCAAGCAAACGTGTTTTCAAAGTGCGTGGGTTGATTGTGATAGAAGTTGGTTGCGATGGTTTCGCCGCGAAAGAAGTTGCGGTGATAACCGTCGCGATTACGATAGCTGCCAAGTTTCTCATTTTGGAATGATTCATCTGAGTCCCCTTAGAGGGTTCAAAAATTATTTGGTACCTAACTAGAAGTCAAATTATCTCTGAAAATAAGAACTAAACTCTCCTAAACATCGTAAAACAATTCACTTTTTCGTGTGGCTTTGAGATCGGGTGAGGGGAATTCTTTTCAACTGATTTTGAGCTGCTAAACTGAGTTTACAAAACAAAATAAACCTAACCGATTTCGAGGAGCAGTACGTTGGAAGATCAGAAGTCGTTTAATTACAGTATAAGTCATAAGAACAGGATGCTCGTGGTGTCCTTTACCGGAGAGGAAATGACTCCCGGGGTGGTACCGGCACTGGAAGCCTGTCGTCAGGAAATTCTTTCCAAAGAGGAAGTGCGGCAGGTCGTGTTCTATTTTCAAAACATTGACCGAATTTCGACGGAGGCCTTAGCAAGTTTTGCCCAATTACAAAGGGACATCCGCGCAAAGCCGGCGGACTTGAGACTTTGCTCAATGAAAAGTCCACTGCGTGAAAAGCTGTTAAGAATGGGAATTGTGCGGGGGTTGGAAGTGGCGGATGACCTGAAAGCCGCGCTCTTGTCTTTTCCGCGTGCGGCATAAAAAAAGGCTGTCTTAATGACAGCCTTTTTTATTAAAAATTCTTGTTAGTGGCAGTACTTGTAGTCCTTGATCGCCATTTTTACGAAATCAGACCCGTTACCGCGAACCAATTTTTTGCCTCCTTGGGCGTCTGTGACTGTCACGCGATGATGTTTAGCCGCATTCGATTGCAAAACTTCCCAGTATGTTGCACTGGCCTGGCGAGGAGGGAATAATTTGATTTCTTGTCCCTTTTTCTGCTGTTTTCCAAAATATCCTTCAAGCATGGATAGTACACATGGGATAAAACGGTTTTCGTCCTTGGTTAGTGCATCTCCATTGCGGCAAAGCTTTCCGTAGTTTCTTTCCTTGCCAACGTGAAGCTGAAAAGGTCCACCCAGCTGTCCATTAGGCCCACCTTGGCGAGCACCCAAAAGGCGGCAGGAGCTTTCATAAAACGAAGTGGCTCCCAGAATAACGGTCCAGACTTCCTCTTTCTCTTTTTGCGAAAGAGTCGGGTATTTAGGGCAAGCGGCATTTAAATCCCGAGTTCCTTCCAACAGAAGTGGAAATTGGTATTTGCCAAAAGCTTTTTCGACGGCCTTGTAGTAACGGCCTTCCTGTTCCTTGTCGACAACCAGGGAGGAGCAAACCTTATCGGCGCCGATCTTCTTCAGGGATCGGGAAACGTCAATGGCTGCCGCATCCTGTTCGGATAGATTTTCTGATTCCATTTCGTAGGCTTCGTCACTGATCGTCGTGTTTTTGAACGATGATACAGATGCCATAGCAGCTGAAAAATTGCAGATTATAAGGCCGGCTAAAATGAGTGTTTTCTTGTTTAGCTTTGTCATGGCTCCTAGCAATTGCAGGTAAGGTGCCACCTCAAGACCTCACGATTTCGGTTTGAGGCCGGTTTGGGCTGTCTAAATTTGAGACACCGACGAACTTTGCGTTACCGTTTCCGGCAGGACCAAAAAAAAGGGCCGGTGAATTTTCACCGACCCTTGAAGTCGCCCACATAGAGACTTTAATAACTAATTAATCACGGAAACGACGGGAAGCAGAAGCACCGCTGCTTGGGCGGGTTCTTTTGATCCCTGGATGGTCGTTGCGCTCTGAACGATTGCCACGGCTCTCGTCAGTGTCGCTGTTGAAAGATGGACGGCGTGCTGGACGCTCGCCACCACCGTTGTCACGGCTACGGAAAGAACCGCCACCATTGTCACGGTCACCACGGAAAGAAGCGCTAGCGCCACCTTCACGGGCTGGACGGCTGTCACGGTTGCCTCGGTTTTCATCACGGCCGCCATCACGATCTGCGCCACGGAAGCTGCGACGTGCGCCAGCACCTTCACTTGGAGCGTCGTTTTGGTAAGAACGGTCGCTGAATCTTGGACGGTCACCATCGTCACGACGGTTGCCACGGAAACCACCACGGTTGCCACGGAAGCCGCCACCTGTACGAGGACGGTCATCACGGCCGCCACCATCACGACCACGCGTGAAGCGGTTGTCGTTAGGATCACGAGGCAACAATTCGCGAGGGATACGATCGCCCATATAATCCAAAATCAGGTCTTTTTTAACGAATACGTCAGGGAAGTACGCCACGATAAAGCGTGCTAGCAAGTCCTCTTTGGAAAGATCTTTGAAGTTGATGTCATCAGCCTGAGTCAAGTCCTGGATCAAATCAGCAGCCAATTGAAGGGAAGCGTCTTCCTCTTTCATTGCGCCCACTTTATCCAATACGTTCTTGATTTTAAGGCCAGCCACTTCGTCAGCAGAAGGTACAACACCTTTAGTGAAAGTCGCTTTTGTCGTGTTCATTACACGGCGTAGAAGAGTCAATTGGTCAGAGTTCACCAAAGTGATCGCTGTTCCTTTTTGACCGTTACGGCCAGTACGACCGATACGGTGAACATAGGATTCAGCATCCCACGGCAAGTTGTAGTTCACAACGTGTGTAAGGTCTTTGATGTCCAAACCACGAGCTGCAACGTCAGTCGCCACGATTACTTTAACTTGCTTGGATTTGAACTTTCTCAAAGTCGCTTCACGCTCTTGCTGGGATTTATCACCATGCAAAGAATCTGTTGCGAAACCGCGTTGAGACAAAGTGTCAGATAGATCAGCAACTTCCATTTTAGTTTGGCAGAAGATGATACCGTAGAACTCTGGCAACGTTTGCAACAAGCGAGAAACAACTTCTGTTTTGTGCATGTTTTTAACTGTGTAGTAAACTTGCTCGATAGTTTCAGCAGTGGAGCCTACTTTGTTTACCGCCACTGTTTCCGGATTTTCCAGGTACTTTTCAGTGATGCGGCGAACTTCAGTCGACATTGTCGCAGAGAACAACCAAGTTCTGCATGCTGCGCGCTCGTTGGAGGCGGCGTCGTCTGGATGTGTCGCAGAAAGGATGAAATCCAAAGCGTCTTTGAAACCCATGGAAAGCATTTCGTCCGCTTCATCCAGGATCACAGTTTGAACTTTGGAAAGCTTGATCATTTTTTGCTCAAGGAAGTCAACCAAACGGCCCGGAGTCGCCACCACGATGTGGGCGCCACGTTTGATGCCATCAAGTTGCGTGCGGTAAGAAGCGCCACCGTAGATTGTTACTACGCGGATGCCTTTTTTCTTACCTAGCAAAGCCAATTGCTCTGCCACTTGCAATGCCAACTCACGAGTTGGGGAAAGAACCAAAGCTTGAGTGTCTTTGATTGCAGCATCCAGGTTTTCGATAAGTGGAATACCAAACGCAGCAGTTTTGCCAGTTCCTGTAGAAGCGAGACCGATAAAATCGTTCGCTCCGCCTAATAGCAAAGGAATAGCTTGTTTTTGAATGGGCGTCGGAGTTGAGAAGCCCATGTCTTTCATCGCATCCATCAACGGAGCGCTAAGACCAAAGCTTTCAAATGTATCGACAGTAGTTAAAGGAGGAGTCACAGGGAGCCTTTCAGTTAGTGGAGCACTTAACCAAAGGGCCAAAACTTTTTGGGGTATTGGTATATGCTCAAAGAAGGCCGGAAGATACACGAACTCAAGCTTAAAAGCTCAGTATATATTCCCTAATTGCAATAATAATGAACTATTTGCAGAAACTGAGAGTATTTCAGACACTTACACAGCTCTCGACGGTTATAGAGCATCTCGTGGAATGCGAGTAAATAAGTCCACCTCGCGATACCTGATTCCATTCTGGCACTTGAGCCGAAGACCAGCACCTGGCTTGACCTTCCGGGGGTATCGGTCATCAGAACTCGCGCACCTTAAGGGAAAGTCAGTTATACTTTTTAAGTTGCCTAAATTCCTGGCAAACGGGGGCCTCGAGTTCCTGGATGTAAATAATTAAAAATTTTGGCGCATCTCGATGAAATTCGAGCTATAAAAGGGACCATGATTCACTTATCAAACATCACAAAGCAGCAGGGGAACAAAGTTCTCTATCGTAACGGTAACTTCCAAATCAACGACGGCGAGAAAATCGGTCTGGTGGGTTTGAATGGGACAGGAAAAACCACAATCTTCCGTATCATCACGGGTGAGGAAGGTTACGACGGAACGGTTTCCAAATCCGATAGAACTGTGATCGGTTACTTCTCTCAAAATATCGAAGACATGCGTGGGCGTTCTGCGATTGAGGAAGTGAAGTCCGCCGTCGGCAACATCGGAAACATGCAAGTCAAGATGCAGGAGTACGAAGCGAAGCTATCTGATCCTGATTTGGATCCGGATGAGATGATGAGGATCCTGGAAGTGTACGGGGAAATGCAGGGTGAGTTTGAACGCCTTGGCGGTTACGACCTGGAATCCCGTGCAGCTGAAATCCTGACTGGTCTTGGTATCGGTCCTGATGATTATCACCGTCCCACAGAGAGCTTCTCTGGTGGTTGGAAAATGCGTATCGCTTTGGCGAAAATTCTGGTGATGAACCCGCAAGTCCTGCTGATGGACGAGCCGACGAATCACTTGGACGTTGAATCCATCATCTGGCTTGAAGAGTGGCTGGTAAACTTCAAAGGTGCTGTTTTGATGACGTCGCATGACCGTGACTTCATGAACCGCATCGTATCTAAAATCGTTGAAATCGCGAACAAGACCATCACTGTTTACGGTGGTAACTACGACTTCTACGAAAAAGAGCGCGACATCCGTATGGAGCAATTGATCGCGGCAGCAAAACGCCAGGAAGATATGCTGGCGAAAGAGGAAGAGTTTATTGCCAGATTTGCAGCCCGTGCTTCTCACGCGGCGCAAGTTCAATCGCGTGTTAAAAAATTGGAAAAGATTGATCGTATCGAGGTTCCGGTTGAAGAGAATGAAATCAAATTCGTATGGCCGACACCGCCACGTGGTGGGGATGAGGTTGTCAAGTTTGAAGGTCTTTCCAAGATCTGGAAGCGCGATGATGGCAAAGAGAAGAACGTATTCTCCGGTGCCAATGCCCTGGTTAAACGCATGGACCGTATTGCGGTTGTCGGCGTGAACGGTGCGGGTAAATCCACACTGCTAAAAATTATCGCTGGTGAAGCGGATCCTACAGAAGGCACTTGTGCCTTGGGTGCATCCATCAACCTGGGTTACTTCTCTCAGAACTCTTTGGATGTTCTTGATCCGAAGGCGACGATCGTGGACGAGGTTCACTCGCGCATGCCGAATGCCGGGATGGGCACAGTGCGCTCTTTGTTGGGTGCCTTTAAATTTTCAGGCGAGGAAGCTGAGAAGAAAATCTCGATCCTTTCCGGGGGAGAAAAGTCCCGCGTGGTATTGGCAACGATCCTGGCTCAACCTGTGAATTTGCTGATCCTGGATGAGCCGACGAATCACTTGGACATCGTGTCTCGTGAAATTTTGCTTGAGGCCATCAAAAACTTCCCTGGTACAGTGATGATCGTATCGCATGACCGCCACTTCTTGCGTGAAGTCACAACCCGCGTGTTTGAAGTTGATAAAAATCAACTTCGTATCTACGAGGGTGATTACGACTACTACCTTCATAAAAAGAAACAGGAAGCGGGCGCTCGCTAATGAAGCTCGCCTTTGACCTGCGCGATTTTAAAATCCCTGTGGACCGCCTGGCTCCGCAGGAGGTTTTTCGCACTCGTCAAAAGGATCTATTGTCATATCGTTTTTATCCCGCTCGTTCTGAAAACCTGGTGATTCTGTATCACGGTGTGGGCGGGGACAGTCGTTACCTTTGCTCCCTGGCCAGTGCCATTACCGGGGCCGGTTTTGCACAAGTGGTGACGCCGGATTTTCGCTGTCATGGTGCCAGTCTTTCAGCCTCTGATAACATCGCTCCCAATCAGCTTGAAATCGATCTTGAAGAATTGATCATTCACCTTCGCATGAAGTATTCGGTCAAAAACATGACCCTTGCCGGGCATTCGCTGGGAGGTGGATTTGCTCTGCGAATTGCTGTCAGTGATGTTGGCCAGCAGTTTAAAAGATTCGTGGCAATTGCTCCCTATTTGCCGGAATCGTTTCACGCTCTGACAGAGGACCTTGGCGGCTGGATTATCTTTGATCAGAATCGAGACGGTTTTTCAGTCAATTACCCCGAAGCCTTTAAAACAGGGGAAGAGAAAACTCATTACAGTGCGGAGTTTATTCGTGCAGCGGTAGTTCCCGAAGATTTGCTTCTTAGACTGCATGCAGGAAACACCCCCTTATCTCTTATTAGCGGCGACCGCGACGAAGTGGTCTTGGGGGCGCGGCACATGGAAATATTCGAAGGCTTGGCCCATCCTCTGCTGTTAGCACAAGGTTTAAATCACCTGACGGTTGTATCAAAACCATCCATCGCGCTTTCCTTGTTTGAGTCGTAAAAGCGAACTGGTTTTAAATTAAATTCACTTAAGCACACTTAAGTCCTGCCGATAAGTTATACGGAAAATAGAAGATTGTAGGAAAGAGTAACCAAACTTGAACGTAGGCGGGGGTTATGAATTCTGAGTTGGGAGTGTTTGCACTCCGTCAGATTGTTTCGTCCATGGTTGTTATGGGGCCACTAATAGTGATCGCGGGCGTATTTAGTTATGTATTCAACCAAAATCGGAAAGCAGTGGTAATGTATGTGGCTATCGGTGTTGCACTGACGGCCATCGGGGCGGTAAATCTCTACAATGATTTGGGCCGGCCCAATGAAGTGGCGGAGGAAGTCAAAAAGTAATCTGAAATGGACGCTGGCTGGGAAGCCAGCGTTTTTTTTGACACGATGTGGGCTCCCTTTCAGTCAGAAACTATGATCTGCTTTGATCATGGATAACCGTAAGAAAAAGATATTTAGTTGGGCTCTTTACGATTGGGCGAACAGTACTTATTCCACCACAGTCATGGCGGGATTTTTTCCTGTCTTCTTTAAAATGTACTGGAGTCAGGGTGTTGATCCGACAGTGACCACAGCACGTTTGGGGACGGCCATTTCCATTTCCAGTCTGGTGATCGCTATGCTCAGTCCCACACTGGGTGTGATTTCAGATCTTAAAGGCTTCAAAAAATTATTCTGTCTGGCGTTTATGATGATCGGGGTTGTGGCCTGTGGCTGGATGACTTTCATTCCGGCCGGGGATTGGTGGAGTGCTATTTTGGCCTATGGCATTGCCATGATGGCGTTCAATGCAAGTTGTGTGTTTTATGAATCCCTGCTTCCCTATGTGGCGGAACCCAAGGAGATGGATTTTGTCTCTTCACTGGGGTACTCGCTGGGCTACTTGGGCGGCGGTGTTCTTTTTCTTGTCAATGTGTTGATGCATTTGAATCCCCACTGGTTTGGTCTGAAGGATGGTACTCAGGCGGTGCAGATCTCCTTTATGACGGTGGCTGTCTGGTGGTTTGTTTTCTCGATGCCACTGGCTCGTAATGTCCCAGAACCGCCGGTTGAAATTTCAAATGAAAATATTTGGAAGCTCACCAATCGCAGTATCGTGAAGCTCCAGGCGACCTTTAAAGAACTGATGTTCAAGGAACGCAATCTGCTTATCTTCATGATGGCCTACTGGTTGTATATCGATGGTGTTTATACTGTGATGACCATGGCCGTGGATTATGGAATGTCCATCGGACTGGGGTCGAAGGATTTAATTGCGGCTTTGCTGATCACGCAGTTTATCGGTTTTCCTTGTGCTTATTTCTTTGGAACGGTGACCAAACGTTTCGGCACCAAGGCGCCAATTTTATGCTGTATTGTCATCTATGGAATCACAGTTGTGGCGGCGATGTGGATGAGTCAGGCATGGCACTTCTATCTTTTGGCAGTGATCATAGGAATGGTACAGGGGGGAGTTCAATCACTCAGCCGCTCTATGTTTGGTAAGATGGCGCCAAAAAAACAAAGTGGCGAGTACTTTGGCTTATTCAACCTTGTGGGACGATTTGCTTCGATTTTGGGGCCGCTTATTGTGGCCTTCACAGTCACGATCACCGGCAATTCACGCCTGGGGATGATTGGTTTATTGGTGTTATTCGTTGTGGGTGGTGGTCTGCTGGCTATGGTTAAAGAGCCAAAAAACCAGCACTAAGGTTTATTCTCTTCGTTATTCTTGTTTGTTTGAGGGGCTTTGTCGGAAGTTGAAGTCTCCTCAGGAATGGTCGACTGCTGTTCCTCGATAATTTTTTTGGCTTTTTTCCCGGTAATTCCCATCCATTCCGGCAAAAATACAGCGATCGCCACAAAGATCATGGTGATGATGACGAAGAAAATGCTCATAGCGATGATCAGATTCAATTAAGGCCTCCTGGAATGTATCTTTTTTAAAGCATTCGGCGCGAAAAGGGAATGTGAAATTTAATAATGGACTTTGCAACCTTAAGCGGACATAACCCTACGATATGACTTATAATCCGCGCGATAGATACTTTAAAAAAGCAAAAGAAGAGGGCTTCGCGGCTCGCTCCGTTTTCAAACTTGAAGAGATCGACAAGAAATACAAAATCTTTAAAGGCAGCGGTCAGACAGTTTTGGATCTGGGGGCTTCTCCCGGTTCCTGGTCTCAATACGCATCTAAAGTTGTTGGTCCCAAGGGGCGTGTGTTGGGTGTGGATTTGAGTCCTGTGACAGTAAAGCTTCCCAATGCGGTTTTCATTCAGGCGGATCTGCGTGATTTGAATCTTGAAGAAATTTTCACTGAGCATGGCTTCCAACCTCCGTTTGATATCGTGATGTCAGACATGGCACCCAAGACAACAGGCATTCGTATGACTGACCAGGCACGTTCTATGGAATTGTGTGAGCTTGCCTTGGACGTGGCTCGTAAGTTTTTGCGTAAAGACGGTCACTTTGTCTGCAAACTGTTTCACAGTGATGACTTTGCCAAGCTTCGCGAAGAAATCAAAAAGTCCTTTGCCAAGTGCGAAGTGATGAAACCAGATTCGACTCGCAAGATTTCCAAAGAGATCTTTTTGATCGGCCTTAATAAAAAATGATTCAGATCGTTTTAGAGAACTGCCATTTTGTGATCTGCGATAAGCCAGCAGGAGTGCTGTCGACACCAAGTCGCATGGGGGCCGAAGACGAGCGCAACTGTCTGGGAATCGCACTGCAAAAGCAGCTGGGTGTTCAAATCTTTCCGGTGCATCGTCTGGATTTTGAAGTGTCTGGTTTGGTTATGTACGCCAAGAATCCCGAGGCGCATCGTAAAGCCAACGCCTGGTTCGAAAATAAAACTGTCAGCAAAACCTACCGTGCGCTTACAACGGCCCAGGATTTTTCTCATATCCCTGAAAATGTTAAAAACTCCCGTGAAAAGTTCACGGTGAGCGAGGGGCAGAAGTTTGAATGGAAGTCCCGAATTTTACGTGGCAAGCGCCGGGCCTTTGAAAGTCCCGAAGGCAAAGACTCTTTGACCCTGGCCCAGTTTTTAGGGATCAACGACAAGGGATATTTGCAATGGGATTTGCAACCAGTCACGGGAAGATCTCATCAATTGCGTTTTGATCTTAGTCGCCACGGATTTCCGATTGTGGGCGATGCTTTGTACGGCTCCAAGCAGCCGTGGACAGGTAAAGATTCGATCGCCCTTCGAGCCTTCAAAATTGATTTCTCAAAAGCTCCGAATGCTGCTGATTTCCAACTGCCTGCTATTGTTCAGATTCAGGAAGTTTAATTCAAATTTCGCGTTTGATTTGGGCCAGGTATTCTTTGACAAAGGTCACTCGATGAGCGGCCTCTTTTTTTGCCGTCTCGGTGTTCATCAGATCCATAAGTTTAAATAATTTTTGATAGAAGTGATCAATGCCATAGTTTTTGTCATCCAATGAACGCTGTTCCGCCCAGGGATCCTCTTCGGCATAGAACGGTCGACTCATTAAGCTGCTGGTGGCAAAACACCGTGCGATCCCAATGGCTCCCAAGGAATCCAAGCGATCGGCATCCTGAACAATTTTGGCTTCCAGAGTTGTGGGTGTGATGTTGGCTGAAAAGCTGTGTGCTTCGATGGCGTGGCGTATAGCATCGAAATACTTTTCGGGATAGTGGACTGATTTTAAATATTCAATGGTGGCTTCGGCAGAAAGTGCAGAAGCGTAGGGGCGACGGGGATCACCTTTGGGCACATTGATATAGTCGTGAAAGAAGGCCGCAGGCATGACCACTTCCCAGCGGCCTTGTTCAGAAGCACACAGGGATTTAGCGGTGCTTACGACGCGTTGGATGTGCAGGAAATCATGTGCGGGGTCTGAGTTTGGATACAGCACCCGCGCTTTGTTCTTAAATAAATGGAACCATTTCGCTTCGTCAAAGTCAGTTTGTTGCTGATTCATGATTTCCATCTCTTCAGTTTGAATTACTGTCCAACTCGTTTCACTGAAGGAGAGGTTAACTTGTCAAAATACGCAGTCAAGAATTGATCTGAGTAATTATCAACGTGGTCAAAGGTCACAAAACCGTAACCTTGGTTGCCCCATTCAGGGCCCCAGGAGTTTTTGAACATGAACAAACGACGGTCTGAGTCGTAACCCATTAGCAGAATCGCATGACCGCCACACGGGATTTTTGCGCTTGCACATTGCTCTGCGATTTCAGGGGTCATGGTGAATGTACCCTTGGAGTCATTGATGTGCGGAATTGCCACGTTAAGTGTAACCACCACAGAGCGACCCTGTTTGATTTCATTCATCACGTGATCAGACCAGGGTCTTTGCACGAACATTTGCGTCAGTTGTTTGAAACTCAAACTACGGATTTGCACTTTGGGTACATTTTGTTTGCGCAGATCATAGAATCCCAGTTGTTGGGAAGTAAGCGGTTTAGTGAAGTCAGGGCTGTCTTCCTGGTAAGGAAGTTGAGCTTCTTCGTAGACATACATGTCGGACTTGATGGTTTGAAGCAGGTCATAGGTATTCCCAAACTCAACTTCAGGGCGCCATGCATTGGCCACTTTGTGGCGGAAGATCTCGAACTCTTCAGAGATATCGTAATCTTCACCAGTGAGCTTTTTAAAGGTGCTCTCCACCAGTGCGTTCACTGCAAAGTAAGCGCAAGTGTCGCGTTTTTTCTGGTTCTTTACCGGTGTTTGAATGTCAGAAAGAACGATGCTCTCGGCCTTGGCATCTTTAACATAAATCGAGCACAGAAGTGCCGCAGAGAAAAACAGAGTACGTATCACAAACGTCATTTTGATTCCTTCACATTTAATATCGCCGAATGATTCTGCAAACTTGTGGCCAGTTGAAATGGCGTACAGGCCGTTTGGAGGCAGAGGAGGCAGATATCAGGAAAGGAATTACCTGACTGACTAAAACTTAGTCGGGCTCGGGCAGGTCGATCACACTGAGTGACTCGTCCCAAGGCTCCCACACTTCGATCTTGTTGCCTTCCGGATCATAGAACCAGGCAAATCGGCCCTTGGAGTTTTCATCAATATGGTCCACGATTCTGATTCCGGACTCGGCAAGATTTTGAATCAATGGTGCCAGATGGTGAACTTTAAAGCTCAACATTTGCGCGTTTTCCCCATCCATCATCTCAATGTGCTCGCCTACGAATCCACCCGTGTCTGCGCGGTTCAGGTGCAGATTTTTCTCGTACCAGCTGTCTAGTTTTTCTGAGCGATTGAAGAGTGTGTTCATGAATTTATGATCAGCTTCATGTCCTGGCAGAACAAGGCCAGTCAAAGTCCAATGCTGTTCGTCAGTTGCTCAAGACTTAAAGATAGTAAAGTGATCAAAGACCCTTGGCTCATTGATTTCTGCCAACCAGGGGTGAGCCTGAAAAATGCGATGGCGGATGTAACGGCCTCGCGCTACGACCTGAATGGGACGTTGGCGTGCAATGGCTTTCAGGTCCTCTAACGTTTTATCCACCGCAGGGGCGCTGCCAAAGTCGAATATAAAATAGTAATCCGCTGAGACCGGTTTAAAGAGTGGATCTGTCAAATCCTGAGTCTTGATTGTGCTAAGGGGAAAGTTGAACTTTTGCAGAATGCGATTTCCCTCGTCGACTCTTTCGGCCACTAATTCATAGCCGGTAAAGTGAACATCGGAATAGTGCATTCCCACCACAAAGGCCATACGACCATATCCGCAGCCCAGATCAACGATGTGCTGACCTTTTTGAGGATTCAGTAAATGCAGGATATGACGGATCTCGGTGTAGGGTGTTTGCAATGCTTGAACTGGAAGTCCACGCCAGAAGTTCACTGGAATATTCTGATCTGCCTGAATGTTGTACTTATGTGAACTTAAGAGTGCATGCTCGATTTCGGCAGTTTTAAAACCCAGCCACTCATCCACGACAACAGAATGTTCCTGAGCTTCCTGATAGGAGTGCTCGTCATCGTTGATCAGTGGAAAAGGCCCTTGTGGGGTGAATTCAATTGCGCTCAATACTTAATTTATAGGCTCGAGATATCATTCTGTAAAGAGGTAATGCGCACGTTGGATTTTAGCTTTCCTGCCAAAGATTCATCGCGGATGCCTTCGGTTTCCAGTTTTAGTTTGATTAACTCAGGATCACGCAAGTCAGGGTTTTGCAGCATAAGTGCTGCGGCAAGCCCCGTGACCCAGGCGGTGGCCTGTGAGGTGCCGGTCATCATTCCAAATTGGCCGCCGGGCAGGGAAGAATATACGTTCTTGCCCGGGGCCGCGATATCCACACTTTTAGATCCGTAGTTACTGCTGTCAATGAGATGACGATTCGTATCCAGGGCCGCGACGGAAATGATGTTGCGCAGATTATAGCCCGCTGGATAGTACCCCATCTTATCGGTGTTGCGACCGTCATTACCGGCGGCAGCGACAAAGAGAATTCCTTTCTCTTGAGCTTCACGGATTGCCTGCTCTTCCAGAGCACTGCGTGTGTCGCCACCGCCAGAATAGTTTATAATGTCGGCCTTCATTTTGATCGCATACCGTATTGCACGAACGGTATTGACCAAATTCACCCGACCTGATTGTTCTGGATCATAATATTTCAAAACCATAAATTTCACACGCTTTGAAAGTGTGCGCTGACGGATGATTCCGGCAATATGGGTGCCGTGCCCGTGCTGGTCTGAAAGATCATTGTTTTCAGAAACAAAGTTCCATCCATGGAGATCCCCGGCATATCCATTGCCATCGTTATCCAAACCATTTGTTTTTTCTTTGGGGTTCAACCAAAGATTGTCTTTTATAAGTGGGTGATTGATGTCGACACCGGTATCGATGATCGCAATCACGATATCGCGATCTGGTTCCAGCGTGCGTGGTTGCGCTACTGCAGGCCAGAACACAGGGGTGGCAGAGAGGATTCCAAAGAAAGTTTTTTGAATTAGATTCAGTGATCTCATGATTGCCCCCGTTGTCTTGGGCTAATGCATGGGACGGGCCAGGTATAAGCAAATCTAATGGGGTCTCATTCGGAGATTTGTCACTTGTGTTTACAAATCCTTAAACAGCGTAAAACGCATTTCAGCTGTCTAAAAGACGACATACATCACTAACTTTTAAACACCGGTTTAAAAGTTCCTCTTATTTGACTGCGATACTTGCTTATGATGGAACAGGGATTTTTACGGGGGACACCCCCCAAAAGGTACGGCGTACCTTTTGGGATTTAGGCGACTCTTTTAATTCCTGGTGGGTTGGCAACGGTGTGTTTGTTGCGACCTGTCTGTTTGGAAGTGTACAGGGCCTCATCCACGCGCTTATACCAGCCATCTGGAGTTTCCCCGGCTTCAAGCTGGGCGATTCCCAAACTGACGGTGAAGCGGATTTCCAGATTTCCGTGAACAAAGACCTCTTTGCGGATCTTGGCCATGCATTCATCCACCATTTTAATAGCTGCTTGGGTGTCACAGCCTGGCAGGATTACGGCGAATTCTTCACCGCCCAGGCGGGCAACAAAGTCGACCTCACGGCTGAAGCTTTCCTGTAGCAGGCGCACGCATTGCTGCAATACGAAGTCGCCAATATCGTGGCCGTAGGCATCGTTGATCTTTTTAAAGAAGTCGATATCAAACAGCAGCATGGTCACCGGATCGTGATCCAATTGGTTGATTTGGATGTAGCGTTTGACCTGCTCATCAAAGCTCTTGCGGTTATGGGCGCCAGTCAAATGATCTGAACGCATAGTGCGATTGGCTTCCATAAGCTGCTTCTTAACTGTCGATAGGCTTTTCTTGACCGATTCCATGCGTTTCGAGCGTCGTTCGTTATTGCTTGTCTGATGCTTTAAATAGAAATCAATGAACTCCCGGGATTTCGCACGCAGGTCCTCAATGGAGTTTGATTCCACGGCTTCACGGAGCTGAGCGAGGCTGGCATTGACCTGACCTTCAGAGGTGGCTTCGGCCGCGACTTCGTCGCCCAGGTTGTCGGCAAAATCCCAAATGATGCGTTTGAAATCATCGAATGTGTTTTGCACATAAGTTGTTTCATCAATGCGGTAGCTGGAGAAGAACTGACGGAAGCGGAAAAGAGCATCTTCCAATTCCTGTCCTTCCATAGTCATAAGTTCTTTGGCAACGGTATCAAGCTTTGCGCGCACCTTGCGCACAGAGTGATTTTGAACCTCGAACAGATTCTTATTAAGAACATCCAAAATAAACAACAAAGTGGCACGATCTTCGGAAAGCATCGGGCCGTCTTTGCCTTTGGATTCTTTATTATGAGGTGCGGATCCCCAGTCCATGTCCAACTGATCAACCAGCTTTTTCATCCACTGTTTCAACTTCTGCCTCCGGGAAATATCATCATTTCTTTTTCGGTAAATGCGAGTCGATTGTTTATGCCTTCCCGACACAAGTCCGGTGGAATCTCACAATGATACAGGACGTGATGGTGCTTTTTCGCAACTGTGTGAAGGTTTACTCAAGTCCTTGTCGCAAGAATACTAAAATGTTCCTGAATTGACGAAAAAGGAGTCACCCTATGGGTACAAGCGCAGAACTTACCGGGCCTGATTTTTCCAAAGGTGTTTCGGTCGACCTGATTCAGGAAGGGGAAACTCTGCTGGGGCATGTGGGGGACAGAGCGGTTATTTTGGCGAAGGTAGAGGGCGAAATCTACGCTGTGGGTGCCAATTGCTCGCATTATGGCGCGCCTTTAAGTCAGGGGCTGCTGGTGGGGCATCATATTCATTGTCCGTGGCACCATTCCACTTTCAATATAAAAACCGGCGAAGCAGAAAAAGCCCCGGCCTTGACGCCGATAGCCTGTTGGATGACCGAAGTCGTTGACGAGAAAGTTTTCGTCCGTGGGAAAAAGAAAATTCCGCAACCAGTTTTGCGTGGCACTGAAAGTCAGCATGTCGTGATTGTCGGCGGCGGTGCTGCCGGAACATCCTGTGCAGCGATGCTGCGACGTCAGGGATTTGCCGGGACTATTCAGATGATCAGTCACGATGACTCTGCACCTTACGACCGGACCAACCTTTCGAAGGACTACCTGTCCGGTGCAGCTCCTGAGGAATGGTTGCCAATATTGAAAGAGTCTTTTTTTGAAAAGAATAAAATTCAGATCAGTCTGAAAACGGACGTCAAGAGTATCGAACCTGACAGAAAGTCAGTGGAGCTTTCAGATGGCAGAACATTGTTTTACGATAAACTGCTGCTGGCAACAGGTGGTGAACCTGTAAAACCTCCAATTCCCGGCATCGACCGCGAAAAAGTCCTGATGCTAAGAACCTTAAAGAACTGCCGATCCATTATCAGTGCCTGCGAAACTGCGAAGACTGTGGCAGTTGTTGGAGCGGGATTTATCGGTCTGGAGGTTGCGGCGTCCTTAAACCAAAGAGGTATTGTCGTCCATGTGATCGCGCCCGAGGAAATGCCTTTGATTAAGACACTGGGAATTCATGTGGGAAGCTATATCAAGCACTTGCATGAGTCCCATGGGGTTCACTTTCATTTAGGGCATTCTGTGAAAGAGATACTGGATGACAAGGTTATTTTGGATGACCTGACGACTGTGGACTGTGATTTCGTCGTGGTTGGAGCGGGTATTCAACCCAATGTGGAATTGGCAAAGCAGGCGGGCTGCGATATTGATCACGGTGTGGTGGTGAATGAATTCCTGGAAACAAGTGTTCCCGGTATTTTTGCGGCTGGTGATATTGCGCGGTGGCCGGACCCCCGAAGTCAGAGACTGATCCGTGTTGAACATTGGGAAGTGGCTGAACGCCAAGGTCAGGTTGTTGCTTGTAATATATTGGGGGCAAAAACCAGATATCAGGACGTGCCCTTCTTCTGGACTCAGCAGTTTGATAAAATTCTTTGTTATATAGGTTATTCCGATCGTTTTGACCGGATGGATCTGATGGGTGATCCCGGCAAAGATGATTTTGCAGTGGTCTACTATGAGGATGACCGAATTGCTGCGTTTCTGTCTGTCGGTCGTGATCTTGAAAATCTTAAAGTCGAGCAAGCGCTGCAGCGGATTGATTACCAAAAAGCCGAAGACATATTCCGTGAATACCAGCGTCAGTTCAAGCGACCGCAACCACCGGCGCCGAATTATTTCGAGCCGAGCCCCTAGAGCTTGGCGACCTCTTTTTTGATTTTTTCAAACGTGGCCTTGTCAAAACGTGGCAAGACCGGTTTTAGTTTTTTCAAACGTTGTTCCAGAATAAATGACACCACGAAATTGCGTACGTCTTTGTCGTCGGCGGGTATGATGTACCAGGGGCGGTCTTTGTGGTGTGTCTTGTGTATAATCTCTCCGTAGGCTTTTTGATATTTTGGCCAGAGTTTTCTCTCAGCCAGATCACTTAATTCAAATTTCCAATGCTTGTCCGGATTGTCGATACGTGCGCGCAGTCGCTCGGCCTGTTCTTTAAGGCTGATATGCAAAAAGAACTTCAAAATTGTCACGCCCTCATCGGTAAGCATCTTTTCAAAAGCATTGATGTCTTGGATTCGATTTTCAATCCGCGATTTAGGAAGAGTTTTATGAACTGCAGGAATGATCACATCTTCGTAGTGACTGCGATTGAAAATCACGATCTCCCCATTGATGGGGGTGTTGGCATGGACACGCCAAAGATAGTCATGACGTAATTCTTTGGGCGTGGGCCTTTTGAAGGAGACGACGCGAAGTCCCTGGGGATTCATGGCGGCGAATACGTGCTCGACCGTACCGTCTTTGCCGGACGTATCGAGCCCCTGCAGAATGATCAGGACTTTATGTTTGCTTTCAGCAAAGATAAGTTCCTGAAGATCCCCCAGATCCTCCGCGACTTCTGCAAAATGCGACTTCAAATCCTTTTTGGTCTTGCCTCTAGTGTCAGGATTGGTCGCAACCTTCGCCAGACTTTTTGATTTCGGAGTAAACTCTTTAACTTTGATCATCAGTGCTGTGCGCGAAGCTCGCCCTCATCCAAAGTGGCATCCAAAGAAATTTCCGTATCGAGCAATCGTGAAACAGGACAATTGTTTTTGGCCTCTTCGGCAATTGAATTGAATCTGTTTTGATCAATTCCTGGAATTTTGGCTCTTAAAGCCAGATTGGAATGGGTTATCACCCAGTCGTTGCCATTTTTTTCTATGCTGACCGCGGCATTCACCTGCAGTGACTCCGGGGTGATTCCCTGCTGAGTTAAAGCGGCGGCAAGGGCCATTGCAAAACATGATGAGTGAGCTGCGGCGATAAGTTCCTCGGGATTGGTTCCGGGTTCATTGCCAAATCGACGCATCAATGAATAGGGCACCTTTTTTAAGGCACCACTTTCAGTGGAGACTTCGCCCTGACCTTGTTGTAAATTACCTCGCCACAGAACTTCAGCTTTTCTTTCCATTCTAATCCTCCAATTAAGAGTCTAAAGGATAAAAGGGAATAGGTCTGACGTTGACCTTGAGATGTTATATTTGTTAAAGATCATTGTATGAATGAATCGCCAAAAAAAATCGCTGTGATTGGGAATGCGGGAGCTGGAAAAACGGTCTTGTCGAGACGCCTGGCACAGATCCACAAACTTCCTTTGACACATGTTGATTCCATTCAGTTTCTTGCTGGTATGAAAATCAGGCCCCATAAAGAATCCATTAGCATTATTTCAGATGTGCAGAATCAGAATGCCTGGATTATTGACGGGTATGGTCCCTTGGATATTTTGGAAAAGCGCTTACAGCTGGCGGATCGAATCGTGATGATTGATTTGCCGTTATGGCGGCATTATTGGTGGGCCAGCAAGCGGCAGTTACAAAATCTTTGGAGTCCCCGCCGTGAGCTTCCTGAAGGCTGCAGCGAAATCTCCTGGGCGCAGACGAAAAAGCTTTATAAAACCATTGGTACAGTTCATCGTTTGATGCGACCGGAGCTTATTCGAATTTTGAACAGAGAGAATATCAAAAGCAAAGTTGTCTGGATTCGCAATCTTTCTCAACTAAAAGCTGTTTCTCGTTCGGGGGTTGCCCAGGATGGTCTTTGACAGGTCTTGTTTTTAAATCTTAAATTCTGTTGGGGACGATAGTTCTGAAGCGTACACTTGTTTCATGAGCGAAAGTCTGTACATCACAGTTCTGGTATTCTCGGGAACGATGCTGGTCAACGTACTGACATCAACAGCTCTGTGGTATATTCACGGGAATCGAATTTTCGGCTATATCACCTTAAGCTGGGTTATAACGGCGATCAATTTCTTCATGCAAAGCCAATTTGTCGGGTTCGATTATAAAATGCTGCTGGCCTTTAGCTTTTATTTACTGGCCAGCTGGGTCTACTATGAAATCACCCTGGCACTGCTGAAGAATGAGGGACGAAGCAGATGGATTTACGCACTTCCCATTGTGTTGGTTGTCGTGGGCTTGGGTGTATTAAGACTGACATCCTCTTATCAGGTGGCCTCGATATTTAGCGCCATCGCCATTGCGTTGCCTTTGCTTGCGGCCGCCTGGGTTTCATTCCGCCACGAGAATCATCGCGATGAGACCAAAGGGTTTCGCGTGCTCGCACTGCTGCTATTTCTGTTGGCGGTACACTACCTGGATTATCCGATTTTACGCCATAGTGAAGTTGGGGCTGTTTTTGGTTATACGATGGCATTTTTGCTGACCTTTGCATTCTCCATCTTTTTTCCCAGTTTTCTTCTTTGGCAATTGGCCCATGAATACAGTGGAAAGCTTCAGGATGAAGTCACCAAGCAAACCAAAGAGCTGGTGGCTCTGGATAATCGGAATAAGGCTCTCCTGTCCATTCTGATTCATGATCTGGCGACGCCGGTCACAACAGCCATGATGTCCATTTCAAAAATGGAGCGTGTTGCACAAACGGTTTCTTTGGATAGATTGCGCAGGTCATTGCATTATATCATGAGCACGATTGAAAAAGTCCGGGAACTGCAGGCCGTATCCACGGGCAAGAAGAATCTTGAGATGGAATTTTCTGATCCTCTTTTGGCGGCGCACGGGGCCGTTTCCTATTACGCGGAACAACTGCATGCTCAAAACCTGACAGTTCGATTTATTGACCGGCGTAGAAACTTCGGCGCGGCCGTGATGATCGATGCACAACTGTTGCAGGCCCAGGTTATGGGAAACCTGATCAGTAATGCCATCAAGTTTTCACCTCGCGGGGAGGAGATTGTGATTCGCCTGACAGAGGATGCGCACTTCCTGAGTATTGACGTGGTAGATTTTGGAATTGGAATTCCTGAAAATATAGCGGGCAAATTATTTTCGTTTACTGGAGTGACCACGCGGAAGGGACTTCATAATGAAAAGGGGACAGGTTTTGGTCTGCCCCTTGTTAAAGCCTACGTGGACATGATGCACGGACGTATAGAATTCAAAACGCAGTACAAAGACCCGGATTTCGAACGTGAAGTCGGGGTGTGTATGCGGGTCAAATTGCCTTTGGTGACAACTCAGCCAATTCTTTCAAAGGCACCTGAGAAGGGGATGTAAAGATCGCCCGTTGCTTGTACCAGGAAGTGAACATCAAGTGGAACCATTCAAAGACTTCCAAAAGAATCATGGCTGCATTTTTTGATTCCTCATCCGTCAGTTGCAGTTCATTTAGATCCAGCTGATGTGTTTCGTCAATCCAGCTTCCTTGTTGGTGACTGGCTTCCTCAAAGAAATGGTGATCCCCAAAATATTTTAATGCCTCAGGTGAGTGTGAATCGGAGGCGCGGACAGCTTCGATAAATACGGCAAAAGCCAGCTCCAGACATTCAATCATCAGCAGGCGGACCCCCGGGCTGTTCTGTTGAAATGTCAGTGACATCATTTTGTAGGTGGCCTGGCGAACCCGCCAGTTATCATTGGACCAAATCTGACGAAGTGCCGTGGTGGTCTTGGTACCCCAGGCACTTTGCCCTACGTTCATGGTTTCAAGATCATCCAAAAAAAGTTGCCAGTGTTCGAGGTCTTCTTTGCAGTGATGGTTGACAGCTTTCTCGAGAGTGGTCGTTGCTTGGGGATACTCCAAATTCAGAAGTAAATCTTTGAAGCCGAGAACGAAAAAACTCATGGCTGGTGCGAAAGAGAGAGGTGTTTTCGAAGAGCGGATCCAATGTATCAATACATGTTCATTCAACTTACTTTTCTCGGCAAATAACATTTTGTTAAAATCCATTTGTACTCCGGTTGCAAAGTTTATGTCTTACGATCAGTCTTATTGGTATACCTCTACAAGGATGCAACATATGCTTCAGAAAATGAATCTTCTGGTGGTCGAGGATGATCAAGACCTTGGAGAAATGATTGCCGATTCATTGAAAGATCTTTTTCAAACCGTTGAATTTACAACGAACTTCGATAAGGCCGTCGTCATCCTGACGGATCTTAAACCTGACGTTATTGTCACAGATCAAAATATTGAAGGCGGCTTTGGTATTGCTTTGGTTGCACATGCTCGTCAAAAAAATGTGAATACAGTCGCAATCGTGCAAACTGGCAACCCCTCTCTGGAACTTCAGACCGAGGCGGCTCGTTTGGGAAGTGTCGAAATAATTGAAAAGCCATTTGATGCGCAACTTCTGCATTTACGTGTGTCACAATTAATTATGGCAGAGACCATGCGGCGAAAAATGGAAGAGCCGGTCACTCGCGAAATTAGGGATTTCCAGTAGATTCAGTCATTTTTAAAAAAAGGTGGAATCAGCCGTGGAAACAGAACTAAAAAAGATCAATATTCTACTGATCGAAAGCAGTGATGAACACGCGGAACTTGTTCGTGGGTACCTGCGTGATATAAAGTCCTTTGAGATATCGGTGACCCGGGAGGCATTTCTTGCAAAGGCCATTCAGCGCCTGAGTGAGGAGAAGTTCAACGCCATTCTTTTGGATTTGCACCTGTTGGACAGTTCGTCCGATGAAACCCTGCCTCGGCTTGGTAAAGTGGCCAGTGATATACCGATCATCGTGCTTTCGACCTTGGATGACCGGGAAAGTACGATCAAGGCCGTGCAGGAGGGGGCGTCTGACTTTTTGAACAAGTCCCAGCTGTCACCGGAAGTTCTGGCTCGTACGTTGTTGCGGTCTATTGAAAGTAAAGAATCAGAAATAAAAATCAGACAACAACTGCATCAGACGGCCCTTCTTTCAGAGCTAAGTCAATTCGCCCTTAACGAAGTGAATCTGGAAAAAGTGAAATTGCGCTGCAGGGATATATTGCTAAATGCTTTGCTTGTGGACTTTGTTCAATTTGTGGAACCGGTGGAAAACGCCTTCAAATCCCTCGCTGAGCGGGTTCGCAATGGTGTACCATTTTTGTTTGGTGATCTGGAGTTCCTGGGGATGGGGGCTGAAAAACAACAGATGCGAAATTCGGGGATGAAATCGGGTGTGAATATCGTGATAGTCAGCAAGGATGTGGATGTTCCACCCCTTGTCATGATGATCTATGATCATCGTGATCGCAATTTCAAGTATGACGAAATCGAGTTCATGAAGGCGATCGCTAATATCATATCGTCGGTGGCGACACACGCTTATTTGGAAAGAACTGTTCAGCAAAAAATTGAAAGTCTGAAGCAGGCTCATCAGAAGAAAGATGAGTTCCTGGCGACTTTGTCTCATGAACTGCGCACTCCATTGAATATTATCACTGGATACATGGAGATTTTGAAGGAATCTGACTTCAATTCTCCAGATTATCAAAATGCCTTGCAGATCATTGATGCCAATTTGAAAATCGAAACGCGTTTGATTGGGGAGATCCTGGATATGTCCCGGATTATCACCGGTAAAATGAAATTGGATCTAAGTTTCTTTGCTTTGGACGACATGATTGAATCCTGTGTGGAATCTTTAAGTCTTGCCACCGCGGCAAAAAAACTGATGCTCGAAATGAATATTTCGCCAAATTTGGGACGGATGTGGGGAGACCGTGATCGGATGCAACAGGTTGTTTGGAATTTGCTTTCCAATGCAGTCAAGTTCACTGATGTCGGGGGGGCAGTAAGAATTTCCGCCAACAAAGTGGGTGATCAATTTGAATTCATTATCGAGGACAATGGCGTCGGCATCAGTATGGAGAATCAAAAAGATGTTTTCAACCGCTTCTGGCAGGAGGATTCCGCCATCACCCGGGAGCATATGGGATTAGGGCTGGGGCTGGGAATTGTTCGGCATATTGTTGAACTCCACGGCGGCACTGTGGACGTTCAAAGTGCCGGTAAAAATAGAGGCAGTAAATTCACGATTCACGTGCCTATACAACAGTTGCGTGCCGTCGAGGATGCTCCGGTTGAAAAGAAGGAGGAGCCGGCAGCAGCTGTTTCAAACAGAAATTTGCAAGGCATGCATTTGTTGGCCATTGATGACTCAGAGGATTCGTTAAGTTTGTTGCAGCATTTGCTGCGAAAATCCGGGGCCGAGGTTGAGGGGACTAGTGATCCGCGACAAGGTTTGGAGCTGGCCATGAAGGATCAATACGACGTTATCATTTGTGATATTGGGATGCCGGTTTTGGATGGATTTTCGCTAATGAAGAAGCTCAGAGACTGGGAAGAGCATCATGGGCGTGCCAATACCAGCGCCATAGCCTTGACGGCTTATGTGGCCAAGGAAGATGTTGATAAAGCCATGGAAGTGGGATTTCAGGCCCATATGCCCAAACCGTTGAATCTTCCGTTGTTAAAGGAAAAAATCCTGGAGCTTGCGCCAATGGGGCCCTCTTCTTCAATGGTTGGAAACTAAATCGTGGACTAAGTGCAGCCGCGGATCAGGTAAAAAATTAAAAGTATTGGAATGGGCACGCCAATAAGCCACAAAAGGATCCAGCCTATTTTTCCTTGTTGGTTTTTAAAATCAGGCATCATGACAACGACCTCCTGTTTCTTTGTTAATCTTAGGACACCTTGCTTGAAAGATTAAATCCGAAAACATTGTTTTAAGTCAGTAGAGTTCGGTTAAGTCGAGTTTATTTCAAAGTAGTGATAAACTTGCCTAAGGCGTATATCTCGGGTAGTTTTTCTTCATGGAATCCATTTCGCTATCTTCATTTTATCATTACGTTTTCGTCTGCTTCGTTTCATTGTTCCCGCCAGTGAATCCGTTCGGTACGGCGCTGATTGTCGGACCATTTTTGAAGGGACAAACACACGCAAAAAGAATTCAGGCGGCTGGGGCTATTGCTCTTTATTGCTTGAGTATCTGTCTGGTCGTGACGATGGTCGGTGGTTTTTTCTTCAAAATTTTCGGAATTTCCATTCCCGTCGTGCAGATTGCCGGGGGAATCCTGATCGCCAGAATGGGTTTTTCCATTTTAACGGCGGTTGATCCATCAGAAGATCAGGAAAAAGTGGTTGATCAAAAAGTTTCATCCCGCGAGAAGTCACTTAAGTCGATGTTGTTCTATCCATTGGCATTTCCGACCACGACCGGTGGCGGCACGATCGCCGTCTTGATGGCCCTGAGTGCAAACAGTTACCATTCCAATCCTGGTATTTATCTGTTCAATTTGCTGGCGACGGCGGTGGCCTGTGCGATAATGGCCCTGGTTATCTTTCTTTGCTACTCACTGACTCCAACAATCCTTGATAAATTGAACTCCCAGGCACTGTCGGTGTTTAATAAACTAAGTGGATTTTTGACGTTTTGCGTGGGAATTCAAATTATGGTGGATGGCGTCTTAGGAGTTGCAAAAATTCTTATCAAACACTGATTTTAGAGCTATCGTTTTTGTTATGAAAAAACAAATGACGAAAACGATTCTACTAGGCTCTGTTTTGACTGCGACGCTTGTCGGATGTGCGGGAGGCGGAACTGCTTCTCAATCCACTTCAACTTCCACAGGTAAAAAAATCCAGGAAAGCATCATTGTTAAAGGTGTGACTATCGTTAACACCGTGAATGGTCAGCTTCAGGCCAATATGGCTTTGATGATTGATGGCGGAAAGATTT
Source organism: Bdellovibrio sp. HCB288 (assembly GCF_047305935.1). Lineage (GTDB taxonomy): Bacteria > Bdellovibrionota > Bdellovibrionia > Bdellovibrionales > Bdellovibrionaceae > Bdellovibrio. The sequence continues at coordinate 2,647,048 of NZ_CP178619.1, forward strand.
CAAAAATTATCCCAGCGGATGCGGTGGGTGAGCAGGGTAGCAAGCGAGTTATCGATGCGACCGGCAAGTACGTTGTTCCAGGATATCTTGATATGCATGCTCATGTTCTTGGTCGCCCGTTTGCCAAGGAAGTTTCTGCGGTGATGCTGGCATATGGTATCACTGGATATCGACAAATGTCCGGCACTGAAGAGCAGTTGAAGGATCGCAAGGAAAACAAGCTTCGTATGCCTGACGATTCCCCCGAGCTATTGGGGCTGGCAGGGGAGATGTTGAATCGCGCCAATGCACCAACTGCAGAAGCAGCGGTGGCCTTGGTTGAAAGAGACCGCAAAGCCGGTGCTGATTTTGTCAGTGTGGGTGATGTTGCTCCGCCCGTGTTTTTTGCTGCATTGACGGAATCAAAAAAAGTTGGTGATTATTTCGCTGGAAATATTCCAATGGGTGTTGATGCCGAAGAGGCTGCGAAACAAGGGATGCTTTCCATGGAAAGCCTGGGGCCTGTGGATACCATTTTGATCAGCTGCTCCACTAACGAGGACAGCGTTCGTAAATCTTTACTTGGTGAAACTAAAAACTCTGCCACAGCAGATTCGATTAAAATGGCAGAAGCAAATCCGTTATTGGTTCGCCTGATGGCGAATCAAAATGCCTTTTTGAAAACTCGCACCATCATTGACACCTACAGTGAATCCAAATGTAAAAAATTGACTGAAACATTGGTGTTGCAGAAATCCTGGCAGGTTCCGACATTGGCACGCAATCAGGCGATGATGTTGGCCGATAAATCTCAGTACGCGAATAATGTTGATTTGAAGTTTGTATCCCGTGATCAACGTGCTTATTGGAATGAAGTTTCAGCAAAGTTTTCGAAAACAGTTAAACCGGTCGCACGCGAAACTTTGCGGCAGTTGTCTGCAATGGACATGAAGCTGGTAAAGCTGTTTGATAAGCAGGGTGTGAAAATGCTGACCGGGACAGACCTGGGCGGAGTGTGGGTTGTGCCAGGCGCGTCTTTACATGAAGAATTTGAACAGTTGGCAAAAGCGGGAGTTTCTCCTCTAAAAGTTTTGCAAATGACCACATTGAACGGTGCCGAGTTTTTGGGTAAACGTTCGACGATGGGAACTGTGGAAGTCGGCAAGAATGCAAACCTGGTTTTGCTGGATGCAGATCCTACCGATGATGTCAGAAATATGAAAAAGATTAACGCCGTCATTCGCGATGGGAAATTTTATTCGGAGGAAATGCTGGAAGTGCTGAAGAAGAATGCCGCAGACAAATTGGCATCAGGATCAGCACCCGAAGACAGTGGCTTGGTTCACTAAGTTCCTGATTTTTAAAATAAAATTACCATTACAAATTTGAAAATGAAACAAGGTAACACCCGCCAAGTAGCGGGTGTTTGTTTATGGGCGTACGGTTTACTGCTGTAAGCAAGTAGCTCAATTTGTATCGCATGATTTGCTAATTTAGCAGCCGCCTAACACCGATAAAACTGTGAGGGAGTTTTTGAACGTGAAGGTGTTGTTGTTAACAATCATTCTAATTACATCTGCCATTGCAAAAGCAGATGAGACCTGGTCGGGCACGATCAGTAAATCACCAGGCACATACACTGGCACAGTCACCGTTGCGTCTGGCGCAAACGTCACGCTTCAGGCCGGGACGTATAATTTTGATGCATTGGCTGTGAACGGCACCCTGATCGCAGACAGCATTGTCGGCGGCAATACCGGTGTGATCACCATCAATGCAACGACTGTCACTATCACGGGATCTTTGAATGCAAACGCAACGGGGTATGCCCCAGGTGCAGGAACTGGTTACGGTAACTCCGGTGGTACTTATGGGGGGCTTGGTGGTTGGGGTACTCCAGTAAACTCTCCTAAAGTTGGATATGGCAGTGCCACAAATCCGGTTGATTTAGGATCTGGTGGGGCCAACTATTTCTCGAATATCGGTGGCACTGGCGGAGGTGCGATGACCTTGAATGTCAGTGGTACACTGACTGTCAGCGGGTCGTTGTCTTCTACTGGAAGTGCCGGGCAGGCAAATGCCGGCGGTGGTTCTGGCGGAAGCATCAATGCAATCGTCGGTACGTTGACAGGTGCAGGCACAATAAGTGTTGCTGGTGGTAATGGCAGTGGCGGCGGCGGTGGCGGCAGAGCTTATATCGCCTATGCGACTGCGAATTCATTCTCGGGAACCTATAGCGCCGCTGGCGGAACGCTTGTTGGTACAGGAACCGCAGGTACGCCAGGTTCATTTTTCCTTGTTGATTCAACAAACAACGATCTTTTCCTTCCCACAAACTGCAGTGTTCCTGCGACTGGTTTTACTTATCGCAATATTACGATCCAATCCGGTGTCACCTTAAATGTGAATGGTATGGGCAGTGCTCAGGACGCTGGAACTGGTGTTGGTGCCAGCCAGAATGGTGGCACGCATGGCGGATATGGGGGGCGAACCACCGGGGCTGTACCCGCCACTCCTTATGGGGATGTATTGGCTCCGGTCACCTTGGGATCAGGTGGTGGCAGTTACTTCAGTAATATTGGTGGTGTTGGTGGTGGTGCTGTCAATTTGACGGCAACAGGTACTTTACAAATCGACGGGAACGTCTCGGCCAATGGCACCACCGGGATGTCGGGCGCAGGTGGCGGTTCGGGTGGTAGTATATATTTGCGTTCTTCTGTACTGGCTGGGGCAGGTGCTCTGTCAGCATTGGGTGCAAACACGCCCAGTGCCGGAGCTGGTGGCGGAGGACGTATCAGTGTCTCTTATTCCACGTCGAGTACTTTTTCCGGAACCATGAACGTTGCTGGAGGCACTTCGACTCGCAATGGTAGTGTGGGCTCCGCTGTGTTGATCGATTCGGGAGCCAACAATCTTTATGTTCTGACGAATTCCAGTTTTACTTCAGGTGACTACAGCTTTAACAATGTGACGATCAATTCGGGCGCAAGCTTAATACTTGATGGAATGGGAAATAAAACTGGCGGATCGGGTGCTGGAACTTCTAGTGGCGGCGGAAGCTATGGTGGTAAAGGTGGGGGAGCCACGGGCGGTAACATATACGGAACCGTGGTGGATCCGGTCAGTTTGGGATCGGCGGGGGCTACTTATTTTTCAGGAATGGGCGGCTTTGGTGGAGGAGCGCTGAAGCTCACGTTGACTGGTACCTTGACTGTGAATGGAACTTTGTCTTCGAATGGTTTACCTGCTTGGTCTTCGGGTGATGGTGGCGGTTCAGGGGGCAGTCTTTGGATCATTGCAAACGCCTTGGCTGGAAATGGCACTATTGCAGCAAATGGCGGCAATGGAAATGGCAGTGGTGGCGGCGGCGGCGGCGGTCGTATTTATATTAAGTATGGAACAAACAGCTTTTCTGGTTCTGCAGCCGTTAACGGTGGTACTCAGGGTACTCCGGCGGCACAGGTGGGGACGCTGTTGTTTGTCAGTACAAGTGGTGCATTGGCCTGTAACTCGGCGATGAGCGTTCCAATTGATGCCAGTGAAATGCCGACACCTGCAGGTGATGTCTCTGTCACCAACGGTTGTACGCTGACGATCACTGGTGATTACAGTCCGGCTAATGTGACAGTTACCGGAGTCAGTTCTTCAGTGCCTTCAACTTTGATTTTAAAAGGCAATGTCACAGCCACTGGTGATTTGAATGTCACGAACTATGGTGTTGTGAACTTCACAACAGAAACTGTTTTATATACCGGCTACAACCTTTCAGCTGCAAACATAACTTTGGATGCAACCAGTAAGTTCATCGCGGATGGCGCGGGATATGCTTTCAATAATGGACCTGGTTATAGTGCTTCGAAATCAGGTGCAGGGCATGGTGGTTTTGGAGGTCGCAATAGTGATATGACTGCGGCGGGCACCACCTATGGTCGGGCCGTGGATCCTGTCACCGTCGGATCCGGGGGAGGAAACTATCTTGGTAGCACAGCGGGTGCCGGTGGCGGCGCTATTCGGGTGATATCCACGGGTGCCTTCGTTATTAACGGTACCATTACTGCCAAAGGCACCAACGGAACCACAGGTAATGATGGCGGTGGATCGGGTGGCAGTATATCTTTGTTTGCCGGAAGTTTTTCCGGTGCAGGTACGATCACCGCAGCCGGAGGAAATTCCGCCGGAACCACTTCAGGTGGCGGCGGTGGTGGCGGCCGGGTTTATTTGAATTTTGCTTCAGCGAATACATATTCAGGTTCATTAAGTGCAGCTGGCGGTACGGGATTTCTTTCTGGTGGCGGACTGGGAACGATTCTTGTCGTGAATGGCAGCACCAACGATTTGTTTATTCCGGTTTCATCCACTTTGGATTCCGGTGAATACAGCTTTAACAATGTCACTATTTCCAGTGGTGCGACTTTATCATTGGATGCAATCGGTTATCGCGATGGTCTTGGACCAAGTGCCGCAGTTTCTCAGGGTGGCGGTGGTCACGGGGGAACCGGAGGTCGTGCCGCAGGTTCAAATGGTATTTCTTATGACACTGCAGTGAATCCATCTGAAATGGGATCGGGTGGCTCAAGATATCTATCTGGATATGGTGGCTGGGGCGGTGGTGCCCTTAAGCTGACTGTGAGTGGTACACTGCAAGTGAATGGTAATATTTCAGCCAACGGTTCCGCTGGCTCCACAACCAATGATGGGGCGGGGGCGGGTGGATCGCTGTGGCTTGTCGTTGGCACAATTAATGGTGCCGGAAGTTTAACCGCTAATGGTGCAAACAGTGGCGGAAGTTATGCCGGTGGTGGTGGTGGGGGACGTATTTACGTCAGATACACCACGAATAACTACACCGGATCCGCAACGGCCTTAGCCGGAACCGGGGGAACTCCTGTTGCGACGGTGGGGACTGTATTGTTTGCCGGCAGTGCTGGTGGTGTCGAGTGTGTCACTCCGGGGACGATTGCGATTAACAGTGCCGAAATTGGAATGTACGGCGGAAATCTTTTGGTTTCAAATGGCTGTAAGATGACCATTGACGGGGATATCTATCCAGGCACTGTGACCGTCACGGGTTCCGGTTCACTACTAAATCAGAATGGTCACTTGTTGGTGACCGGAAATATTGACGTTACTTCTTCAGGAACAATTGTGATGGGTGGAAACACCATCATGAATACGGGTTATACGGTTTCTGCAGGATCAATCACTATTGCAGCTTCTTCTTCGATCAATGCCACAGGCAAGGGGCATGTGGTTGGGACTGCGGGTTCGGGTGCTCCTGTGAATGCTTCAAATTATGGTGCCGGTGGTGGTAATGGGGGGCGTGGTGCTGATTCCCTGGTGGCTCCGCTGGCGACGGGTGGATCTTCTTACGGAAATGTATTGCAGGCTTCCACTTGGGGTTTTGCCGGCAGTAATGGTTCCAGTGGTATTGGTGGGGCCGGTGGCGGAGCGATCACCTTCATCGTGCCAGGAACATTCACCGTGAATGGAACATTGGCAGTGAATGGTATGGCGGGCACTTTGACTCGTGGTGGTGGTGGTGCCGGAGGAAGCCTTTGGCTGACAGTCGGTACGATCACTGGAAGTGGTGCCATCACCGCAAACGGTGCGGTGGGTGCTGGTGCCAATGCCGGAGGCGGCGGTGGCGGTTACGTCTATGTTTTCTATAGCACAGCAAATACCTACACGACAGCCAATGCCACAGCGACTCGGGGAGCGACCGGAAACACGGGTGCTACGAAATCCACAGATGGTGTGGTCTTGTTCACAACATCAGGGGTGACGGGAACGAAGCTTGTGTTTATTGGTCAGCCTTCTTCGAAAGTTCGTAAAAATGCAGTGCTGCCTGCGCAGCCAATTCTGGTTTCTCAGGATGCAAGCAACAATATCGTTTCAAGTTTTACAGGGCCCGTAACGCTGACTGCTTACACTGATGCCACCTGTTCAACGGCGGCCGGAGGCTCTTTATCGCAAACTATGAATGCCGTGAATGGTGCCATTTTATTTGAGGATGTCAGTTATTCTTCAAATGGCGTCATATATATTCGTGCCGCTTCATCTGGATTAACCAGTGCCTGCTCGCAGGTGGTTTTGGTGGGTGGGGAAGTGGCCACTCAGTTGGTTTTCACAACTCAGCCTTCAGCTACAGCCACGGCGGGTGTGAATTTCACAACTCAACCGGTCATCACAGCCCAGGATGCTAATGGGATTACGGATATTTTCGCAAATCTTTCAGGGGTAAGTGCTTATGCTGATGCGACCTGCACGACTCCATTTACGGGTGGATCGCTGACGGGAAGTGGATCCAACACGGATGGTGTAACGACATTTACTGGTTTGGATTTTACCAAAGTCGGGACGATCTATCTGCTTGGCTCACAAGTTTTGGAAGGCAATACGATCACGGGATGTTCAAGTGCTATCGTCGTGTCACCGAACGTTCCAAATAGACTGGCTTTCACGACCAACGCGACAGGCACCATTCAGGCCGGCGTGACGTTTACTCCGGATGCGGTTGTCGAAGCCCAGGATGCCTATGGCAATCCGACGCCAACTTTCGCTGGTTCCATCACGATTGGCGACTTTACAAATACCAGTTGTACAACGGCAGCTTCCGGTAATTTAACCGGGGAAGGGACCTTCTCGCCAACCGCGGGTGCTTTGACGGTCGGCGGACTTAGTTACGATACGGTTATCACAAATTTGCGCATCTGTGCCAAGGCCACAGGGATGGCGTCTGATTACTTCACAGTGAATATATCCGCGGGGCCAATCGCAAAATTGGCATTTCAAGTACAGCCCGCGAACACCGGGGTTGCGGGAGTCAATTTAAGAAATGCGCAAGCCGTGGTGCAGGGAACGGACCAGTACGGAAATCAAGTGGGCTTCAACAACACACCCACTGTGAAAGTCTACACCGATGCCACTTGTTTGTCAGAGGCGCCTCAGGTTCCCGTATATGCCGGTGGTTTAACAGGCTTTGGTTCGACTCGTGTTTATACTTTTACGGCTCTTCGTTACGGACAGCCGGGAACATACTATGTGGGTGCAAGTTATGGAGCTCTTGATATGGGATGCTCTAGTGCGGTGGCGCTATTGGAAAATGTGCCGATTTTCTTCAGAGGTTATTAAAAGTAACTTCGATTGACACTATCTATGGTCAATGGCAGCCTTTTCTTCATGAATGATTTGTTTAGAAGAATAGCTAATAAAATTTCTCACTGGGTGGGCACTCCAAGCGCATTTGCACTTGCAATTCTAGGCATTGTTGTCTGGGCTGTGTGTGGTCCCTTGTTTGGCTTTTCAGATACTTGGCAGCTTGTCATCAACACCTCAACAACAATCATCACATTTTTAATGGTGTTTCTGATTCAGAATACGCAAAATCGCGACGCCCGTGCCATTCACTTGAAATTGGATGAGTTGATTCGTGCGACCCAAGGGGCCCGTAATGAAATGGTCGACCTTGAGGACATGTCAGACGAAGCGCTGGATGAGATCCACGAGGAATTCAAAGTGTCCCACGAGCAAATGACTCAAATGCTGAAAGATATCGTAAAACAAAAGGAAAAACGCGAAAAAGCCTAAGGGCGTGCTTGCTGCTGCAAAGCCCAGCGGTACAGACTGTCGGGGGAAAGCCCCGGTGTCCCATCCAGGTCCCAATAGTTCTTTGGCCAGACCTTCCTGTTGAAGATCATCGGATGAGTTGGAACATTCAATATTTTTCCAATCAGCTCCGTGCAGTAGATGGCATCACCATCCCATGAATACCAAAAATCAAATGGCAAGCCCAGGTAAGCATCTGCCTGGGCAAGAGAAATCTCCTGTGGAATCTCAATGATCACTGTGATCATGCCGTGTTGTTTCAGGCGCTCTTCGGAAATGATGGCGACGCCTTCACCGGGATAAGCATTCAACCATTGATCGCCAATTTCATCGAACTGAATTGCTGTGTGAGAAAATCTTGCACCCGGTTCGTACTCCACACGTTCGCCACGGGAGTTGACCGTTTCAAGGAAAGCAATGCGCGTGACTGCCCCGGCTTGTGAAAGCAAAAAGAACGACAGTAAAATCGATGATAAGCCCAGAGTGCGCATGAGTGATTTTTTGCTCTTTTGAAAGTGTACAGTCAAAGTGTTTCTGGCTAAAATGCGTGAGGGGAGGCCGCAGTGAATAATAGTCAAAACTTTCCCGTGGTGATGTTGCCTGGGTTCCTTTGTGATCCAAGGTTGTGGGGCGAGGTGCAAAAGGGTTTGCTTCTTCAGGGCGAGGTTCGCCTTATTGACTTTAAGCACTGTAAGTCCCTGCAGGATATGGTCGGGCAGCTTGAAAAAATGGACACTTCCAGATTTCATATCGTGGGTTTTTCTATGGGCGGTTATATCGCTCAGTTGTTTGCGACTCAGTTTCCAGAACGTGTGGTTTCGTTGACCTTGGTGGCTGTGAACGTAGGGGCCTTGAGCGAGCGTGAGCAGGCGTCGCGGTTGAAACTTGCTGGTATGCTGGCCAATGTTCAATATAAAGGAATGAATGAAAAGGAAGCCCAGCGCTTTATTCATTCGTCATCAGCGCAAAATCCCCATGTGGTGCAGACAATTGTGGAAATGAGTCGGTCCTATACGTCAGAAATGTACATCACTCAGATGCGCGCGACTTTGCACCGTCAGAATCTGTCAGGCAAGGTGGCCCAACTGTCCTTTCCAGTGCTGATTGTGGCTGGCAAGGACGATCAAGTTGTGCGATTGCCGGCTTTGCAGGCCTTGCACGAGGGCGTGCCGCGCTCGAAAATATTGATTTTGGAAAATTGTGGGCACTACGTTCCGCTGGAAAAACCAAATGAGTTGGCGAAAGCGCTGAATGAGTTTGTAAACAACCAAGAAGCTTGAAAAGTTTGCCTAAAAATTCATCTTTTTTGGCTGTGTTATTGCGAGGTTAGCTATATTCCGTGCGGGTTTGCTGAGATCTTATGCAAACCTTTGCCGCACCTCAAAAAACTTCTAAAAAAATTTAAATATCTGCAAGATTTCGTATTGACTTTGACCCCCTCTTAGAACAAATTAGCACTTCCTCAAACGGACAAGTGGTTCGCTAGCTCAGCTGGTAGAGCATTTCACTTTTAATGAAAGGGTCGATGGTTCGAATCCATCGCGAGCCACCATTTTTGTTCTTTTGATTTTTCCTAGTACGTTCCCATCGTCTAGGGGCCTAGGACACCTCCCTTTCACGGAGGATACAGGGGTTCAAATCCCCTTGGGAACGCCAAATCTTTTCAACATACAATTGAAATACGAAACTCAAGCATCATAAGTGCTTGTTTTTCCTATTGTATTTCATTGATCTTGGGTCGTTCTGACCTAAATCCTCAAATCGAATATAAGCCAAAACCAGACAAAGTTAGACAAAATAAGACATACATCGGGTCCGAATCAGGTCCGACTAAATTTAGCAATCGCGGACCATTTCTCCAGTCCGAATCGTACTCAAATAAAGTCTATCAATTATCTCATTTCAATACAATCGAGCACATATTTAGCCGCCTAAGTTTAATACTTCGGGGGCCGCATCAGCACGTCCTCGGAGGGGCAATGTCATCAACATCAGGGTTAATTAAAAAGTATCAACAGGAGCTCCAGAAGCTTCGAGCTGAGTATTTGCGGAAGTCATCGGACCCCGCGGAGAAGCAACGCCTGGAAGCCATGATCCGTAATCGTAAGGAAGTTTTAAGTCAGTTGGGGGCTCAACGTGAAATTTTTTAAGCATTTTACGGATGCCCATACGGGTCGTTCCATGATGAGTCTTTTTGATGAAATGGGCCATGCTGGTCCGAATTGCTATTGGATTCTGGTCGAACTTTGCGCCGGAAAATTGGAGAAATTGGCGGACCAAGAGTTCACCGAAGCTGACTTTAAGTTCAACTTTCATGAAAGGTTGGTTAGGGAAAGGTTCAGGCTTAGTTCAACCAAGGTTCAACTTTGGTTAGACCATGCCTCAACCTTAAATTTACTTTCTTATGAATTCGTTGGATCTGAAATTCATATCCACATGCCTAAGCTATTGGAAATATTGGATCGAGATACCAAAAGAGCGCGCAAACCGCGCGCCACTACCGCGCAACAACCGCGCCTAGATAAAGAAGAAGATAAAGATAAAGAACAAGAAGAAGATAAAGAATATATATCCGCGGAAGCGAGTAACCTCGTTCCGCTGAAGCCTGCAAATGCAGTGGTCACTATTTCTTCAAACAAAAAGGTCGAGATCAAAACCGACCTCATCAAGTCATGGGCTGAAACGTATCCGAAAGAGTTTTTAGATATGGAACTTAAGAAAGCCCGTAGTTGGATTTTAGCCAACCCACAGAAATCGCCCAAATCGGGCTGGGGCCGTTTTTTCAACGCTTGGTTTGACCGAGGTTGGGAACAGTACCGGAAAACCCTTAAATCTAATCCTAGCGCCATCAGCGTGGATGATTTGAACGACTTGTTGGGGGCATCGTGACCAAAGAAGAATACGTGCTCCACCTGAACAAGCTGATCGAATGTTTCGGGCAACAGCAATTCCCGAAACCACGCATCGCATTGATTTACGACGAAGTGCAAGACATGAGTGTCGCCTGGTGGGCGGCTTTCTGCAAACGAATGATCTTGGAATACAACCCTCGGATCAACATCGCCGAAGCCATCCGATCGGAACGCAATCACGAAAACGACGTTCAGCGGGCAAAGCGGCATATCGCGGAAAACGACGAGGCTTTAACCAGGGTGACAGAAAACGGTTTTGCCGAAGCGATGCGGAAGCTCGGCGCCAAAAGTCCAACAGAAGCATTTTTAAAACTTAGGAAAAAAGAAGGCGCTTAGCCGCTGATTTGAAAGGATGGGTATGGAAGAGAAAGAATGGTGCTATGGCACCGATGAAGAAATTCTAAATGGGGATGGCTGCGAATCTAGAGAAGAAGCAATCCTAACTTGTATCCGCGAAAATGACTGTGAAGTTGGCGACTTGGTTCATGTTGGAACTAAAGGTGAATTCAAACCGCGAGTCAGCGCATCAATGGTGATTGATCAAATCCAAGAGAATGCGTTTGAGAGATGCGGTGATTCCGCAGATGACTACCTTCATGGAGTTTCCAAGGAAGCCAAAGAGAGGTTGTCCATCGCTTTAACAAAAGTGTTCACAGAGTGGGCAAATGAAGAATATGGGGCGCCACATTTCTGGCCCATCGACAATTGCGAAAATATCGAAGTTACCCAAGACCTTTTGAATAAAGCCCTCAATGAAAAGGCGGGTGCATGATGCCACAAAAAGTTAAAAAGAAAAAAATCTATGCGATTAATTTGAATTGGATCACTGTCCCAAATAGGAGTGTTTAATGGAACCGAAGTTTACGAAGGGCTGGATCGTTGAAGAAAATTTCGGTCTTGAGGGTTTGGCTTTTCTCACTATTCGCGACGAAAAAGAGACGCTGTGTTCGACATGGCTCAATCCAGATAGAAAGTTGGCAAATCTGCTTTCAGCCGCTCCAGATCTTTATGAGGCGTTGGAACAGATGCTTAAAGATTGGGATGACCACATTCAACTTCCTGTAAAAACAGTAATGGATGCAAAGGCAGCACTTAAGAAGGCTAGGGGTGAATCATGAAAAACCCTGAATCCCTGGAATCTGAAATCAGAAGGTTGAAGTTCGCAAACACTGTTCAGCGCGACATCATCAATGCACAGCGGAAACAGATTGAACAACTGAAGCGCAATGACTTACCCGAAGACTTATCCACAAGAAAAAAAGCGTTTCAGCAGGATATCCACAATTCCAAGAAAAATTCGAAGATCGCATGATTTTCCTTGCATGCGGTTTTAGAAGGTAGGGACACAAAGGAGAAAGAAATGAAATCAAAAACATTTTCTTACGTTAAATACGATGAACAAGCCACGGCTAAGAGTGAAGAAATCAAAGGTCTTTGCGAACAACTTGAAACTAAGATTCAAGGTTTGGGCGCCGGTCGTTATCAATCTTTGGCTCTTACTCATCTAGAGATTGCTTTTGCAATGTGCGGGAAAGCTCTTCGCGATATCCAAATTCAACGCGATTCCCAAACAGAACACGTTGCTGAACGCACTAACGAGTAACCTGAACAAACTCTCTCTGGGTGCGAACCAGGGGGAGTTTATTGAGGTTATGGGCTGGCACTGAAAGAACGGACAAGGCTGACAGATGAGCGAAAAGTTTTGATTACAAGGCATGTGGTCGCGCTCGGATGCGGGTAGTGCGGCAACGGAAGAAGTCGCAATGGGTAGCGAGTGGTTCAAAATGAGGTGCTCAGCCCACCATTTTACTAACAGGAGAGGGTATGGAAAAGGAAGTAATTCTGAGTCATAGAGTAAAGTTGGCAATTCAGAATATTCTGAAGGACATCAAGAAAGATCTTAAAACAGAAATGGAAATATCTGGCCTGACTGATCTGCGCATAAATATCCATTGCTCTATTAATCAATCAATGCCGTTCATGGGTGTTAAGATTAATGCCTCTAAGCTTCAACAAGAAGAGTTTATTTATGACGACAAATGACGGTTCTTACATGCCAAAAGTTTACGCCTTCACCTTCGCATTCCTCGGATTCATTCTGGGGGCTTGTGCGGGGTTTTATACGATACTTTGGGCGAGTACTACGCCTGTGGGGTTTTGAGATGAAGAAGAAAACAAAATACTTCAGCGGTGAGGCTGGCGTTTATTATAGCGCGAAGTGGGACAACTTAAGGGTTTTGGAATACGAGGGCGCTGACATCGTTTCAGTCAAAGGCAAAAAGCTCAAATTCCTCGGTAAGCGTTACTACTATTGGAATGAAAGATTTAGAAGTCGACCGTTTAAAGGCGCTCTAACTGGTATGGAAGATTGTTTATATCTGGGGGAACTGTGAAAAAACCAACACTAGCACAGCTTAAGAAACGTCCGGCGCTATGGGTTCATAACTATTCAATGCAAGAACTTACGATTAGCTATCCAGATGGCACTGATGAGTATTGGGACTATTATGATCATTGTTGGACTAGAGGAACGCAAACAGGCCATCAAGATTTGATTTTTTTCAACAGCTATATTTTCCTCGGGTGGTTATCATGACCCTCCCCACAAAGTTGAGTGAGATGGCTGAGAAGTCAGTCACGAGATACAACCACAAAGACCCACTGGTTCAATACGAAATGCGTAAATGCGGGAAGTTAAGCTTTGAAGAAGGAGTTCGCGCAGCCCTCAACCTTTCCGAGATTCAAGCGTTGGTTAAATCTATCAAAGATTCGAATGATGTGATTTTTGGATTTACGAAAGACTGGGAAACTCGCGGTGGGCAACGCATGGGAATTATTCAGATGCAGGAGAATAAGAAAGCCCTCGCAAAATGGGACGCTTTTACAGGAAGTGGGAAGTGAGTGATACAAAAGACAAAGTTCAGAAGCTTACCAAGCTTCGACATGATCTTGCAGAAGCATATTTAGCTCTGTGTGATTTTATGAATGATGAAGGTGATCTTGGACAGAACAGATCAATCCCATTGGATAAGCAGTCTTTGAAGCTTCTGAATGAGCTTAAAATCCAATTCGCCACAGAGGTGTTAAATGACTAATAAACCAGACTTCATCAAGTTGCTCGGGTTGAAACAAAAAGACATCCAAATCCGCACAGGTCGTGGGACACCAACTGATACAAGTATGCTTACTTTTGATGAGGCCATATCCACAGACTGCGATTTAAAACGTGCAATTCTAGTTGAAGACCTCCAAGCCGCCCTCGAGGAGAGGTGTAAGGTTGTGTATTCCCCGAAAAGTCAGACAACATGGGGTCCCATGAATTATCCAAGTGACACCCATACTGCCTTCATCTTCGGCGAGACTCCGATTGTGAGGGAGGCGTGTGTTCACTCTTTGGTTATGTTTAAAGATGGAAACTTTGGCATCTGCGATAAATGTAAGAATAAATTCACAATTAAATTGGTTGAGATTGAGGAATGAGCGTGGAGAAGAAAGCAGTTTGGATAAACTTTAAGTCCCGCTATAAAGATCAGGCTACAGTAATTGAAAAACCACATGGCGATGAGCGCAATAGACTCATGCTCACTGGTAAAAAGTGGGATGAATATGTCAACGCGGAGTATGTTTCAATGCTTGAGGATGTGCTAAAAACAATCGCAGCAGGTTGCCCTACGGGACATGGCTGTGATTGTGTCTGTGGTGTCATGCATGCCCGCAAAGCTTTGAATATGTATCCGATGAATCAAGCGGAATTAGAGGCAACAAATGAGTGAGCAGAAGCCGAGAATGCCTTATTTCGCAGACAATATGGTTCATCACTATGAAGATGATACTGAGCCAAATCTGCATCCACATTTATTCACTCAGTATATTGAAAAGAGCGCATTCGACAAAGCTGTGGAGGCGTTGAAATGGATTAAGACTGATGTGTTGTTCGACCGACTGGAAGACCCAATTGTTCGTAAGATTGATGAAACCCTCAAAGACCTGGGGGAAAGCAATGGGTGAAGCAAAACGATTTAATACGATTCTCACCTCAGACAATGATCTGATGCTTATGGAAGACCCTAAGGGTTTGTATGTTCATGCAGGTGACTACGACACCCTAAAGAGAGCCCTGTTAGTCGCTGAGCGCCGCAATGGTGATACCGCTGACTTGATGGACGCTTCTCAAGAGGCCCAACATTATGACTGGCTTGATCAAAAGAATCATGAGTTACAGCAGCATATCTTTAATTTGGAATCCGACCTCACCCGCCACAAGGGGATGTTGGAGAAGTTCACCGAAGATAATATCGCCAAGATCATCATGGAATGGAAATCATTCTGGATGAATCAAACACAAAACTCAGAGGAAGACCGCAAGAACTACTTCAACAGAGCGTTCGGAGTCGATGCCAACATGAAGTATGACCTTGCGAGAAGAATAGCAGCACTCAATCAGATTTCGGGAGGGAAAGATGCAACACGCAGTTAGAACGGAAGACGAAAGCATTTGGATTCACTTCCAGGGTGAAGTTCCCAGAATCGGCGAACAAGTCGCGTTCTTTGGGAACAACAAGGAATACATTGTGACCAAAGTTATGTGGTTTATTTCCGACAATAATGAATCAGAAGCAAGAGTTTGGATTGAGGAGAAAAAGTGAAAATTATTAAACATGGAAACTTTAACGATGTCGTAAGAGAAGTCGAATGCCCAAAATGCGGGTGCACTTGTGAGGTCACTAAGCATGATTTGGAGTTTGTTTCAGATCAACGTGACGGTGATTTTTACTGGTTCACATGTCCCGACTGCAAGCATCGTAAATCCGTTAGTGCGGAGCCGTTTAAATGACCCGCCTAATCTGCTGGCTAACCGAACATAAACCCCAAGGTTTCGGCCTCATATCGAAGGGCACTTGTGTTTGTAAGAGGTGTGGGGAGGAGTATAAGGTTTAGGAAAACAACATCTGTAAAATTTGAGCAAGAAAAGCAAGTCCAGCTATGATGAGCGATACTACTGATAATTTTGCAGAAGCATCATATTGCTTATCAGCGGCAGCTTCTCGTTGGTTTGCAATTCTGCGGTTCATTTCCTGGATAGTTAGCATCGCGATTGCATCATGCTTGTAGTTTCCATAGGAAGCCTGTTGGATGCGAAACAGTTCTTTTGATAGCTCTTCGTCTGAATATTCTCGTAAATCTTTGTTGCTACTCATGTTTTTGTTATCGGAATGAAACACGTTTAGCTTTAGTTGATTTTGCCGATAAGTAGGGTATGAAATTAACAGAAGATCTTAGATTCTATATTCGCGAAATCGAGCGCTACATCAAAGCCCTTGATGGTTCAAAAGGTAAATTCAATGACCCAGAGAGAGATAAAGCGATAGATGACAAACTTGCGGTTTTTCGGGATGCCTTAAAGCAGCTTCAAGAGGCTCAGGCTGAGAATATTTACGATGAAATCGAACAAGCCATTGCGAACGCCAAGGATGTCATTAAGAATTACTAAATGACTCTCATCCAATTCCTAACCCGCGTGCGAGAAAAGATCGGGCAGACCAGCATGCCCGATACATTAAGCGAAACAGGCTTAGTCCTGCGCTCTGATCGCAGGGTTGCCTTTGGTCATGTCGATTTCTGCCTTCAAATCGCGAATCACAAGGGTACGAAGTTCTGGGCTCCGCCAAGCGAACAGTTTAAGCGGTCCTGGATTCAATTGCTTCCGATTCTTAAAAAGCATGATCCCACGTTCTTTGAGGAGTTCAAAGACGATTCGGAAGCGCGTGCGGAGTTGAAAGAGATTCTGGGCGCCTAGTGTCTACGGTGCGCATGTGGATAACTCTGAGATATTCACATTTTCGGACTATTTTCTAAATATTGCTGATTCCCCCTTGCGCTTTTGAAATATTCCTTCGCAGGAGGGAATATGTGGAAAGCAATCGTAAGTTTCTTTAAACCAAAATCCAAATTGGTTAAGTCGGCTTCTAAAGTTGTGTCGTGTGCGGATGGGGGCATGTGTCCGATTAACGTGAATCCAATCAAGGCTACTCAAAAGGGCTCTGACTACTATCCAAAAGCCGTTATCTACAAAAACAAGATGAAAACCCGCGGGGGCTATAAAGAAGGCTACCCATTGGGTGCAATCGTCCACTTTACAGCCGGTCACTTCTCAAAAGGGGAAGAAAACGCTCGAGCCGCGATCGATGACGGCATTAAGAATGGATACGCATATCTATGCATCGGAAATGACGGCAAAGCGGTCCAAGCGCATCCATTAAAGCAATGGGGATACCACGCTGGCGAGTCAGCATGGAAAGGCATTCTAGGGGCAGTTTCAGACGATACAGTGGGTATTGAAATGAACTGCGCTGGTAAAGTTGAGAAGGTCGGTGAAAACCGCTTTAAAACTTGGTTTGGTACTTATCTAACTGCCAATGAGGTGCGCTATGTTACTCAAGCTGAGTATGGTTGCCCAACTGGTTACTACCATAAATACTCGGCAGCTCAAGAAGCTACTCTGATCGAAATCCTTGTTTGGCTGGTTACCAATGATCCAACCGGCAAGTTTAAGATCGATTTCATCCTTGGACACCACGAGGTCGCGGGAATGCTTGGTATCGGTAAATGGCGCAAAAATGATCCAGGCGGCTCGCTTTCCATGACTATGCCTCAGCTCCGTAAATTGGTTCAGGACAAAGTCAAAGCGTTGGGTGTGTAGTTGGATGGCTTGGATTTATTTAGCGGAATCGGCGGAATCTCAAGCGCACTCGAACCATGGGTGCGCACTGTCGCTTACTGTGAACAAGATCGATACGCACAATCCGTCCTTATTTCCAGAATGGCAGAAGGTAAGCTGCACCGAGCACCGATTTGGGATGATGTGCAAACGCTCACCGGAGACATGTTGCCGCCAATTGACATTATTTTTGGAGGGTTCCCATGCCAAGACATCAGTGTTGCAGGTAATGGAGTTGGCTTGGATGGAAAGCGAAGCGGTCTATTCTTCGAAATTATCCGACTCACAAAAGAAACTAGAGCGCCGTTTGTGTTCCTCGAAAACGTCCCAGCCATTAGAACTCGCGGACTTCGTGAGGTTATCGGAGCATTTACCGAAATCGGGTATGACTGTCGTTGGACGTGTTTATCAGCCGCAAGCGTTGGAGCTCCACACAAACGCGAAAGATGGTTTTTGTTGGCCAACTCCAACAGTGTACGGGAATTATCAAAACAAAATTCAGGGCAAGAGCCACTTGATCGGGCTAGCTACGGCGGTCAAGATGTGGCCAACACCGGCAGCTCAAGATGCGAAAAACAGCATGCTTCCACCGAGCCAGGTGGACCGGGACACAATTCCGGGTGCACTTTTGAGGGGGGGGGAAATGCCTGGTGGGAAACTGAACCCGCAGTGGGTCGAGTGGTTGATGGGGTATCAAATCGGGTGGACCGAATTAAATGCCTTGGGAACTCAGTTGTTCCACTCCAAGTCAGAACGGCGTTCAAAGCGCTCGCGGGAATTGCAGGTTAGCGCATGATCACCTTCTTCATCCCTGATCTTCCTTTGATGACCAATCAGCTTCTAAGGAGGCATTGGTCTTTCATTATGAAGGAAAAGCAGAAATGGCACCGCTTAATTGACGTGGCGGTGATCCATCAAAAGATTCTCATGGGTTTAGATAAGCCTTTAGAAAAAGCCCGCATCACTTTTATTCGCAGGAGTACTCGTGAGCCGGATTATGATGGGTTGATTAGCGGGTTTAAGTTCGTAACTGACGGGCTGGTTGAATCTGGAGTCATCGTGGATGACAAGGTTTCGGTCATCGGTAAGTCAGAGTATTTATGGGAAAAAGCAATTAACAATAAAAGCCAGGGGATTCTGGTTTGTGTGGAGGGTGTGTGACCGGCTATCACCTAATGGCAGCTGTTTTGTATCTGGAAAGCATTTACTGGAGACATCGTGAAAACACAAAGTACGACGCATTTTGCACCCTTATGTGTGTATTGCTCTTTGTGGTTGGGGAGTTCCAATGATCCGCCTAACCTACTACATAATCGTAATCTCCCTCCTCACCTTCGCGGTGCTGGTGAGTGGCAGGTAGCAAATCACCAACTCCGCGTTATCTCAATTTTAGGCATATCCTATCCCAAGGGGGCCTATAATGGACTTGAGAACGAATTTAACACCAAAAGAACACATAAATAATATACTCGACATTGTATGTACAACGCGGTATATTAAGTCTATGAGATTCACGTGGGACGACGATAAAAATACCGCGAACCAAAAAAAGCACGGGATCAGTTTTGAAGAAGCTATTTCGATCTTTGATGGTACAGAAGAAATCGAGTTCGACAGTGAGCACTCAACTGAAGACGAAGAACGCTATTTGGCGTTCGGTCGCATCGAGAATCGCGGCGCAGTAGTTGTGGTTTTCTGCGAAATCGTGGACGACGTAATTAGAATAATCTCTGCAAGAAAAGGGTGAAAGTATGCCAAACTTAAAACAAGCGATGAAAATCGCAAAAGAAACAGGGAAACGTACAAAAGTAACTGAACCTACGGCGGTTGATTCCGTTAAGGTGAATACTTCTATTCGCCTGGATCTTGAGGTTTTGAATTGGTTTAAAACTGAAGCCGAGAAAAAAGGCATGGGTTATCAAACCCTGATAAACTCAGTCCTTGTTCAACATACAAGACAAGGGTCAATAGAAGACCGCATGGCGGATTTTGACAAGAGACTTAGAAAAGTTGGCGGTTAAGCCGCCTCTTTCTCCGCAGTCTCAATAATCTGTTGAATGTAATCCCTAATCATAGTGCAGAAATCGACACTCTGTTCACGTCTTAGGCGCTCCATTGAGTGCTTCATTTCTTTTGAAATAGGCGTCGTGTGGCGTGATTCTAAAAGATTGTACTTTTTAGTTTTAAGCTTAAGTTCCATGACCCTATGAAAGCAAAGCTGACAGGGCATTTCAAGGAAAATGTCACCACAGTATAAGTATACTTTAATATACCTAGAGTAAACCCACAGACAGGCCAAAACTTAGTTCTCACACATAGGAGACTAAGTTGGATACACCAAAACTGACACCGGCAGATTCGCTAAATCAGAAAAAAGCAACGCATGACTATTTGGCGTCTGCGATTCAAATCCTTACAACTCGTGTTCAATTCTTTCATGAGGAATTCGAGGGCGTGTACACGCTTGTAAATTTCCTTCGGAATTTTAAAGCCCAGGTATTGGCTGAGATTCATGAAATCGAACCACCTAAAGAAGGTGAAGTACAAAAACCATACTTAATGGATCTTTCTCACGTTAAGGGCGAAGGGAAAGAGTAATGGCAAAGAAGCAAAGTGGTGAAGTGGTTAGGGTTTTCCTTCCGACACGGGCAGATGGTGCGTACGGTTTCAATGAATACGAAATCAGTGCTGATGCGCTCAAAGAGGGGAAGCTGGTAAAATCACAAGAACCAGATATCTTTGCAATCTTTGTGAATAACTTCACAAGAGCTATGAGAGAGTTTTTTGGTATCTAAAGCCAAAGACTTCTTTTATGAGCATCACACAATTGCAATCCTATTTGGGGTTGCAATTAGATTTATATTCGTGGGACTTAGCCCTGCTGATTGCCTCGCATCCACAGTTTTACTCTTGTCTAGCTTGGTTTTTCGAATCATTTATTACAAATATCCGAAACAACCAGATCTGAAACTTCATTTGGAAACTCTGCAGTCGCAGATTCAAGAAACTATCACCAAGGTTGAAACGATTGATCGGGACGTCACGGGGCTTAAGTTCGCAAAGGCTGGACGATGAAGCTTTCTTTAAAGAAGCTCATTGATGATTTAGATTATTGGATCTTTATCGGTACCGGGGATGACATTGTAAATGCCCCATCCAATCGTCAAGAGTACCAGCATTTGGTTAGTCTTGCCAGGGAGCGAGGGATTGAATCAAGCAAGATCCCGAAGTTCACCCTTAAAGTTTTGCAGAAAGAGGCGAGGCATCCTTCGCTTTGCAGCCCAACGAAACGCATTCTCTTTTGGCGTCGATTTAAAGGCGTTATTCTTAGGGGGTAGCGTGCCTTTCATAAAAGGAATGCCAAGACCACCTAATGCTGGCCGCAAAAAAGGTTCACCAAACAAAAGAACCACAATGAAGGTTCTTGAAGTGCTGACCGAGCGTGAAGTTAATCCAACTGAAAAGATCTTGGATTTGATTCCACTACTAGATCCCCAAGACCAACTGCGTGCATGGTGCTTTCTGATTTCTTATTCACAAGCAAAACCAAACGAAATTGAAGCTCCAAAGGGTGCAGTTGACGATGGTGTGATTGAGCAGATGAAAGATGTATCAGATGCAAATCTAATTAAGCTCGCTACATATCGACCACAGAAAGATGAAGACGATGAGTGATGATGCAGATTTCACACCATCATTGATCGCCAAACATCTACTTTGGCACCGCGGGAATCTTTCATGGAAGCACCATGATGGGCAAAAGGTTATTGATGCCGCCTACCGCTCAATTGATAAATTCTTATTCGTTGGGAACTGCTCAAGACGTTTTGGAAAGACGTTCTGGGTAGCAACCGAGTGCGCCGAAGTTGCATTAAAGAAAAAGAAGGCGAGGGTTAAGGTTGCCACTGCTTTTCTAACTGATCTTGAAGAGTTTCTGATTCCAATTTTCGATGCTGTCTTTGAAGATTGCCCCGAAGAGATAAAGCCAAAATGGCATGAAGCTAAAAAGAAGTACCGTTTTAAAAATGGTTCTGAAATTCAACTGATTGGTCTGGATCGCAAACCCAATGCCGGCCGCGGTAACTACTGCGACCTCTATGTTTTTGATGAAGCTGCGTTCATTAAGAATGTTTCTTATATTTATTCATCTGTTGTTATTCCAATGACGATGTACCGCAAGGGTGCGCGCGTAATTATGATTTCAACACCACCGAAATCTCCAGATCATGATTTTAAAGATTTCGTTACGAAGGCGCGTCAGGAAAAAGCCTACGTTGAACTTGATATCGACAAAAACCCGATGGTTACGGCGGAAATGCGCGCAATTTACAAAGCTGAATGTCTAACTAAGACAGACTGGTTGCGCGAGTACAAATGCCAGTTCGTTACAGATCAGACGCTTGCAATTATTCCTGAAATGTTTGGCTACGACTTTTCTCGCAAAGACCGAACGCCGGAACATTACGAACACTTTCATAAATACAATGGCATGGATCTCGGCGTTGCTGACTTTAACGTCAATCTCTTTGGATATTACGATTTCACACGAGCAAAGTTTGTTGTAGAGCGGGAACTTGTGATGAATGGGCCAGAGATGACAACTCCAAAGCTACACGCGGCGATTTCAAAGGTTGAAACTGAACTTTGGGGCGCCAAAGAACCGTACAAGCGATGGTCTGACAATAACAATCCACTTCTTCTTTTAGATTTGGGTGCAATTCACAATATGTTTTTCAATTCCACTTCGAAAGATGACCTTCACGCTATGGTAAATAAGGTTCGCGTGTGGATCCAGGACAAACGAATCGAAATCGACGAGTCGTGTGTATTTTTGATCGACTCATTGAAGTACGGGCTCTGGAATGAACGCCGTACTGAGTTCGCAAGATCTAAGCACTTAGGACATTACGACGCCGTGGCTGCATTAATGTACTTAATACGGAACATAGATGAAACGACAAATCCTATTCCAGTCAAAATTGGCTTCGATCAAGTCAATCTCGACCCACCAAAAAATGATTTAACAAAAATGGTTCCAAACTTTAGGAGAAAAAGATGATAAAGACATATTGGGCAGCGGAAAGCCCAGATAATATCGCCAAGGAAGTGATGAGAAAGGTTGAGGCATACCAAGAGTTTGTTAAAACCTCCGGAATTTTAACCGATTTACGCGCGTCCTATGATGCGTTTTATGCTGATATTGAAATTCAGGATCTTGATGAGTCAATTAAGGCCGTAAATATCAACCACTATGCAAGCTACATTCGTAACATTCACAATATGGTGTGTTCATCTCGGCCAGCATGGGAACCCCAGGCGATAAACACTGACCTTGAGTCGCAAGCCGACACAACTTTGGCGGCGGGTCTTCTTGATTACTATATGCGCGAAAAGCACATTGAGAGTGATCTTACTGAGTCCGCTTTGAGAGCACTCTATTTAAAAGAAGGATGGATCTCACTTGGTTGGAATGCCACCGGTGGGAAAGCTATTGGCGTAAATCCTGAAACTGGCGATCCAATCAAAGAAGGTGATTTCAAGGTTGGTACCCATACCCTTTTAGACGTAGCGCGAGACTTTTATCGCAAAGACATGAAGCACAATTGGTATATTTTGCGCGAGTGGGAGAATAAGTTTGATCTTGCTGCGCGACATCCTGAAAAAGCAGGCGAAATTATTAAGCTCACAATGAGCGCGAGAGATCGTGTTGATTACGAATTATCGAGCGCGAAAATGAATACGCTCACTAAAGAAATTGATACTGATTTAATCCCTGTCTACACGCTTTTACATGACAAAACCGATGCACTGAAAACTGGGCGAATGACAATTGTCTTAAATGCTGACATTGAGTTGTTTGACGGACCATTGCCATATAAGCGTCTGTTGCTTTTCCCGATCACGACAGGAAAACAGCACGAAACTGCTTTCGGTCACTCTTATCCGATGGATCTTTTGCCGATTCAAAGTGCTTTCAATATGACTGTGAGTTCAATTCTCACGAATCAAGCAGCGAACGCAGTTCAGAATTTTCAAATCCCAAAAGGGGCTTCGCCGAATCTTTCAAAAGTTGCAAGTGGTATGAATGTTTGGGAGTACGATCCCAAAGCAGGCAAAATGGAGACCATGGACCTGTTAAAGACGGCTCCAGAGGTTTTCAATTTCGCAGAGTTTTTAATCAACCAAGGAGATTTGATTTCAAATGTTTCACAAATCGGCCGCGGAAATGCTCCAGCGGATATGTCTGGTACAGCGATGGCTCTTTTGCAGCAACAAGCCATTCAGTCAACGAGCGGGCTTTCGACATCCCACACTGTGACCCTTGAAGATGTCGGCACGGGCTTAATTGAGCTTCTGCAGACGTTTGCGGTGGAGCCACGCTTAGCGTTGATTGCCGGTAAATCTAAGCGTTATATGATGAAGGAGTTTACAAACAAGGACCTTCAGGGCCTCGGCCGTGTTTTCGTTAATCGCGCTAATCCGCTGACGAAGACTGGTGCAGGGCGCATGGAGATCGCAAATAATCTTTTGCAGGCCCCACCACCGCAAGCTGGCAGCATGATTAAGACTCCAGAGCAATACATCGGTGTGTTGACGACCGGAAATCTTGAGCCGCTTTACCAGCATGAAAACTCTCAACGAATGCTCATTATTTCGGAAAATGAAGATCTGATTGATGGGAAGGAAGTTGTTGGAATTTTAACTGATGACGATGCCACTCATATACTAGAACACGAGTCGGTCCTTAATAGCCCAGAGGCCCGCGCGAATCCTAAAGTAACAACGGCCACACTGAATCACATTCAATGGCACATCAATAATGCCAAGGCGAAGCCCCCGGAGATGGCGGCAATGCTTAAGCAGCAATCTTTCTTCCAGCCACCACCACCACCGATAGCGGGGCCACAAGAGGTAGCCGGTGGGGATCCTTCTGCGGTAATGAATCCAATCGCAAATGATACGCCAGTGGTGAACCTGCCGAGTCCCGCGCAGCCACCAAATCCAAACGCTTTTAACCAAGGGGTACAATAATGTCAGATGTAAGTTCGGGGGCGACAGCGGCCCCTTCCGCTTCAGTAGGTTCTGCACCAGTAGAAAACTCGGGTGCGGTTGAAACAAAAACAGAAGGTCAAATTCCTCAGTCAATGAAAGAAAAATTCCTCCTTAAAGTTGACGGGGTGGATGTCGAAGATGAAGTTGATTGGAACGACAAAGAGTCGTTAAAGAAAAAGCTTCAGCTCGCTCATGCTGCAGAAAAGCGTATGAACGAAGCAAAGGGTGAAAAAAAGAAGGCCTTAGATATCATTAAGGCTTTTGAACAAGATCCGGAATCAATGCTTTCGAGATTAGGGCCAAAAGGTCGTGAGATTGCAGAGAAATTCCTTCTTAAGCAAATCCAAGATCAAATGATGAGTCCGGAAGAAAAAGCTCAGCGTAGCGATATGTCTGAGTTAGAGATTCTTCGAAAAGAAAAAAAAGAGCGTGAGGAAAAAACTCTAAGTGATGCACAAGCTGCAAAAGAAGCGGAGCACGCGAAAAGCTTCCAAGAAACTATAATCGGAGCGCTAGAGAAGTCGGGTCTTCCAAAAAGTCCTGACCTAGTCCGTCGTATGGCAAAAATCATGCATAAAAATCTGGACATGGGTCTTGAGCTTTCCAGTGATGATTTAGTTCTTGAGGTGAAAAAAGAAGTTACTTCACTACTGCGTGCGATCGTTGGGGATTCAGATGGGGATAAGCTTCTTGGACTATTTGGTCCGGATGTCGCAAAAAAGATCAGACAAAGTGATCTAAAAAAGCTCCAGGAAAAACAAAGCACAGTCTTCGGGCAGCCCAAAAAAGCAGGGGGACAAGTAGCGCCCGCTAACGATCGACCAATGACAATCGATGAGTGGAAAGAAAATCTAGCCAAACGCTACGAAAAGTAAACTCAAAGTATAATTTTGTATACCTAGCATCGGGCTTAGGGTGGCTTCTACAGTCAAACCAGGCCCGTTGTGCTTTGTGCAACCAACCAGTGTCCAAAGATCTCTGATGAGCCAATCCTCTCCGACCTACCAGCGGCAGAGTCAAACGCAAAATTTTTAAACAAATTTGCCGACAGGCAGGAGATTAAAATGGCTCAGGTTAATACAACAGCAACTTTGGACGGTTTGTTCAAAATTGTATACGGCGAAGGCCCAATTAAGGCTATCCCAGAAGTTTCAATCGTACAAAAGGAAGTTAAGTTCCAAGCAACAGAAAAAATCGGTAAGTCTTACAACTTTCCTGTGATTCTTTCATGTGAAGCCGGGGTTACTTACCTTGCAGCAGGTGCTGGCGTTCAAACATTGAACGATTCCATTGCGGCTCAAGTTAAAGAAGCGTCTGTAGATGCGAATCAAATCATCATCCGCGGTCAAATGGACTACGAAGCTGCTGCAAAAGCAACTTCTGGTGGCGAAGCGGCGTTTAAAAACGCTTCTGAACTATTGGTAGAAAATTTGATGGAAACTGGATCACGTCGCCTTGAGATGGCCTTCTTGTACGGTCAATCGTCTGGTGGCTTGGGAGCCTCTGCAAGTTCCGCGAATGCCTCAACAACTCAAACAGTTGTTACATTCACAGCGGCTTCATGGGCGCCAGGCTTGTGGGCTGGCACTGAAAATGCTTTGATCGAAGCATGGAAAGTTTCTGACAACACTCAAATTTCATCTGCGGCGAATGGTGTTTTCACTATCGTATCGGTTGATTACACAAACAAAGCTATTCGCGTGAATGGTACAACTACCGGCATTACAGCACTTGATGCTGCGACTACCGCTGGTGTTTACTTCACTTGGAAGGGCGCAAAAACAGGTACTTCTACTTGGGTTGAACCTGTAGGTATCGACAAAATCATCTCCAACACAGGTTCATTGTTCGGCATTGATGCATCCGTATACGCTTTGTGGGCTGGCTCTACAGCAACAAGTATCGGTGCGCCAACTGTCGCTAAAATGTTGAATGCTGTTGGTCTGGCAGTATCTAAGGGTGGCCTTATGGAAGAGGCGGCTTGTATGGTATCTCCAAAATTCTTCCAATACATGGCTGGCACAATGACAGACCTACGCCGTCAAAACGGTGGCCAAAAGGAAACTTCTGGCATGGGTGGTTATGAAGCCATCACATTGATGGGCCCGAACGGCAAGCTGAACATCACTGTTCATCCAATGCTTAAAGAGGGCGAATTCTTTATCGTTCCATTCAAACGCTTTAAACGTATCGGTACTCAAGAGTTCTCTTTCGAGACACCAGGTCGTAAGGGCGAGTTGTTCCTGCATATCCCTGACAAAAATGCTTATGAGTTACGTCTGTATGGTGCGCAAGCAATCATCTGTACTCACCCAGCGAAATGCGTCAAGGGTTCTGGCGTAACTTATCCGTAAGTTTTGAATTGAAAGGGGCGTGGGACGTTAAGTCGTTTCACGCCTTTTTAGTGTGAGGAATGTAAAATGGCTGTAAATGTTGTTTTCAACGGAGTTACCTATTCGATCCCGACAGAGGGAGATACTGACTGGGGGCCGGATTTATCGTCATATTTTGTTTCACTAGCCAACAACACACTTCAAAAATCTGGTGGCAACTTCTTTCTTACCAATGAGTTGAACTTTGGCCCGAACTTCGGTTTGCGGGGCGCATACTTCAGATCTAGTTCAACTTCAAATCCTGCGGCCGTTGGATTTGTACGCTTAGGCAATGGACAGCTAATCTCCTGGAGAAACGCTGACAATTCAGCAGATCTAAGTCTCCAAGTTGATGCTGGCAATAATTTGAATTTCAATGGTGCATCTTTGTCTGTTGGCGGGACTCCGGTTCAACCAGAACTTACTTTTAATGACACCTCTACTATCGACCTAGATAAAACAGCTGGCATAGTTACCGCAGAAATTAAGGCTTTGAGTATTGATAACTCATTGATCTCAAATGCCGCAGCAATCGCATATTCTAAACTTAATCTTTCAAATTCCATGATGGATTCTGATGTGGCGGCTAACGCCGATATCGCTCTTTCAAAGCTCGCGGCACTAACAGCTTCAAAAGTTGTCATAAGTAATGCAAGCGGAGTTCTTACTGATTCAACAATCACTTCCACCGAGCTTTCATGGCTCTCTGGCTTAACAACCAACGTGGAATCAGCCCT
Organism: Bdellovibrio sp. HCB288; assembly: GCF_047305935.1. Lineage (GTDB taxonomy): Bacteria > Bdellovibrionota > Bdellovibrionia > Bdellovibrionales > Bdellovibrionaceae > Bdellovibrio. The sequence continues at coordinate 2,674,424 of NZ_CP178619.1, forward strand.
TTCATCTCTAAACGCATCTGTTGTCGCTCTTGGTACTAATAAAGCTGACGTATCAGCACTATCTGCGCATATTGCCGACAATGCAAATCCACACGCGGTCACGAAAACCCAGGTTGGACTTGGAAATGTGGACAACACGAGTGATGTTACAAAAAACGCCGCCGCCGTTGTTCTTACAAATAAAGACATCGATGGTGGTGTTGCTTCCAATACGCGCAGAATCACATTACCAAAAGATACCAAAGCAAACTTGGATGCACTCACTCGAAAAGCAGGCACCGTCGTCTACGGCACCGATACTGGGAAGCCATATTATGACGATGGGTTGAATTTAAAACTTATCGGCTCCGGCTCTGGTGGATCTGTAAACTATGTGACTGATGGTGATGCAGAGGGTTCAAACCCTTTTGTGGTATCAAAGAATACAGTTGCGGGTAGCACTCCAGACTCTGGCTTTGTTACTTCAGGCACCAATATCACGGTCACTCAATCAGCTACAGACCCACTCTCTGGCACTAAGTCATTTATCCTGACAAAGGATGCGGCGAATAGGCAAGGTGAACAGGCTTCTGTTCCATTTACGATTGATGCAAAAGATAAAGCTAAGGTTCTAACAATCAATATCGACAACATTGTTGGCTCTGGTACTTTTGCAGCTGGTAATCCATCCGATAGAACTGCGACTGGCAACTCCGATGTAACTGTTTGGATTTATGACGTGACCAACGGTGTGTTCACTCAGCCATCCACGTACAGATTCTATAGCAATAGCTCCACCCTCGCTGACAGATTCATCGCTCAGTTTCAAACGGCTTCAAACAGCACTTCATACAAACTTGTACTTCATGTGGCTTCGACATCAGCAAGTGCATTCACTCTGAAATTTGAGTGTTCAGTTACACCAAGTGACTATGTATATGGAACTCCAATCACTGATTGGCAAATTACCAATGACTTAACAGTGTTCGGCTTGACCACATCGACGAGCTATCAATATTCGAGGCGCGTTGGCGACAGCATGCAATATCGCTACTTAGGAATCTTGAATGCCGCAGCTACGGCCATGTTGCGCATTCAGGTCAATAAACCTATTGATGGAACAAAGCTGCGCACTGATCAGTTTCAGAATGTTGGTGCGGCACTTGGCTTTGATGCTAATGGAAGCTTCTATTCAGGTACTGTTGTCATTGATACTGGAAATGCAAATAGCGTTTCTATTATGGGTCCGAATTTGAGTTCTAGGTGGAATGCCGCATCACCATTTACATGGGCCAGTACTGATATGGTTTCCCTTGATTTTACCTTACCTATAGTAGGTTTGTCTTCCTCAGTTCAGATGAGTGATTCTGCTGATACTAGGGTTGTGAGCTTTATTGGTAATAAATCTGTGAATCAGGCAGTCACCGCTAATACTACGAATATTTCACTAACCACAGTTAAGGATTCTCACGGTGCATGGAATGGGACAGACACCTATGTAGTCCCAGTTACGGGAGATTATAATGTCTCAGGTGTGTTTTTGGCGACAGGTGCTGGAACTGATTTGGCTGTCTATATAAATGGAGCGCTTAAAAGACGATTCATTGGTGTAAGCACTACGACAGTTTCTAGTGGCTCCTCTATCATTGAGAACCTTAAGGCTGGCGATCTTCTAACTATTAAATCTGTTACAACCACTACCATTTTAGGTAATGCGGAGTACGCACACCTTTCAATTTCTCGCATTTCTGGTCCTTCTGCAATCGCGGCAACTGAGTTGATCGCAGCATCTTATTGGGCATCTGCGCATGTATCAGCTTCAACCACCCAGCCGATTAATTTTGACAGCAAGGAATTTGATACACATGGAGCCGTCACAACTGGAAGTGGGTGGAGATTTACGGCCCCGGCGGCTGGAATATATGAGATAAGTCTCTCAACCGCTTATCTGATAGCAGGCTCTACATACTTCATCATTTACAAAAACGCATCTGCATATAAGGGCCTTGGCTATTCCCAAGTTTCAACGTCGGCTTTCGGAGTCGGAACAACTTTACTGGAGCTTAAGGCCGGAGAACATATCGATATACGACCGGACACAGGAGCAACAGTTACAGGCGGCAACCTGAGTGCCGGACCTGTCGCTCGAATCAATATCAAAAGAGTTGGCCTATGATCATAGACATCCTCTTCGGCCTAATCCTACTAGCAATGACAATCACAAGAGTGGATAACTAATGGAACTCGCCTTAGCCGCCTTCATGCAAGGAATTGGATTTACCTTTTCAGAGGTCCTAAAGATGTTGGTCCTTGTGGGATTAAACTTCGTATTTATGGGAGTCTTAATCTGGAGACTCCGAGGGCCGATCATCAAGTTTTACAACACAATCATGACTGCCATGGAAGCAATTCCGGAAATGCAAAAGTCGATCTCCGACTTAAATCAGACAATGCAGCAACAGAATTACCAACAAATTAAGCAAGACATTCAAGACATCAAAACCCATTTGGGTATGAAATAACAAGAGGGGGAATTATGAACGAAAAAGCACAAGCAGTTGTGGAGCAAATCAAAGGTAAAGCTTTGGAAATCTCAAAAAAACATTCAAAGGCACTTGCTGCCGAATTGAATGTTGAAGTTTTGCCATTGGTGGCGAACTTGGTAAAAGAGCTTATCCCGGGTCAAGTCGATGATTTGGTGATTGATGTAGCAATTAAGCCGGTAATCGAAGCTTTGAACTCAGCGGTTGAGGCGATCTAGTGTTGGCGGGGTGGTTGGAATCATTTCTAATTGCTCTGATCTTAGCAGCGGGCGAGCGGCTCGCTGCTAAGGGTAAGATCAAAATGGAAAGGTGGTCTGATTTTCAAGCAGAGCTTAAATCCAATCAAATCGCGGCAAGCAAGTATCAAGAAGTTGTTAATAGTAAAGCAGCATCGAGGGAAGAGCGCAGAAAGGCCGAAGATGAACTTCTCAATTAGAATTCTTTTGGGCCTTTGTGTTTTCTTGCTGCCTGGATGTAAGGATGAATTCGAAAACATCCCAATTGAAACAATTAGGGTTATTGATCTCGCAAATGGAGTTTGCTCTCTTCGCGAGGTCACTGAAAAGCGGGGGATTAGATCCAAATGGGTCGCCGATCGCAACGTCGCTGAATGCGATGGCCTAATTGGCTTAACTCCAGAACAATTTAAGAATCTTCAAACTTATACGAAACAGGGGAAGTAATGGAAGACTTGGATTCAAAGAAAAAGGTCCTAGAAGAAATCATGGCTTTGATGGATGAAAAAGAGGGCGAAGGTCTTGCTAGGCATCCAAAGCTAGTGTCGGCGAAGGTTGACGTTGTAAAGCCTGAAGTTGCTAATGAGGAGAATCCATCTGAAGCACTTTTGCAGGAAAAAGAAGAATCAGACGAAGAGGAATTGTCTCCTGAAATGATTCAAAAAGTTCTCGAAATGTACAAAGACATGGAGTAGGTCATGAATACGTCTGAATTGATCAATGCACTCAAAATACACGGGTCATTTCCGACAAGTAACGACCTCTTTACTCCAGCAGATTTTCTAGTTCTGTTTAATCACCAAATGAAAATTGATATCACGCCATTGATGATGAAGCTAAACGAGGAGTATTTTGTTCAATACAAAAACTTCACGATTGAGCCTGGCAAGAAATATCGAATACCAGCGCGTGCTATCGGGACAAATATTCGAGATCTAAAGTACGTGGACCTCAATGGGCAAGAAAACGACATCGTAAGGCTTTTTGAGGAAGACCGGGCGATGAATAAATCTGGTTTTTATATTGTTAGAAACTCGGTTGAACTCTCTAAGGATTATACTTCCGGGACTTTGCGTATGGCTGTATTTGCAAGGCCTTCTACTCTTGTTTTGCAAACTGATTGCGCTACTGTTCTCGATATTGATCAAGCATCAAATAGCATTGAAGTCGACATCGTGCCTGCCGGATTAATTTCTGGTGTGAAAGCAGATTTGGTTCAATCAATTAATCCCTATGATCTTCTATCCTATGATGAAGAAGTGGGGGTGAGTGGGAATACGATTACTTTCAATTCTTTGCCAGACGGCCTTGAAGTCGGCGACTATCTTTGTTTATCGATGCAGGCACCTGTGCCGATGATTCCAGAGGAGCTTCACCCAGTTTTGGTACAAAGTGCTCTTTGTAAGGCACTCTCTTCAAAAAAAGATAAACAGTGGGAAAATGAAATGAATGTTCTCACGCAAAATAAGATCGATGCGACAAATCTACTCACTCCGCGCGTCCAGAATCAGTCTGAAAAAATGCGTTCAGGAAAATTGCTTTCATATTTTACCACAAGAAGGTACTAGATGTCTCAGGAGTTGGTACTTAAGAATACCGGTTTAGCGACAAACCCGAATCAACTCTCTTTGGTGCCGGCGGGGGCTCTTACTATTGCCTCAAACGTCAATATCGACAAAGATGGGGTGGCGGAGCCACGTCGTGGCTTCGGGCGAATTCCTGCTCCAGCGGACACATTAATGCGCAATGATCGCATTACGTCTTATCAAGACAAACTTATTGTTCACCGTGGAAACGACAACTCCATGGCGCATTTTGACGGGGCAGACTGGATAGACTACCTGGGTGACTTTGAGCATCCAAATGCTTCATTGGCCCGAATGCAGTTCAATCACTCAAATGGAAACTTATACTTTACTACCAAAAATGGGGTGAAGGTTTTAGATAGTTATGCTGCCCCAGTCTATTCAACTGGGATGCCAAGGGCGCTTGATGGGTCCGCGGCAACAACAGGTGCTAGCGGCTTTATGGCGGATGATAAGCAGGTTGCTTATCGTATCGTTTGGGGCTCTCGGGATGCAAATAACAATCTTTACTTGGGAACGCCTTCCCAACGAATTATTGTAGCGAACACATCAGGCGGCACCCGAGATGTAGCTTTGACTGCGACAATACCAGCGGGGATCTCAGTTGATGACTTCTACCAGGTATATCGCTCAAAGGAATCAGCAACAGCTTCCGATGAACCAAATGATGAATTGCAGCTGATTTATGAAAAGAATCCTACTTCTGGGGAAATCGCAGCGAAGACGTTCACCTTCACTGATTCAACTCCAGTTTCACTGATGGGGGCTTCTCTCTATACAAACGCCTCTCAGGAGGGCATCTCTGAAAGTAATGATGAGCCGCCGTTTGCGAATGACATCACTTCTTTTAAAAACTTCATGTTCTTTGCCGGAGTTGAATCAAAGTACAAACTCAACATTAAGCTTTTGGCGGTAGACGGAGCGGCCGGCATTGCAATCACTGACACAATCACAATTGACGGCGATGTATATGCGGGGGCTGCTGCGGAAGATGTACCGAATGGTAAATTCCAGGTGTTCACTGCAGGGTCGGCTTCTCAGAATATTTCTGACACTGCGCAAAGCCTTGTAAAAGTCATTAATCAGTTTCCGTCGAATAATGGCATTTATGCCTATTACGTTTCTGGGTACCAGGACTTGCCGGGGCAAGTCCTGGTAATGAGCCGCACATTCTCCGCAAGCGTCTTCACGGTGACGGTTAATAAGGCCTCGGCTTGGGACATTGGAACGGGGGAAGCATCGAATGAGACCTTTCAAAATGGACTGATGTGGTCGAAGAATCAACAACCTGAACACGTCCCAAGTGCTCATTTGGAGTTTGTTGGGTCAAAAAACTATCCTATTCGAAGAATCATTCCCCTTAGGGACTCTTTGTTCATTTTGAAAACGGACGGGGTTTTTAGACTAACTGGGTCGGGTGGATCTTGGTCAATCGAACCACTTGATACATCAACCAAAATTATCGCGCCCGATAGTGCTGCGGTGGTGAACAACCAAATCTTTTGCTTAGCCGATCAAGGAGTCGTTGCGATTAGCGACGTGGGCGTCCAGGTTATGAGTCGCCCAATTGAGGATGAGATCAATACTCTGATTTCCTATAATTTTGAACTTCTGAAGACTTTGAGTTTCGGGGTGGCCTACGAGACAGACCGCAAGTACATCCTTCATACGATCTCAACGAAAAGTGATGTCTACCCAACGATGGGATTCGTTTATAACACGTTCACTCAAGCATGGACTACGTGGAAAAAGAACGCCTCACATGCATTCGTTGCGCCAATTGATGACCGGATTTATCTATGTAATCCTTCTGATCAATACATTCTAGCTGAACGTAAGTCGCTTACCTTCCAAGACTACATCGACGAGGAGGTGGATGGCATTGAGATTGTTTCTTCAGAAGATCACACGCTCATGCTTAATACGACTGCAGGTATAGATGTGGGTTATCTAATTAAAGCGTCCGAGTCAGTATACTCTGTTGTCATGGAAGTAAACTCTGCATCTGACTCTGTTTTAGTTAATGATCTAAAGGTATGGCCCACAGGTCCGGTTTCAGTGTATCAAGCAATTCCGTCTGAAATTGAATATGTAGCCCAGCACTTTAAAAATCCTGGCGTCATGAAACACTTCCAAGAGGTTGCTTTGCTATTCAGGGAATCAAATTTCATTAACGGAACAATCTCGTTCTTTACTGATCTTTCTGGGGGCTATTCCAACACACTTTTTGTGGGTAATTATGGATCCGACTTCTGGGGTTTATTTAAATGGGGTGCAATTCCTTGGGGTGGCGCCACTCGGCCTAAGCCTATCAGATCTTTTGTGCCTCGTGAAAAGTCACGCGGGACGATCATTAGTGTGAAGATAAAAATCGCAAATGCTTATTCTAAATGGTCGCTGAACGGCATTTCTCTGCAATATGAGTGGGTGTCAGAAAGAACCAGCCGCTCATGAAAATTAGTTCTCAACGATTTTCAGCCGAAGACTTTACTGAACAACAAAGCTGGATTGGTAAGCTTTTTACGCCGCTTAATCAGTTTATGGGCGAAGTCATTAGGGCGTTTTCGAATTCAGTCACTATTGAGGACAATCTTTATCAAGAGATCAAAGAGGTTCAGTGGAGACAAAGCACCACTGATTTGCCATTCAAATTTAGAACTAAGTTTGCAGTGATTCCACGCGGACTTTTACCAATTTACCTGCTCAATCGGTCGACCGGCGGATATTCAACCGTTGGTCCTTGGGTTGAGTGGAGCTATCAAAATGGCGAAGTAACGCTGGTAAATGTCCATGGGTTAGTTTCTGGGCAAGATTATACGATGAGACTATTAGTTATTTATGGGTGAGGTTTAGATGCCGTACGCAGCGAAGATGTTTGATCCGAATGAAGAGAACAACCAAAATCAAAGCCAGAATCAAGGTGGCGTGAATATTTCCGGTGGCTCTGGTGCTAACTTCACGACCGGTATCCCAGGACAGAATGCTTCCAGTGGAGGCAAACAAAAGACATCTGGTCAATACGCAAATATTCAGTCTTATTTGGATGCGAATCAAGACCAAGGCGATCAAATGGGGCAAAAAATTACCGATAAGGTTTCGACTCAGGCGGATGATGCGAATCAAAAGATCGATAGCTTTAAGTCATCCACACCTGGTGCCGTCGAAGCATACGATCCGGGTCAGGTTATTAACAATATCTCCGCCGCGACTGATTCCGACAAAGACAAATACAAAGAAATGAAGTCCACGGGTGGATACACGGGGCCGCAAGCTGTTGACCAAGTTGCTGGTTATCAAGACGCTCAAAAGGCGACCGCACAGGCCAGTCAGCAGGTGGCTAATGCGGGAACTGAAGCGGGACAACAACAACTTCTGAGAGACGCTTATGCGCGGCCGAAGTATTCAGCTGGAGAAAACAGACTAGATCAGGTTTTGCTTCAGAACTCCTCCGGCTCGAGAGCTGCATTGGACAATCTCAATCAGAAGTATTCAGGCTTGGGAAATCTTTTTAATGATGCATCCACACAAGTTGATAATGCGATTCAAACAAACACAACGCAAGCTTTAAATAATAAAAACGCTTTTGCGTCAGCAGAACAAGCTGGGATGCAGGCATTTTTGGATCCGATTCAATCCCGTGCTGATCAATACAATGCAAATGCACCTCAATACGCAGATAGGATTAAGAATGATGCCTCTGATTATACTCTCTCTGATGAGACGCTGCAGGCGTTGGGCTTATCAGAAGGGCAGAATGTCTATAACACAAATCTTTCGAATTTCGTTTCCACCAATAAGTCGCAAGCGAATGTGGACAACATGGCAACAGCCGATGAGCGATCAAAATACGCGGCTCTTGCGGCACTGTTCGATGATCCTACACTTTCGCAGATAACAAGCGGCGGACAAGCGTTTAATCCTGTGGCTTTCGATAAAGCAGGGTTTGATGCGGAAGTAGCTTCTCAAAAATCTGCTTACGACAATCTCTATAACACACAGGTTGGCGGTATTTTGAATAATCAATACTTATCACCCGAGTGGGCAGCGGATGACAAGTACAAGCGAATGATTCCAGGGGCGCTGACGGAGAGACGAGACATTTATAATGCTACGGCAAAAGATCTTGAGTCTTTCTGGTTGCCTTTGTTCCAGCAAGCAACCTCACAGTACGGGGCGATGTATGCGCCGGTGCAATCAGCTGTTCAGCAGTCATTAGATGCTTGGAAGAAAAACTATTTAAACAATATTCAAAAGGGTTAGGAATATGACCCGCGTAACTACAAAAGGATAACCATGGGACTACTATCATCAATCTTTGGAGACGGCGGCGGTTCGGATAGAGATTCAGCTTTAATGGCAGTCAAAAACGTACCTCTTCCGGTTTTGAAAGAATACTATCCGGAACTTTATCAGCAAGTAGTCAGTCTTAATCCAGAATTAGAAACAGCTGTAGACCTTGGCCCATCAGAAATGGCGGGCATTGCGACGGATCCAACTCTAAGGCAAGCTCAATTGAATGCGCTATCCAAACTTCAGGAGGTTGGCGAAGCGGGTGGTAGAGATTCCCAATTCTTAGCGGATCAATCGAGATTAGAATCTGACATCAATACTCAACTACAGGGCCAGCAAGGTGCGATTATGCAAAACATGGCGGCACGTGGGATGTCTGGCGGAATGTCCGAAATGGTCGCTAGAAATATGGCAGCTCAAGGTGCTTCAAATCAGTATGCCCAGACAGCAATGGACGCAAAGGCGCAAGCTGATAAGCGTGCTCTAGAGGCAATCATGAATAGTGGTACACTTGGTGGTCAGATGCAGGCTCAGGATTTCGCGCAACAATCGGCTAAAGCTCAAGCTGGAGACGCCATTAAGAAGTTCAATGCTCAAAATCAGCAGCAAGTAATTTCCAACAATGTGAATACCAAAAACAACGCTCAACAATGGAACGCACAGCAAGCTCAAAACACCGCAAATTCTAACACTGACACCCGAAATTCAGGTCAGCAGTATAACCTTGGCTTAGCTCAACAGAACTTTAACAACCAAATGGCTAAAGCAACCGGGGTGGCGAATCAGTACAATAATATTGCAAGTGGTAAGGATGCTGAACGCTCTGGTGAAATGCAACTAGTTGGAAACTTGATTGGAGCGGGAGCGAACGCATACGCAGGGGGCAAAAAGTAATGGATGAGAGAGTAAAGAAGTATCTTTTAGAGAAAAACCCCGACCTTTTGGTAAATGATGGCCGATCGCAACCCCAGGCTTCGCAGTTTGATAATTTTCAGAACGATTTTAGTGATGCTAAACGCGCTGAGGCGGTTGCAGCTGCAGACAAAAAGCAGTCTGGCCTTGGATGGGCGCAGCTAGCTGCCGGCATTGGTGATGCGTTTGCTGGCAGAAGCTCATCTCAAACAGCGCAAAACTTTGATAGGATCCGAAAAGACATTAAAGAAGATACGATTGGTGAGTTTGATAAACGCAAAGATGGAGCGATTAAGGATTTTTCCACAAAAAAAGCGATGGAGGGATCTGATCCAAACTCTGCGGCTTCGATTGCATTTAGAAAGTCAATCGAAGCGAACTTCCCAAATGTAGCCAAACAATATGGTGAAATGTGGGGGAATGTTACTGCTGACGACCAAGAAAGATTGTTCAAACCATTGCAGCTTAAAGAAAGCATTGAAGCGAGAAAAGAACAAGCTAGAATCCTGGCGAGTGATCGGGCAGAAAACAGAGCTCAGCGTGATTCAGATAAGCAAGCTAGGCTTGATGAAAAAATGCAGGGCCTTCAAACGCCTTACGGACTTGCCAATACAATTGATGATGCTAAACAACTTAAAGAAGCCCATGAGTCGAAGAAAAACTTCGATTCAAAAATTCAAGAAATGATTGATCTTCGCAAAAAGTACGGCGGCGAAGCGATGAATCGAGAAGCTGTTGCCCGTGGTCAGCAGCTTTCAAAGGATTTGCTGCTTGAGTACAAAAACATGGCGAAGCTCGGAGTTCTTTCTAAATCTGATGAAGACATCATCAATAAGATTCTCCCAGAAGACCCTTTGGCATTTCACTTCGCAGAAGCGGCGACAGGACAGGATTCTATCCTTTCAAACCTTCAAAAGTTTAAGGGTGATAGTGATCGCGACTTTCAAACGCGTGTTGGAACGAGAACGCGACAAGGCCTGGCTGATATGAAGAATCAATCAGCAGGGACACCACAAAAAACAATTGTGAAAACTCAAACCAACGCGAAAACTGGTGAAAAACGGATCGTCTATAGCGATGGGACAACTGAAGTTGTCAGCAATGTAGCGGGAGGCCAATAATGGCTGAAACTGATTGGGTTGATGATCCGCATCCGAACGATGCCGACTGGGTTGATGATGAGCCAGTATCGGCACCCGCGATGTCAGCACTCCGCAAAGGATTACAAGGCGCTACCGCTGGCTTCTCTGACGAAGCTGCAGGCTTAGTCGAGGGCGCGGGTCGTGCTTTTGGTTTTGAGGGCGCAGGTGGTCCAATGAAAGACATTAAGAAGTCTTCATCTGGCCCAACACTTGATTGGGAAATTATCAAAGATGCTTACCAGCGTGCACGCGATAAAGAACGCGCTGATCTAGAACGTGACTCTCGCGACAATCCGGAAGTTTCCGGGGTTGCTGAACTCGCGGGCGCAGTAGCTTCACCTCTAAATAAAATCATGCCATCCGCAAGTCTTGCGAAATCAGGTGCGGTCATTGGTGGTATAACTGGTCTGGGTCAGTCAGAAGCAAATGATGCCGGCGAAATGCTGATGGATGCAGGCAAAGGCGCTGCTTTTGGTGGCACTCTTGGATATGGAGCTCAGAAGGCAATGCCGTATCTTGAGAAAGGCGCTAACTTCATCGGTAGTCAAATTCAAAAGGCAAAAAACAGCGCTGGCGAGATTGCAAAAGATACCGCAGAAAAACTTGCTTTCAAATCGACGGGCGCAACTCTAAAAGACTTTAGAGCGGCCGACGGGCGCGATCAGATAAATGATATTGGACGTATGCTTTTAGATAAGGGCATTGTTAAAGCTGGTGATTCGGTTGACGATATCGCTAGCAAGACACTTGCGAATAAAGGAGCCGCTGGCTCACGACTTGAAGAAATTTATTCCAATGCAGAAGAGTCTCTTAAATCTTTGATGTCTCAGAAAGGATTTGATCCGGTCCGAGATAAAAATCGGATTCTTAACGCTGCCAAGGCTGAGCTTGGTGATACGGTTGGTTCAGATGCTGCATTACAAAAACTTTCAGACCATTTAGAGACCATTGGATTAAACCAACGCCTTCAGGGCAATGGTAACGTGATGTCGCCAAAGGCTGCAAATGACGTTAAGGGTGGTTTTGACGAACAAATCAACTACTCACGTAATCCAATTTCGAAAGAGCCAGCAAGCGAGAAAGCTTTTACCGGCGCTCGACGAGAGATGAACAAAATCGTAGATGAATCAATCAATGAGCTTGGCGGCGGTGAGGCATCAGCAGCTTTAAAGGCAGCCAACAAGGATTTTGGATTAGCAGCAGAGGCTAATAAGATTGCGCAAGACCGCGTAAACCGAAATGCCGCAAACAAAATGTTTGGATTAACCGATACGATCACTGCCGGCGCTGGCACTACTTACGGCGCAATGACAGGCGACTGGAAAACAGCAGTCGCAGGTATGGCTTTAAAAAAGGGACTCGACAAGGTCGGAACTAGCACCTTAGCAGTTATGGCTGATAAAGTTGGAAAACAACTCTTGAAATCTCCAAGCATGCAAAAAATTGCTGTAGAAAGCCCGCAGGCTTTCGGAGCAATGGTTTACAATCTGGTTCAAAAGATGGAAGAGCGTGGTGGATCGGCGCTGCCAAAGGCTGCTGACAAGCAGGAAGGTGCATCGATCGATAAGGATTCAATTTTGAATAAGCTGAACGGTTCGAAGTATGGCGCTGTTTTGCAGAATGCAGCCCAAAACGGTGACGATTCCTTCGGTGCTGCCCATTTTGTTCTTTCCCAAAGAGATCCGGAATACCGAAGGACGCTTGAGGGTGATTAGCTATCGCTTGCGGAATTTCATTTCCGCTTCGTAGCAAATTGGTGCGCCGGCTTTGTCTTTGGCAGTTTCGCACCAAAAAACTTCATCAGTACCAGTTCTTCTGATTGAAACCCAAGCGGATTGTGCGTCTGTAAGGTGAGTGACTGATGTTGCGCACCCGGCGAGCAATAATAGCGATATGAAGAATAGTGTTTTCATAGAGCATTTATCGGCTCCTAGGTAAACAAACTTAAACTACTTCTTGATCGGCTTAAAGAAATCCACGGTGTCACATTTGAGAAGTTTCGCGAGTTTTCGCAGCTTTTCTGGGGAAGGCCAGTGACGGCCTGTTTTGTACCCATATTCCAGGGCTTGAGCATAGCGAATAGACGTTCCCATGTGCTCTGAAAAGGATTCTTGGGTCCATCCACGCTTTTGTCTGAGTAATGTGAGATTGGTGCAAAATGTTCTGTGGATGTCCGTCATAAACTGCATTGTCTATCGGCAGTTATGAATACGTTACGAACCTGAGAGGTTCATAAAAACACGGGTCTGTTAATAAATAAGGTCTGTTTGTCGTAAAGATTCTGTTTAGACTAGCCGAAAGTATTGCGGACAAGAAATAAAGCCTACATTTGTGCGAACATGAATGGGGCGGGAGAATGAATGCCGACAAGTAAGATTGAGCAAGGTCTCATTTTGATAATGGCGGGTTTAGGCGAACTGAAGCAGCAGATTATTGACGAAGAGAAATCACGTCCCAGGCTTTTTTTGATCCATGGCGGATTGTCCAAGCAATCCCTTGCTCAAATTGACGATAGTGTCGACGTGGACGTCGGGGAGCCGCCCTACGAGGCTGAATAGCTCAGCCCTCCTTGGGTCATCACTCGTTCTGGAATAGTTGGGCATGGCTCTTAGAAGGGCTTTGAAAGTTTCAATCCCTGGGTTTTTACTATTCCCCATTTCAATATCTTCTATGGTTCTTGGTGGAATGCCGGATTTCTCTGAAAGAAATTCACGGCTCCAACTGAGATCTTCTCTCAATTTCCTAATTGTAGCGCCGTTCAAATCCAATATATCCATAATAGAAGTCTATTCCGGTTATTCCGTGTGTTAAACCTATTATACCGTGGATTATTTGTTGCGTAATCCACGGTTAAACGGGTATAGTCTGTTGCATGGATAGAGAAATGACGTGCGAAGAAATTAAGAACGAAGTTGTCAAAAGCGGATTGAAGATCAAAGCACTAGCGAAGCAAATAGGGGTGTCAGCCTACACGCTAGGGGCTTTTTTGAATGGCAAAAGAAGTCTTAACCTTTCGGCAAAAATCCTTCTCTTCCAGAAATTGAATTTAGACGCAAAGTCTTTGGTGAAAGACGCTGCGTAACGCCGATTTCACAGAAGCTCCAATTGCAGTTGGGTCTTCGATGAGAACGGGTGTTCTTTAAAAAAAAGGTGTTAGGTGCCGTCCGTTGCGAAATCAGTTGCTCAGATAGCCTCCCTCCTGGGGAGTAGTCACGAGTCCGATGGCTGCTTGCGGTTGCGATGTTTATTCCTTACGGAACTGAAGAGTATCGACTTTCCGAATTTACGACTTCGGTTAATCGGTCTGCAGGTCTAAAGATAGCTTTCTGGCCGTCTCTAGAATTTACAAAGCTTTTCCTAACTACCCGGTAATAGCAGCCTCAGAGAGTTCGTAACCTCTAAGCGCTTTGGATCGGGTTATTCAAAAACTGAGTCAAAAAAACCTCCTTGTAGAGATGTTGATAGACCTGGTTTGCGAACAATGGCTTTTTAAGAGAACACCTTATTTTTAGCATCTACAAAAAATGGTTTTGTAATTTTTTAACGTGGGAAATCGCGATGGGCACTGCTTTGCAAAAAATCGGTCAATACAAAAGATCGAACTTAGAACAAGAAATCATCAATTGGATTCATGCGATGAGGTATCAGCCACGCACTCGACAAAACCGCATGGTGATTTACGGATTGGTGCAAAACCTTCGCGCCATCAGACAAGAAAAGGCGGCAGCATAATGGGCTTCCCTCAAAAGAATACTGAAATCATCACTGTCGAGAAAGTTTCAAAAGGCCCGTTCCGTATGCATGAGATTGAGAGATATCTCCATCATATAAACGGGGAACTGATGGGCTTTGAAGTGTATGAACCGAACATCCTGAAAGACTGGGTGTTTGTTTCGGCGCTCGCGCTTAACGACTTCCAAAGAAGAACGCTTCAGGAAGAATTAGATAAAGAACTAAATCCAACAAACCCAGCTGCTTAGCCGAAAGGGACCCATTATGAAGCTAGGAATTTTCGAAAACATGCCCGCTGAAGAATACCACGCACTCGATGCGATCGGTTCTTCATCTTTAATAAACATGCTTATCAGCCCAGCGCACTTTCATGCCGCATGGAAAGGGCCAAAGGAAGAGCCAACATCTGCGATGATTCGCGGGAATCTCATCCATTCCCTTTTGCTTGAGCAAGATATCGGCGGCTTTGTAGCACGTCCATTGGATGCCAAGGGCAACCTTGTGCGCTCCAACTCTGCTGAATACAAAGCTTTCCTTGAGGCGAATCCTGGCAAAAAGCCGGTGGATCCAGAAGATTTCGACAATATGTACGAAATGCTGACTGCATTCGCAAAAAATACCCGCGCCATGGCGATGCTTGATCATGCGAGAATTGAGACATCAATCGTTGCACTTTGCCCAATCACTGGTTTGCACGTGAAAGCACGACCAGATGCTTGGGGACATGGGTATTTGGATGATCTTAAATCTACTTCCCAAATGGCCCGCTTCGAGAATCAGTTGTTCCAAATGAGCTATGACGTTCGCTTGGCGCACTACGCTTATGTGATTGAGCTTGCGACAGGCGAAAAGGTCGATGACTTCTTTTTCACGCCATTTGAGACTTCGCGCCCATTTGGGTCCCGCGTATTCCAATTGTCAGCATCGGACGTGAAAGATGCAAAACGCCGCCACCTTACAATCCTGAATGAGATTGCTGTTTGTCTTAAAGACAACTCATGGCCTTGTTATTCTGATGAAATCATCACAGCCACAAAACCACGCTGGATGATTGAAGAAGAAATCACTTTCGATGGGGTGGGCTAATGGCACGCCAAAAAGAACGTGAAGTGAAGGAGTTGGTTGTTCAGGATGATTCGAACTACATGGGCTCAAATCTTCCTGTGACTCAGGCTGATTTTGATGCCCTTTCAACGCAGAGAGAAATGTTGAAAGGTTTCGTCTCAAAACAGCTTACGGCGGAAGTTGATTACGGCGTTGTTCCAGGGACAAAGAAAAACTCACTCTATAAGCCAGGTGCTGAGAAGTTGAAAATGCTTTTTGGCTTGGGAGCGCGCTTTATTGTCGTAACAAAAGAGCATGATCGCAAGGATAACTACCTTTGCTACGAATACAAATGTGAAGTCTATCACTTGAAAACTGATCGAGTGGTGGCTGAGTGCGTGGGGATTTGCTCTTCTCAAGAGAAGAAATATGCAACCCGTGGTGTTTATGAGTGGAAAGATCGAAAAAGAGTTCTGGTAAAAACAGAACCAACTCCGGTCGCCGATGTTCAAAACACTATCAGTAAGATGGCTCAGAAGCGTGCCTTCGTTGGTGCCATCATTCTGGCGACAGGGGCTTCTGACTTCTTTACTCAGGACCTTGAGGACTATGACAACGGTGAGGGTGGTGCAACGAAAGACGTTTCCCCATCAGAGCCAAAATCCCAGTTCGCTTCCGATGACCGCGTGGTGAGAATCGCGAAGCTGTTTGAGTCATGCCGTAAGCATGGAATCTCTCAGGCTGACATCACTCGTAAGTTCAATCTGAAAAAGGCCGAGGACATCACAGATGACCAGGCCAATGAACTCGCGGGATTTGGTCGCCAAATCGCAAATAAAGAGAAAACCGTTAAAGAAATATTCGAGGTGAAAAATGAAAACTCATGATCTGGCAGTTAAAGTTGGGGAATACCAAAAGGGAAATGAAACTAAGGGCCGATATTTGAACATCGGCGCGGTTATGGAAGGTCAAAATGGTCCGTATCTACTGATCAATAAGACCTTCAACCCCGCGGGAATTCAAGATGGGAAAGAGTCGATTCTTGTGTCGATGTTCCCGGTGGATAACCAGAAGAAACAGAATGATGGATTTGATTTCTAAGCCTTAGATGGGTCCGAGGCTAAGAACGAGGCACCCCCTCTGGCCTTAACAGAGGGGAATTTTGGAGGGATTGTGGCGACAAATAAATTTATCGAAAGCACATTAAGTCTGCCTTATCCCAAAGGAAGCCATATTTACTTTCTACTGAGAGGCGAAACAGTGGTCTATATCGGCAAGTCTGATTCGCTACTGGCCAGAATTGGCACGCACAGTAAAGATAAAGAATTTGACGGTGTTAAGTATTTTCCTGTCGATTCGGTACTCCAAGCTGAATTGGAACTGGCGCTTATTAAGACATTCAGACCTGAATACAACGTGCAAAAGGTATCAAAACTTACTGATCGCGAGATGTCCATGCTTAGAGATTACAATCTCACAGAAGAAATCTTGAGGGGGATTGCTTTAGCTCAACCGAAGGTCCAACAGTATCACTGGGGGCATGTAGCTTTTCTTGATCAAGATGGAAAGCTGCAGGCTGGGTATTACGACAATGATGAATGCAGACAAGACGATGAGCACGATGACCACTGTCCATACATTGAGGTTAAAGAAATACTCGAAGAGGTGGATGATGATCTGGATCTTTTGCTTATTTCGAAATGCACTTGCACAGACTTTGCGGTGGTAAGGATGGGATTTCATGGGGTTAAGATGCTGCACCTAGAGGATTTGTACGACATAGGCGGCCCAGAGTTTGAAGTACTGAGAAACCGTTACTCCACTAAGTTCAAAGAAGAATTTGAAGCGTTAAAAGAAGCAAATTGAGGAATTATGGGTGAAAAGAAATTGGATTCTGATCCAAAAAAGTTGAGACGGTACCTAACTCCAGAAGAGTTCCAGGCGAATATCGTCGACTGGTCAAGAAAGACCTTGGAGCGTAGGATTCAAGATGAAGGGTTTCCCGCGATTCGCGATGGAAACTCCTGGCTGATTCCTGTGGATAAAATCGATTCATGGTTTAAACGAAGAGAAAAGTAATGTCTGGTCAAAAACTCATTCCATATGTGCACCCAAAAGATGGGGAAACTTGGGAGTACTTCTTTGTAGATGAAGTGTCTCAAATCATTTATTTCGTTAAAAAACACAATGGAAAGAGAATCAAGTTCACCACAAAGGAAAAGTATCCAGATGGTGGAGTTAAGGCCAAGCGCTATGCCAATGCCGAGTTCGATCGGCGCACTGGCAAGAAAACCAAACACGTCAAAAGCTTGATATCAGACGAGCTTGAACTTTGGCTTAAGGTCAAAGAAACCGAAGACCTTGCCTACGATTCAATGAATAACGTCAAAAGGGCCGCAAAACAGATCAAAGAGTTTTGGGGTGAAATGCTCCCTGGAGAAATCACGGTCGATAATGCGACCGAATGGTATGTGTTCTGGAAAAAGAAACACCCAGATATCTCTATCGAAAATGCCGCGAAGTACATGAACAACTTCTGCCAATACCTTTCCCTGAAGCGGATAAACGGCCAACCTTTGATTTACGGTGTTCCCACTTTCTATGATCCAGACCGCAAAAAGGCGATGATCAAAAGAAAGGGTAAGACCAAAAACGTCTTTTCTGTGGCGGAATTCCGCGCTGTTCGGCATTATGCCGAGAATTGGATTGAAGGGCTCATCGTTCACTTTATGTACGTGATGGCAACCCGTATTGAAGAGACTCTTCAAACAGAGTTTGGCGTTCATATCATTCTCGATATTGAGGTGCCGGTGTACCGTTGGTTCTATGGTTCCAACAAGGCGGACTTAGCCGGCGAGCATGCGCTCCACCCAAGCCTGATTGAGCCACTTAAACGGCTTCGTGACCTACGTAGGGCCGAGGGTACCAATCTATTGTTCCCACAAGTTTTCGACAACCAGAAGCCCATGGCCGAGCAACAGATCGACTGGGCTGGCTGGCGTTACCGGGTAAACATCGGTTGGCACTGGACTTCAAAAACCTTCCGTCATACGGCGCTTACAAACCTGTTCAACGACCCAAAAAACCCTCACGCTGCAATCATCAAATTGTACCGAGTTTCGTTGCAGGTTGCGTTAGAAACATACATCAAAGTCACTCCAGAGTCGGTCATGCTTCTTCGTGATGCGATCAAGGTGGAAGTATGATGATCAGAAGCTTTTTACCGTGTTTTGGTCACACGGGTCCGAATGGGGTCCGAGTGCGTTATAAGGGATTGGAATTACTCAAAAATGGCTTTCCCCTTGGGAACGCCAACTTTTCTCATTCAAGTTGTTTCGCTTACGCTACACCTGATTTTGAAAAGTTCTAAGTCACTTCGGCTCTGCCGAAGTATATTTTTGAATATTAAAACCCGATCCAAAAGATCGGGTTTTTTATTTTTACATCGAATCCCATTCCGCTTTGCGTGCGTTCAGTAGAAATTCGTTTCTGGATTTGAAGATTTCCCGGTAGGCGGCTTCGCCGCCAAAGCTTGCCTGGCGAAAGGCTGCGGCTCTTTGTACGACGATTTCATCGGTTTTAGGATTGTTCTTTAAAATACCCATCACTTCATCAATAAACTCATGCAAGGGCATTGCATTGGGATCGTAAGCCTGGCGTTCGCCCAGGTGCGTTTGTACGTATGGCGGTATGATCTCTTTGACCTCGATAGCGGTGTCCTTCAGTTGAAAGCGCAGGCTTTCAGTATAGGAGTGAATACCAGCTTTGGTTGCGCAATATGTAGGAGTCATGGAAAGGGGAACGTAGCCCAGGCCCGAAGTCACCGTCATGATAGTTGCGGACTTTTGTTTTAAGAAGTGTGGCAATAAAAAGCTGGTCAGTAAAATCGGACCCAGCATATTTGTGAGAATCGTGTCTGTCGCGATTTCGGCGTTGTCGCCTTTCGAAAGTTTTTCATTCTTCATGATGCCAGCATTGTGAATAACACAATTGAGAGCGGGAAACTTTTGAATGGCTTCCTTGGCAAGGCCTTCGATACTTTCCTGGCTGGTCATATCCACAGTAAGAGTGGCAAATCCTTTGGCGCGCGCCATTTCCAGTTTAGATTGAGAACGTCCTGCAATGATCACTTGATTGCCAAGTTTTTCGAATGCTTCCGCAAGCCCTAAGCCAATGCCGGAACCTCCACCAGTGATAAGTATGGTTTGATCTACTATGTTCATTCAGCCCCCTCGTCTTTCAATTGCAAGTGTAACAAATCGACTCGGGAACTAGAACAAGCATTCTTACAGAGTCCGTGTTTGTTAAAATAGCGTACGTCAAAACTTTGCTGTTAATTGCGTGATTAACTCAGTACACTTTCCGCCATGGGAAAATTTGTAGTTTTAATTTTTATTGGTTTTATGTCCTGTGTCTCTTTAGCTGTGCAAACAGGGGAAACATTGTCTGCCTTTAAAATCCTGAATCAATTTGAGGAGCCGGCAGAGCTATCCACGACAACTCAGTGGATTTTGTTTTCCAGCGATATGGATGCTGCAAAAATTCTGACAGAGTATTTGAATGCGAATCCCGGCAAATTGGATCCAGCAAAAACATTGGTTATTGCCGACATTTCCAAAATGCCAGGTTTGGTTTCTAAAATGTTCGCCATTCCCAAAATGAGAAAATATAACTACAAATTAGCATTGGATAGAACAGGCGAAGCCACACAAGATTGGCCACGTGAAAAAGGGCAAATCATCGTGATGAAGGTTGCCGAGCTAAAAGTGGAATCCATTGAGCGGCTCAACTCAAAAGAATCTATCAAATCATTTTTTACTCAGCACCACGCAGTAAAATAAGAGACTATTTTTATTTAAAGTGAAGTCCTCTCGAAAAATGCAAAATCAAACGCCGGTGGAGATCATTTTATCCGTCGTTTTTGATATATATTGCTAACTCTTAATTCAGGTCCTGCCGATATCAAAGTCATTGAGATTGGTAGGTCCTATGAAACGTCCAACACCTGTAAATGCTGAAAGTCCCTTTGGATTTGACGAGTTCTTTTTTTCCACGACGGACAAGCGTGGTGTTATTCGTTATGGCAATGATGTCTTTGTTCGAGTCAGTGCTTATCCCAAAGAGGCCATGGTCGGGGCACCTCATAGCTTAATTCGTCATCCCGATATGCCACGGGCTGTTTTCAAAGAGTTCTGGGAATTCCTAAAAGCTGATAAACCAGTAGGAGCCTACGTTAAAAATTTGGCGGGCGATGGACATTACTATTGGGTGTATGCTTTTGCCTTTCCAATTCAGGATGGCTATTTGTCAGTTCGCTTTAAGCCTTCTTCGGAAACTTTCGGAGTTGTTCAGAATCTTTATAGCGATGTTTTGCATTATGAAAGTCAGGATCACAGCCTGGAGGAGTCTCATGCGTATTTGCTGGAGAAGATCGCTGAGTTGGGATTCGCTGACTATGAAAGCTTTATGGTCAAAGCAGTGCTTGAGGAATTGAAGTCCCGCGCAACTCATTTGCAAAATTCGGAAATGAAGTATGAGGTCAAGGAAGCGGAGCAAATCGCAGAAGTAACTAAGGCAACTACTCACAAGTTGGAAGAAGTTTTCGAAAAACTAAGAGGCTTTCAGGGCAACAGTCAGAATTTGGAAGAAGCCATCCAAAGCCTGGACGAGGGATTTCAACAGCTCAAATTTATTTCGCTTAACATGAAAATTGCCGCAGCTAAATTCGGTGATTTGGCAGCCAGCCTGGGTGTTGTCTCTCACGAGTTCTCCGTTTTGTCCGGAACAATTGAAAAGCATCTCGGGGGACTTGCGGGGTTCGTCGATGATCTGGCAGGTGTCGTTAAGAAATGCGTACTGCGGGTCGCAGCCCTGAATGTACAAATGCTGATGGTGGATTTTTTCGTTCGCGAATCCATTGCCAAATTGGGGTCGTCTGACAATGCTTTTGAAGAGATGTTGCAGAATCAAAAAGCGTTTTCTGATTTATTTGGTCAATATTCAAAGAATCTGCAAAGTGAGTTTTCTGAACTTCAGGCAGGTATCGCGGTGATTGAATCTGCAATGCAGGAAATTGCCAAATTCGTGACCGGACTGGAAGTGGTTCGCCAGATTGGTGCGATTGAATCCTCTAGAACAGCGGAAATCAAATCTATCTTTGCGAACTACCTGTCTTCAATGGACAGCTTCATTTTACTGCTGCGTAAATGCACTGGAGAGATCAAGCGGGGAGTTGAGTCGTTAAGTTCGAATTCGGACTTTATTGTAACGTCAATTCGCGGAATTTCCGGCAATGTCGATAAGATCTTTGACCAAGCGGCTTCCATGGAAAGCCGCGAAGCAAGTTAATATTTTACACGATATTAGCGTCTTTGACTTTTCTTAACCAGACTTTCACGGCCGGTGATTTCAAAATCAGTTTCCAAACTATCGCGGGAAAGATCTTCTCTACCTGAGATATCATCGTCCGATTTTCTGGAAGGACTTTTCTTGTCTTGGGAGCGTGTGGGTTTCTTGTTTTTTTGTGCCATAATTCCTCCTGCATCCATGGTAATCCCGTTGCGGTGACGACACTAGAATGCAAGACTGAATCTGACAGAGCACAAGAGCTGGGGCTCGACTAATTGTTGAACAGTGGTTTCACCCACAATGTCTGCTCGCGACCTGGACCCACAGAAATCACGTCGATCGGCGTGCCCAATTGCGAACCTACATAATCAATGAAGTTCGTCGTTGGACGAGGAAGGTCGGAAAGTGTTTTTACTTTCGTCAGATCCTCTTTCCAGCCGGTCATCCACTCGATCACTGGTTCCACTTTTTCAAGCTCGTACGGTGAAGTTGGAAGTTCAGTTACAGTTTCACCGTTGATTTTATAAGCTGTGCAAACACCGATGCGATCATGGCCCGACAAGACGTCGATTTTCATCATCGCAAGATTGGTGATGCCATTCACGCGAATCGCATACTTCAATGCCACCAGATCCAACCAGCCACAGCGGCGGGCGCGGCCAGTGGTTGCGCCGAACTCTTGACCATCAGCCTGAATTTTTTGACCGACTTCATCGTGCAATTCAGTTGGGAACGGACCTGAGCCCACGCGAGTTGTATAGGCTTTAAAGACACCGATGACTTTTTGAATGTTTGTAGGCCCGATGCCCGCACTCACGCAAGCATTCGCAGACAATGTCGAGGAGCTGGTAACGAAGGGATAAGTTCCATGAAGGATATCCAACATGGTGCCTTGGGCACCTTCAAACATAACACGCTTGCTGGACTTCAATGCCTTCGAGATGAATAGCGAGGTGTCTTTGGCACGGTAAGGAGCCAGATCATCAGCCACAGATTTAAGATCCGCCAGCATTGCTTCCAGTTGGAAAGTTTGTCCTTTGTAGTAGTTTTCAAGCAGGAAGTTTTTCTCGCGCAATGCAAGCTCCAGCTTTTCCTTCAAAGATTCAGGATTGAACAGGTCGCCGAAAAGGATGGCGCGACGGGAAGCGCGATCCTCGTATGCGGGGCCGATGCCTTTGCCAGTTGTACCGATTTTTCCACCTGCAAGGGCCGCCTCACGGGCTGCATCGATCGCTTTGTGGTAAGGCAGAATAATGGTCGCTGTATCGGAGATCAAAAGTTGTTTTGGATTTGCAAGAAGACCGCCATCGATCAGGTATTTGATTTCTTCACGGATAGCGAAGACGTCAATAACCACTCCAGAGGTGATCACACAGGTTGTTTCAGGTCTAAGAACTCCGCTGGGTACCAAGTGCAAAACGGTCTTTTTGCCGTTAACCACCAAGGTGTGACCTGCATTGGCTCCGCCTTGATAGCGAACAACCATGTCTGCTTTTTCTGCAAACACGTCGACAAGTTTGCCTTTACCTTCGTCACCCCATTGAGCGCCAACAACCACAATCCCTGACATACTTGATCCCTTCAAAAGCGCTCTCAGCAGCACTCAGGCAAGCACGATAGAAACAGGGTGGCGAAATGTCAAATTCTCTATTTGTCAAAAGGTGTGGCCCCATACCAAGGCGCCCTTGGAGGGAGTGTGTCTGACGTGCTGCCGTCCACAAAAAACGCCATGAGCTTATTAGCGGCGATTTGGCTCGCTTTAAAGAAGGCGTCTTCCGTATTGGCTCCAATGTGCGGAGTCAGAATCACATTTTGATACTGCAGGAGGTTGGAGGTGCGCGGCAGAGGCTCTTTTTCAAAGACATCCAGACCTACAGAACGCAGCCAGCCGTTTCCTAAGGCCTCGCAGAGGTCGTTTTCATTGATGACCGATCCCCGCGATGTATTCACCAGGATGATACCGCGGTGAATGTATTCAAAATGTGAACGATCCAGCATGTGCTCAGTTTCCAAAGTTTTTGGCACGTGAAAGCTTAGAACATCTGCTGACTTCAAAACTTCTTCATAGCTCAAACGGGGGATGTTGAGACGCTCAAAATTCTGGTCGTCTGCATAAGGGTCGTAGGCAACGACATTCATGCCGAAAGTTTGAGCAAATTCCGCAACGCGGGAGCCAATGCGGCCCAGTCCGATGATTCCATAGGTTCTGCCAGAAAGCTCAATGCCTGTGATTTGATCACGCTTCCATTCGCCGGATTTGACCATTTTGTGAGCCGGCATGATGTTATTCACGCAAGCCAGCACCAGCCCCCAGGTTAGTTGCGCTGCCGATTGAATATTGGCAGTCGGAGTATGCATCACCGTGATACCCCATTTTTCAGTCGCCGCAAGATCAATGTGATCAAAGCCACTGGTGCAGGTGATGATCAGTTGCAGTTGACGGGCCTTTTGTAAAAGCTCTTCGTTGATAACCGTCCGGCTGCGGATGATTAAAGCATGCGCACTTACGAGGTGTTCCAGCGGCAGATGGATGTGGCTGTCGCTGCGAACCACATCAAAGTTTTCGTTTTGCTGCAAGTACAAAAAACTGTCCTGGGCAAAGCGGTCGGTGATCAGGATTTTCTTTTTCATGGATTGTTCTCCAGCCACTTTCTGCCTTCTTCAACAACCATTGAGATCTGTTCCAGGCTGATAGAGCCCGGATCAAATTTTCTAAGAACCTGACCAAGATTGTCGATCAATTTCAGGAGTTCAATGTCCTGAATATAACCCATGTGACCAACGCGGATGATTTTGCCTTTGGCCTGATCTTGTCCGCCCATGATGGTGATGTTGTGTTTTTCCTCGAGCTCCAGGCGGATTTTTTGTCCATCCATGGTTTGTGGCACGACCAGGGCCGTGACGGAATCACTCGGGGCTTTGGCGTAAAGAGTAAAACCTAATTGCTGCGCAAAAATACGGGTGAATTCCGCCCGGCGGTGAATATCATGAAAAAGACTTTCCAGACCCTG
This sequence comes from Bdellovibrio sp. HCB288, assembly GCF_047305935.1. Lineage (GTDB taxonomy): Bacteria > Bdellovibrionota > Bdellovibrionia > Bdellovibrionales > Bdellovibrionaceae > Bdellovibrio. Next base: position 2,699,247 of record NZ_CP178619.1, read on the forward strand.
CTTGTTGATCAGATTCAAAACCACATCCAATGCCCGCAAAATCGTGACGTTGGAGGAAAAGAAAGTCTCGCCGGAGGCATTCGCTTTTTTCTCTTTGCGCACATCAAAATAAAATCGGGGAGATTTCGCAGAGTCAAAAAATGCCTGTGCTTTTTTGGAGAAGGAAATGAAGGACATTCCCGTCGGCAGCATAAATGCTTTTTGTGATCCAGCAACCAGTCCGTCAATCTTCCATTCGTCCATTGGCAGAGGATAGGCCCCCAGAGCGGTGATGGCATCGACCAGGAAAAGAGTTTCAGGGTGCTGGGAGACGATATCAGCGAGTTCTTTAATGGGATGTGCGACCGCTGTGCTGGTTTCACAGGCCTGGCATAAAACGGCGCGAGTATCAGGCAGGCGTTTCAAATGTTCTGCAACGTCAGCAGGATGAACGGCTTCGCCCCAGGGAACATTGATGACGGAAACATCGGCGCCAAAAGTTTTAGCCATTTCGGCCCAGCGTTCACCGAATTTTCCAGAGACAATCGCCAATACTTTGTCGCCCGGAGAGATCACATTCACCAGCAGGGCTTCCATGCCGCCGGAACCCGTGCAGCTTAATAAATAAACATCTTCTTTGGTTTGAAAAATCTGGCGAATACCGGCAAGGACTCGTTTCAAAATTACGTCAAATTCAGGTGTGCGATGGTGAATCATCGGCAAAGCCAAGGCTTTACGCACCTCAGGATGAAGATTTACGGGGCCAGGAGCGAGCAAGCTGTATTCGTCATTGAATGAAGTCATTTTTCTTCCTTGATCTCTATCTAAATTTATACTCAACTGGGTCCGTGGACGCAATACTTAAAGGCTCTCGTGGCATTCTGATTCTCTCTCTTATGTGCATGCAGTTTGTGACAGGCTGTGCTTACCAATTAGGCGTTGCCAGCCGTACAATTCCCGGCGGCTACAAACAGATCTCCGTGCCGGTTTTTAAAAATAAAACGCAAGAGCCGGGTATTGAAGTGGCTTTTACCAATGGATTGATCCACGAATTTCAGCGCTCTCGTGTGGCCCGTGTCGTTGACAACTCCCTTTCAGAAGTCGCTGTGATCGGACAGATCGATGATGTTCAATATTTGCCGGGGGCAAAACGTGTTTCTGGCGAGACATCATCTTATTTGCCCGATGGCTCCGTCATCGCGTCAGAGTATCGTATTCTTCTGACAGTAACTGTCAAAGTCGTAAGACAAGCTGATGGAACTGAATTGTGGGCGGGAAGCTTTGCCGGGGAGCGTACATATGCAGCACCTCAGGTAACGCTTGCTGGCGTAAACACGGTGGATCCTCTTTACAATCTCTCCGCCAGACGGCAAAACATTGACCTCATGGCGAACGATTTAATGCTTGAGGCACACGATCGTATTACTGAAAATTTTTAAGATTGAACGATGGCATTAATTGATTCACAGAAATTTTATAAGGATTTGGAAAAGGGCAACCTTTCTCCGATGTATTTCCTTTTCGGGGAAGAGCCTTATTTGTTGAATCAAAGCGTGGAGCGTTTCAAATTCGCAGTCCTGACCGAGGGCGCGATTGATTTTAACTACAGTTTGTTCTACGCCAGCGACGCTGACATCGTTCAGGTTCGTGATGCGGTTGAAACCTTGCCGATGATGGCGCCTCGTCGATTGGTGATCCTTAAAGAAGCTCAGGAATTGTCTGATAAGGAGTGGGCTCAGCTGGAACCCTTGATTGAGGAACCGGTGGACAGCACTTGTTTCGTGATCCTGGCTTCGCGCGTGGATAAGCGTAAAAAACAAATCCGTCAGTTGCTGGATAAAGCCGATTGCGTGGAGTTCAAGAAACCTTACGAAAATCAGGTTCCTTCCTGGATCAATTACATCGCTGAATCCCTGGGTTTGAAAATTTCCAACGATGCGATTCACTTGTTGCATAAACTTGTGGGGCATCATTTAACCGAAATCGAAGCCGAGCTAAAAAAACTCGGGGAGTTCGTTGAGGGTGCCCGTCGTATTGAAGTTTCTGATGTGGCTCAGGTCGTTTCCCGCTCCAAGGAAGAAAGTGTTTTTGATTTCACCAAAGCCGTCGGCTTGAATGACCGTGTGAAAGCTTTGGAATATCTGGTTCATCTTTTGGATCAGGGACAAAATGAAATCGGGATCATCTCTTTGGTGGCTCGCCATATCCGTATTTTGCTGGCGGTAAAAAAGGGGATGGAAGAGGGGCTTCACGGAGCCAAGCTTGCGCACTATGCTCAAGTGCCTCCGTATTTCCTTGAAAACTACGTCGAACAAGCGCGTCTGTGGACGGCTAAAAAACTAGAGCAAACCATGGTCGTCCTTTCTGAGACCGACAAGGCACTGAAATCATCGCCTCTATCGAGCCATATCTGGCTTGAGAACATGGTTCTTAAAACTTGTACAGCCTAGTAGCTAGATTCCTTGTCTCGAATTGAGACGCTCCTTCTAGACTGCATAAACACCGTCAAAAATCCGATAAGTCCTCTATGAGCAGTGATTTTCAGAAGATGAACATTCCAGCCGTGGATGACAAGGGACAGCCCTTCCGTCGTCAGTATCCGCGCCGTGCGATGAAGCGCAAGGTGGGTGTCCTGTGTGATGGCACTTACTTTGTGGTGGATTCAGGTGAGGTCGGTGAGGGCGGTATGTCGATCATTTCAGACTATCTGCTGAGTGACGGCGACGAGGTCGTTGTCAGCTTCCAGATCCCGCAAGGGGACTTCGTATTCCTGCGTGGCGTGGTTCGCTCCACCCAAAAAAAACAGGGTGACTCTAGGGTCACCCATGGTCTTAGCTTTAGTAATATCAACTTCGCCACCAAAAGGCAGATTCGTGCCTTTGTCTCGGCAAGAAATCAAACATCGGCAGCGTAAGCACAAACAAAAATAGGGCGACCGGTGGTCACCCTATTTTTCGTTAGCATTTAACTACGCGAATTACTTTGCAGAAGCGCGAGTAGCAAGACGGCTGATTTTACGAGAAGCCGTTTCTTTTTTGATAACGCCAGTTTTAGCAGCTTTCATTACTTGAGCTGTGAAGTTCTTCAACAACTCAGGAAGAGCTTTAACGTCTTTAGCTTCGATAGCTTTAACAAGTTTTTTCTCAGCTGTTTTTACAGTGCTTTTACGAGCATTGTTTACTGCTGTTTTACGGATAGATTGACGAGCTCTTTTTGCTGCTGACTTATGATTTGCCAAGGTATAGCCTCCACTTAATCTTATAAACGAACCAAAGGGATTAACATAGGGTGTCTGTGGAGGCAAGCGGATTAAAAGAAGAACGCAAAAAGGTCTTCAAAAGAGCCTTTTTCATGGCTGGCGGGACCCTAACGAGCCGCGTTTTAGGCCTATTCCGCGATATGGCCCTGGCGGCGCTCTTTGATCGGGCGGTCACCGATGCTTGGTCGGCGGCTTTCCGTTTACCCAATCTTTTCCGCCGTCTTTTTGGTGAAGGTGCCCTTTCTGTGAGTTTCATTCCGGTTTTTATCGATGCGCAAGCCCAGGATTTAAGCGGGGTGCGGGCCCGGAATCTTTTAAATGCCATCTATACGTTGTTATTGATCGTTCTCGGAGTGTTTACGCTGTGGGGGCTTGGCAGCATGGAGCCCCTTTTGAAGCTCCTTCTGGATGACAGCTATCTTTTGAATATTGAAAAATGGAACATGACCGTTCGTATGGCGCAGATCATGTTTGGATTTGTGTTCTTCGTTTGTTCCTATGCCTATTTTATGGCGATCTTAAATGCGCTGGGCAGTTTCGGTTTGCCTGCGGTGGCGCCGGCATTGCTGAATGTCTCGATGCTGGTTTTTACCTTTATACCGGCAGCTTGGTTTCCCGGGAACGGGGATGGACTTGCCTGGGGTGTTTTAGTGGGGGGAGTGCTGCAGGCGGCATTGCTGTGGTGGGTGTTGCGGGAAAAAGACTTTTTGCCGCAGTTCACTTTGCACTTATGGAGTGCCGATGTTCGCAGAGTAATCAAGAACATGGTGCCAGGACTTCTGGGCGCCGGGCTTTTACAGTTGGCAACTCTTGTGAACTTGCACTTTGCCAGTGGGTTGGGTGAAGGGGCTTTGTCCTATATCTATTGGGCGGATCGCCTGCTGGAGCTGCCTTTGTCGCTGGTCGCAGTCAGTATCGGGGCGGCTTTGCTACCAACATTAAGCGAACTGGCTCATAAAAAAGAAACCTCCCAATTTCAAAGCGTGCTGCAGGAACACTTCTTAATGAATTTGTTTTTGGCCTGGCCGGCCGCCGTGGGTTTGTTCTTTCTGGCGGAACCTATTGTCGAGGTTCTATTTTATCGTGGGCATTTCACCGTGACCGATGTGCTGGCAACATCCGGGGTCTTAAAAGTTTATGCAGGAAGTTTGCTGATGGTGTCTTCCGTGCGCGTTTTGATTCCGGCTTACTATGCGACTAAAAATACCTGGGTGCCGGCTATGACGTCTATTCTGGGGCTGACCTTGCATATCGGTATGGCGCCTTTGTGGATTGAAGCTTTGGGCCTGCAAGGGTTGGTGATGTCGGGCCTGGTAGCTTCGTTGCTACAGTTGGGTTTAGTGGTTGCCTTGATGGGGACTTACGCGATTTCACCGCGCTGGTCGGTCATGGTGCGGGAGCTTGCTAAGATTTTACTGGCAGGTGTGTTGATGGCGCTGCCGGCGATTTACTTCGCGGGGTGGGTGACCGGGGTTACTTCCAGTTGGGCGAAGGTGTTTTTGTTGGTACTCGCCATCTTTACTTGTCTTGTGGTTTACGGTTTTTCGGCATTGAAACTAAAAATCGAGCAGGGAGGATTCCTGCTCGATTATATGAAACGAAAAAAATTGAAATAGTTTTTTAAGCGACCGAGGCGTCGATGCCTAAAACCAGTTTGTTCAATTCTACAGTCAGCCCTTGAGTCGTTTGTGCCAGTCCGTTGATTTCGCCCCCTGTGGCTGCGATCTCTTCTGACGATGCGGCATTTGATTGTGACGACTGATCCAGTTGATTCATCGCTTTACTGATCTGCTGAATGCCGGTTGTTTGTTCGGAACTTGCAGCAGCGATTTCATTATTTAAATCAGACACTTTTTTGATGGAACTTACGATGTTTGATAACACCGTACCGCTTTGATCGGCTATTTCGCTACCGCGTTCGATTTGCGAAACCGAATCTTTGATCAAAGAGGAAATGTCCTTGGCTGAAGTCGCACTTCTTTGTGCCAAGGCGCGAACCGCTTCCGCGACAACGGCGAAGCCTTTGCCTTGTTCGCCAGCACGGGCGGCTTCGACAGCAGCATTCAGAGCCAACAAGTTCGTTTGAAATGCAATGTCGTCGATAACCGAAATGATTTCTTCGATTTTTCTGGAAGACTGGGAAATTTCAGTCATCGCCGTGATCAAAAGTTTAATGTCATTTTCACCGGTTTCAGCCGCTTGACGGGAAGTGGCTGATAAGCCGGCGGCTTGTTTCGCGTTGTCAGAATTCATTTGTACCATCGAAGTCAATTCTTCCAGGGCTGCAACTGTTTCTTCCAGGGACGCTGCGGCTTCTGTTGAAGACTGGGACAGACTGTTGCTGGCCTCGCTGAGCTGCTCGACGGAAGAAGCCACGTTCGAGCTGGAAGTGGACAGACGGGACGCGATCGATGACACAGCACTGGACATACGGGCCGCGATAAAGCACAACATACCAAAAATAAGAACAATGGCGATCGATGCAGTCGTAATCAAAATGATTCGAGAGTCCTTTTGCAATTGTTCAGAGCCGGCTTCCATTCTTTCTGATTCTTTGATGTAAAGATCAGACACTTCACGGTTGAATTTTGTGATCGGGGCGCCAAGTTCGTTGAATTTGCCACTTAATAAAGTGCGTGCCTCTTGAAGGTCTTCTGGGGTGCCAGACTTCGTCTTTTCCAGGATTGATTCCATAACTTTAAGAAACTCAGGAACTTCGTCTTTGGCCTGGTTATGAATGGCGTCTTCACCTGGTAAAAATGGTGCTGCAACATATTCTTTATAGTGGTCTTCGAACTCTTTAGCGCCTTCAGCTGCATAGTTGATGCTTTTTTTGCGCATTTCAGGATCCTGAGTGTCCAGGGCCAAGAGAATTCGGTAGCCAAACTTATTCCGCGATTGGCGCATCTCTCCGATGAAATCCATATTTGGCACCAATGTGTCAGAGTAAATTTGCAACATGTCGTTGTAGCGAGCCATGGTGCTGTAGGCGACCCCAAACAAAATGGAGAAGCCAATGACGGGAATAATTGCTGCGAAAAGTAGACGTCCTTTAATGCCCCTGAACCAACCTGAAAATCCTTGAGATTTCATATAAATCCTTTTAATTAAAATCCGTTTGTTGTTCCAACCTTACGGTCGCCATCGTCGTCAAAAGGAATAAGGTCTTCCGATGTTTCCGCTTTGGCAGCTTTGGCAGGAGTTGCTTTTACTGGAGCTTTTTTGAATTGCAGAACCTTTGGGGCTGCAGCTTTATGTGCAGCCTTTTTAGGTTTCTCTGTTTCTACTGTTTGCATTGGAACCACATCGCTGGAGCCGTAGATCACCTGAGTCAATTCAACAGTCAATGTCTGAGTCGTAGTAGCCAGGTTGTTGATTTCACCACTTGTGGCTGCAATTTCCTCAGCAGAAGCTGCATTGGACTGGGAGGATTGATCCAGTTGATTCATCGCTTTGCTGATCTGCTGGATACCTGTTGTTTGCTCAGAGCTGGCTGCCGCGATCTCGTTATTCAGGTCAGAAACCTTCTTGATCGAGTTCACGATATTGGCAAGGACTGTTCCGCTTTGATCAGCAATTTTGCTGCCATGATCAATTTGTGAAACTGAATCTTTGATCAGGGAAGAGATGTCCTTGGCAGAAGAGGCACTTCTTTGCGCCAGGGCACGAACCGCTTCCGCAACAACTGCGAAGCCTTTACCTTGTTCACCAGCACGAGCGGCCTCAACGGCAGCATTCAATGCCAGCAAGTTTGTCTGGAAAGCGATATCGTCGATCACAGAGATGATTTCCTCGATCTTTTTGGAAGATTGAGAGATGTCATTCATGGCTGTGATCAGGTTTTTGATGTCAGCTTCACCTGCCTCAGCAGAGGAGCGCGAGGATGCAGACAGGCTGGCAGCTTGTTTGGCGTTGTCCGAGTTCATTTGGACCATGGAAGTCAGCTCTTCAAGGGCCGCCACAGTTTCTTCCAATGATGCCGCGGCTTCAGTGGAGGATTGTGACAAGCTGTTACCAGCTTCATTAAGTTGTTCAACCGCAGAGGCAACTTGTGTGCTTGAGTCCGACAGGCGACTTGCAACACTGCCCACGGATTTGGAAAGGCGGATTGCGATAAACAGCAGGATCGAGAAAATCGCGAGACTTGAAGCCGCTGTCGTCAGCATGATGATGGTTTCAGACTGGGCTACAGTGGCGTCAGCTGAAGCAGTGTTTTCCTTGGCAATATCTTCGTATTGTTTGATGGCTGCGCCGGTCATGGATCCCATGATGCTGCCCAGCTCCCAAAGACGGCCATCCAACAGGTCCTGTGCTTTCTTGTTGTTTTCAGGAATTCCGGATTCTGCAAGTTTAGCAGTCTCTTCAAGAAGGTTCATATACTCGTTCAGGGCATCATAGGCTTTTTTGTCAGTAGCTGCCAACTTCGGATCAGAAGGAGCCGATTTGTACGAATCCATGCCTTTTTTGAATTCGGCAATCGCTTCGCGGGCGATCTTAATGCGTTCTTGTCTTTTCTCCGCAGTATCCATACTCATCGCTGCAAAGACCTGATAACCGAATTTGTTTCGTGCCTGGCGCATTTCACCAACGGCAGCAAGATTCGGAATGATATTTAGATTTGCGCTGTCTAAATATACGTTGAGCTTGGACATGCTCGAGCTGGAAATAAAGTAGATAATGGAAAATCCCACCAAGGGCAGGCAAGCGGCGAAAAGTAGTTTTCCCTTGATCCCACGGAACCAAGACGAAAGAGAGCTCTGATTCATTTCAGCAGTCCTTTTATTAAATTGTATTGATTTGTCTGCGAAGGAAGGTGCCTGACTAAAAAGCTTTTCGGTGGGCTCAGGATTTCTTGAAGTCCAGTTCTAATACTGAGGTGGAAAAACAAAGAGATCAGGCCGGGGGACCTGATCTCTTATTAGGACTAAATGACTGTTTTATTACTATTTAACTTCAGCCAAAGAGTTGTAGGAGTCGCTGATCTTTTGTTGGCGATCCACTTCTTTTTGCCAGCGATTGACTTCGCCTTTGTAACCCTGCTGTTTGCCTTTCCATTCTTTTTCTTCGGAAGCAAGCTCGCGGATTTTTTTGTTTACCTGGTCGTATTGATCTTTCAAAGTGTCACGACGGGAGTTCCAGATTTTTTTCTCTTCTGTCAATTGTGACATCTGATGCTGGTAGTCCTGAACGTTGGACTCACGCTTTCTCTGGTTTTCCTTGATTTTCGCGATCATCGCCTCCAGCTCAGCAATTTTTTGATTCTCTGCCGCTGTTTTGCCCTTCTCGTCGTTGATCAAACCTTGAAGCTCAGTTTCCTGTTTGCCAATTTTTTGAATGGACTTGGTGTTTTCCTCTGCTTGAGCCGCTACTTCTTTCTGTTGGCCTTCAACAGCGGATTTGGCCTTGGCAACCTCGTTCAAGTTACCTTCAACCGTTTTCAGATTTTTTTGGTACTCAGACAGGTTCGTTTTGGAATTGTTCAAATTTGATTTGATGCGCTCCAAGCCCTCTTTCGCTGTGTTTTGCGCGAATGCAGCAGTGGAGAAAGTCAGAAGAACAGTCATTGTTGTCAGTTTGATAGAATTTTTCATATACAAATCCTTTTCCTTAAATATTTCTCTTAGTGCTCATTCATGCCGGCAACGCTATTGTCCTGCGCGCAGACATTTTTCAAAGATGAACGGTAGTGACCCACTTCGTCTTCCCAGATCTCGCCTTTGAATTTCCAGTTCAAGCTTTTCTCTTTAGCCACTTTAAGCTCTGGACGTTCTTTATCAGTTACTTCACCGCCAGCCATTTGGTAACGGATGTGTTCACCAGCGCCCGAGTACAATTCATACTGAAGCACGTCGTTTTGATCCAGAACACGGTTTAAGTTGGTAACCATGTTTTTAAAGTTGCCTTGCAAAGACTTGCCGGCGTCAGTGCGCAGACCGTCTTTTTCCTTGTCAATACGAGCGATACCCTGAGTGCGCAGATTTTTGATCGAAGTGCGCGCTTTGTTCGCAATATGGTATTGAATCTGGTAGCTCAAAAGTTTTTTCTCGGCACTTGCTGTGTCACGACCTTTTGATTTTGCAGTGGCCACGTCTTTGCTGGCTTCTGCTTTTTTCGTCAGGAACTCTTTTTCCATTTTGATCAATGTGAAAGAGATCTTATTGAACTTTGTGATTTCGTCCTCGTAGTTATTGATTTGCTTTTGGATGCTCATGAAACCAGGGTGGCGCGCAAGTTCCACGATGAAAGCACGTGGCAAGCCATCGACTTCTTTCAGGTCAGAGTTCTTCGCCCAGTTTTTCACAGTTTCATAGTAGTCCGTGGATTTCTTATGGGCTTTGTTATAAGCCTCAAGTTTGCCTTTCCAAGGACCGTATTTGCCACGCATCTCCTCAAGAACCTGAACACCGTCACCGTATTGGCACAGGTTCAGATAGCCCACAGTACGAACCACAAAAGATTCCGGATTGAAAGCGTTCTTAAAGAAGTCCGTGTGCAAGGAGAACATATTGCCGGCAGCACCTTCATAGTCCTCAGACAAAATCTGAGTCCAGGCACTCTCGGTCATTGCTTGCAACCAAAGAGGGGAGGAACGGTCTACTTTCAAGTAAGACTGGAACGCCTCTTTGTACATGCTTTTTTGGAACTGAATGCGGGCCATAGTGATCGCACCCACGTTTCTGATTTGGGATTTCTTGTCGCCATCAGTGGCCTTAAGCAAAGCTTCAAGGTTCACAGTGGCTTCATCCACTTTATTTTGACGATAGTTGAACAGGCCGGAAAGCAACAATGCTTCCGGATATTTTGGAGACTTTTCATCGATGTGCATCAATGCGTCTTCCATCATACCCAGGTTGCCGATTGAAGAATAATACTTCGCACGAGTGATCTGGTAGTCTGAATTCTTCGTCACATCCATTTCGTACTTCGTAACCAATGGATCAATCAAAGCGATGTCAGATTGTTCAAGGGAAGTGATGCCCTCAACCAAAGCTTTCGTTGCTCTTTCCTGCCATTCTTTGTTTTTAGTCTCCTGGGATACTTTGATCATGTAAGTTCTGAATTCTGTATTCAGACCCAAACCTTTTGCCGTCATCGCATAGTTGTAAAGAGCTTCCAAACGGTGCTCTTTATCTTCCATCAACTCCGAAAAAAGACCCATGGCCATTTCGTATTTTTGCTGGATTTCCAGGAAGATCAAAGCCTGAAGCAACTTGTAATCGTTCGGCTTCATATCATCCATCTTCATAAGATTCGTTTGTGGTTCTTCCACGGACGGATCCTTGATGGAGCCCAGCATTTTCACGTCAGGAATTTTTGTGAAAGCTTCCGGTGACGTTACAACTTTAGGTGCACCCACCACAGCAGTGTAGGGAGGAATCTTAACAGTCATTGGATTGATCATCGGCGCTTTCTTAACTGGTTTTACAACCAATTGTTGAGAAGCGGGCAGACGCAGCGGGCTCAGTGGAGTTGCCTCAACTGTGCGCTCGGAACCGATATTCAGCTCCGGAATCGCTTTGACTTTAAAGACTTCAGTTTTGCCTTTGACGGTTTTCTTTTGATAAATCTCAAAAGTTGGAACCATGCTGGATTTAACCCGCAGATTTGCAGCTGCAGGAGCCCCCTGGGCTTTCACATTGAGCGCTCTTGGCGCTTCCTGGGCAAAGGCTGTGCTGCACAGTAAAGGCAGCACTAACATTGCTTTCATTGGCTTATTCATAAAGACCCCCCGGCCTTGGAGACAATAACGTAAAATTAATGCCAATAAGTGATACCAATCATCAGTGAGGTATCGTTCACCATTTTTGAACCTAAATCACGACCAGTGATCGCATTACCACCGTAATTGTAGTAGTACTTTGATTGCTCTTGGTTAGACCATGTATTGATCAAATCCGCTCTCAATGCAAAGTGCTCGGAGAAAAAGATCTGCTGGAAAATACCTAGCTTGTAGCCGAATGCAGACTTGGATTCGTCGCCTTCTTGCTTGGCAATTTTGTAGTTCACATTACCTAGACCAACGGATACACCCATGTCGAAATATATGATCGCTTTGTCCAAAGCTGACATTTTTGCATAGAATGGCACCCAAATCGCGGAAACGAAGTACGAAGATTGAATGACGTTATGATCTGGAATTGCGCCGTAGGTACTTATGAATTGATCAACGGCATCATTGTTCTTCATGTCAGCAGAGTCGTAAGACAACTCAAAGCCCCAGCGTTCATTCAGAAAGTAACCAAGATCTAATCCCATAATTGTGCCAGTGCTGTAAGCATCATTGAATGGGATACCAGCTTTTCCAGTCAGATAAAAGCGCTCCGCTTTCACATAACGACGGTTTTGAACCACGCCAAAATCCTCGTCCTTAGCGGCCCAGTATTTGTTTTCCAATTTTTTAATATCAAGTTTGTCGCTGCCACGTGAGTCAGTTGTCGTTGGTTTTGCCGCCGGAGTTGTCGCCGTTTGTGCAAAAGCCTGAGCTGTCATCACGAAGAATATTAGTAGTGTTTTCTTAAACATTTCGGTCTCCCGTCCTAGTTGGTACTTTTAAACAAAAATGGATATGTAACTAGCACGCGCGTTCCGCCTTGTGGGGCAGGGAACTTCCATGCGGCTACACGATTCAAAATACAGCCTTCAACTGTTGAGTTCTTCAGGGTTGTGTCGCCAATAAGCTGCTGTTCAACCTGACCAGTACCACCGATCGTGAATTTAACAGCGACTTTGCCGAACAAATCCGGATTCGCACTCAGTTGACGTTCGTAACAGTAAAGGATCTGACCCAATTTGGATTTGATATACTGGGCGATAACCTCACGGTCCAAACCACCAGTAATTTCAGACTCCTCCTCGATCAAACCAACACCGGCATTACCCGTGCCACCTTGAGCAAGACCACCCATGCCGGAAGCGCTTTTACCGCCGCCTTTACCATTAGTGGAAATCATCACTCCTGCACCGTTACCTGCAGCACCCCAGTCACGACCGGAGCGTTCGATATTACCCACAGCTGCCAAACCACGACCGGAAGGGCCGGAACCGGCTTTAACACCTTGAGCGAACATCACGTTGGCACTTTTTGCACCTTGCGCGGAAACTTTACCAATCAATTTAGAAATACGACCGTCAGAGATCGATTTCATCATATTGGCAAGTTTGCCACCACCACCGGTAGCTGCGGCCTGTTGTTTAGGCGCGGCTGCTGGTGCGGCTGCCATCTGCTGCTGTTTAGGAGCTTCGGCTCTTTTACGCTTTGGTTTAAGTTCAGTTTTTACTATGATTTTTTGCGCGATTTTCGGAGGCTCGACCTGGGCCATGGTTTCACCGCCCTTTGGTCCAAATAGTGCGGCTGTTACAAACAGGGCCGCAGCACCGAGCATCAGGATTACGCCTTTTTTGGAGTCCTCATCCACCAGGTTCGCTGTATTAAAGCGTCCCATAGCAGCAGCATCTTCCATAGAAAGAGTTCTTTGGGAGACCTCGACATCACCCACGTTTTGACGGTGCCACTCCGGTGAAGGAACGCAAGCCACTTTAGTGTTGGTAAAGTCTGGTTTGAAAGCCTTGTTCAAAGGCTGGATTTTAGTCTGTACGACACGGCCGTTTTGTTTAACCAGGAAAAGTTGAAACTTCTTACCTGTGGATTCATCGCTGCCGGATTTCTCCAGGCGGGAATACAGATTGGTTTCTTTTTTTACTGGTTCAAAGCTCAATGTGCAATCGCTCAAGGCCACAGTGGATTCTTTGCTCAAGGCGATGGCTGGGGATTGTTTCAATCCGCTGGAGGTAGCCATATCCATGTCAACATAGAACCATTGACCATCACGATATTCAAACAGGCCTTGAATACCTTTTGTGTTTGGTGAAATTGAAATCACATCCGCAAGGCGGGAAGAGCCAAACGTTTGCGTTTCGCTTGTTGGTCTCAATTTCCAAGTTTTTGCAGTCCCATTCTTAAGAGACTGACGTACAATCAACGTGACCATATAAACCCCTCAAATAAAAACTAAACTTAGTTGTTCAAGTACAATGCTGATTCCCTGATGCGGCCATCCATATCTTTTTGTACATCGTACAGAGGCATGAACTTGATGCCTCGCTTTTGCACAAGATAAGCGCCGTCAGGGTTACGAATTGTACCCTTGAGGTTCATATCACCGAAATTGACTTCTTGGACTTTACGGACTGTCTTTTGCTTGGCAAAGGCAGTCGCTGACCCCAAGAGAAGAAAAACAGTCATCAATTGGATGAAAGCTTTCACTTGTACCCTCCATACTACAAGTCTCCCGAGATTACGTGCTGACCGACTTTGTTTTGATTTTTAATAAACTGAATTTTTTTGCTTAACCATTCACGCAAATCTGCTTGCGCGCTGCTGGCTTTGAATGCCTTTTCGTAGGAATCCAACGCTAGCGTGGGGCTTCCTTTGAAAGTCTCAAGGATATGAGCTTGTTCCAGAAGATAGTCGACTGAGTCTTTTTTGCTGACAGTGATCAAATCTTTGATCATTGCCAAGGCTTTATCGACCTGACCCTTTTGAGCATATGATTCACTCAAAAGCGTTCCCACATTTAAAGTATACAACTGATCTTTATTCAGTGCAGAGAATTTATCCACTGCGCGACTGAAATCTCCCTCTGAGAATGCCTTCACTCCAGCGAAAGTTTCGATTTCTGTCGAAGGAATTTGCATATTCATCGCCTTATCGAAGTAGGGCATTGCGGCCTTAATTCCATAGTCGTGATAAGTGAGGCGACCTTTTTGATACACGTAAGGAGATGACTCAGGTTGAAGCTTTAAGGATGCATCAATGAGCCACATTGCCTTATCGCCATAGCCTTTTGCTTCAGAGCCAACACTCGCAAGGAATAAGCCCACTGCGCGTGTCTCTTTGCCTTTGGCAAGCTCAAGGCCCAGCTTCTCGACGATATCGTATTGTTTCGCGCCGTAGCAGTTTGCAGCAGTTTCAAAAGCGTTCAACTTTTCAATCTGACCAGCCATAACAGCGGCCTTGTTGCAGGTTTTGCCTGGGCGAATCTCATAACGAGACACTTTACCAATTGTCATATCAGCTGATTGCGGAAGGAATACACCCCATTTGTCAGCAGCAGGGAATTGAGCAATCGGAGTGATTGTTCTATCCACACCAATGCTTGAATAAGCTCTTACCGCCGTCGCCGTTTGACCAACAGTGGATGCCAAAACTTTCAATTTGGCATCATTGTCGTTCTTCTTTTCCTGAATTGGGTTTGTCAATTTAGCCAATTCGCCGCGAAGTTGTTTTTGATCATCAGGGCTCAAAGAAGCGGGCAGTGGCATCGACGTCAATGAATCGATGTAGTTGCCATACACACGGTCGATACCGCGCAAGGCTTCCAATTGTTGATATGGATCCTTGGACATTTTCAAAGCACCCACATAGGCGGTTTGAGCTTTGTCCAGTTTTTCTGTTTTGATCGCAAGTACAGTTGCGAATTTTTCCTCGCGGGCTTTTACGCTTTGAGAAATAAATTCTTTTTCAAGTACTGCCGCTTGAATCAAGCGTGCAGCAGCGCGTGTCTCTGCAGGAACAGAGCGGCCATTGGCTTTCATGGAAAGGTCAAAGGCTGCAGTCAACTTTCCGGAATCCAGAAGTTTTTGAGCGCGTTCAATCATGGCCTCTGTCGTATAAGGTTCGATACCTTTCGCAGAGATTTGATTTTGCAGTTTCTCATACTCAGCAGAACCTTTGTCATTCTTATAGGAATCCAAAAGTTTTCCATAGATGCGTTCTGTTGTTTTGCTGTCTGCTGCGGATAAAATACCCATGTAAGCAGAGCGCGCATCTTTCACACGTTTTTCCATGACATAGATGTCAGCCGCTGTTTCCAGGTATTGGTTACGGGCTTTTTTATCCATGTCAGCGACCTTAACCAGGGTTTCAGCAGCTTTCGCTGTCTGGCCGACATCCGTGTAAGATTTTGCAGCATCTTTCAGGGCATCCAGATTCTTTTTGTCATCAGGATGTTTTTGCGCGTATTTCACAGACATCTCTGCGGCGTCAAAAACCTTTCCTTCAGTATACAGAATCCCGATCGCCTGCCAGGAGGCATCCTGAGCAAGTTTGGAACCGTCATGCTCCTTGGCGTAAGCCATCAGTTTTTGTGCAGCTTGATCCTTGTCTCCGGTTTTTGCAAACTCCTGAATTTCAGTGAAGTGAGCTTCTTCCTGGATCTTGTTCATGCTTTTCTTGCGTGTGGCATCGGTCGTTGAAGCCATAATAAGCTTCGAGAACTCTTTGATGCCCACATAGTCTTTTTTAATGTTCAGCATATCCAAAACCAGATCCTCTGATTTGCGACGGATATCTGCATTTTCATTTCCTTTGACCGTGGTCAAAGGTTTCAGCCATTTTTCCGCTTCAGGATAGTTGTTTTCCTGATAGGCGATATGACCCATTTTAAATTTAACTGCTGTGGCATATTTCCCAGTCGGGTGTTTTGCCAGATAGTTAGCAGCCAAGTCCTTACGTTGCGCCTCTTTTTCAGAGTCTGATTTTTTCTCGATGGATTTTTCAATCGAGAAAAGGGCCGCATAGTTGGCGTCATGTTTCATTGTTGCATCAGTGGTTTTGTCACCCACCATTTTATATTGTGCTGATGCCTGATCGTAATTGCCAATTTGGAACAGAAGCTCCGCATAGGCAAAGCGTGTTTTCAAATCCGGTTTTGCTGGATCTTCGTTATCCAGCATCAATTTGAAAAGTTGTTGAGTCAGGTTGGAGAACTCAGTGTTTTGTTTGTTTTTAAGCCAGATATCCCACCATTTTTTGGTCATATCCAGGCTGGTGCGACGGAAAGACTCCTCGCACGAAGTGATGATGGTGTCTTTCTTTTGAGAAGACTTCCAGTCGGAACCATTGCGGCAGTGGTCAGAAGCGATTTGCATGTGCTTAAGAACCAGGTCGCGTTTTTTCAACGTTTCGTTGGCTTCAACCAGTAGCAAATGGGATTTAACAACGTCCGGACCGTTTGGATGTTGCTCAATGTACTCATCCAGGAAGATGTTCATTTCCTTTTGACGGCTGTGAGAGTCGTAAAGCTTGGCAAGATTCATCATGGCTTCGCCAAGTTCATCCTGGTTTGTGATGCTTTCAAAGAAAGAATAAAGTTTATTTGCAGGGTAGGAGTCACCAATGAAAATAGTCAAATCACGCAAAGCCTCTTTGCGAAGATTGTGACGGTTGGTTGGGACTTCGCCATCTTTAAGCGCAGGATTGTTTTTTACAACCTGTACCAGTTTTTTGATACCGCACTCACTGTCGCGCATATTGTAGCAGGACCATGCTGCCTTATACATACCGTACGAATAAACACGGCTGTTTGGGAATTTTTCAAGTTTTTCGAACTGCTCCAGAGCCGCAGCAAATTTGCCCTGGTCGTAAAGCAATTCACCCAAAGCCAAAGTACCATCCGGCACCAATGGTGATTTTGGGAATTTCGTCAATAGACGCTGATAGAGTTCATTGGAGCCCTTCATTTGACCCACCTGTTGGTGAGCGAAGGCGTTATTGAAAAGTACGGCATCCATATCGCGGAACTTCGGGAAGTCCACTTCGATTTTGGAATAGATCTTCATCGCGCGTTTAACGGATTCAGTACCTTTTTCGTTGGGAATCGGGAAAGGGGAGAGCTTCATCATCGGGTTGTCGCGATTCAGGTCAAAGAAACGACCTGATTTTGAACGACGCATGTAAAGCTCAGCAAGGCGGTTCCAAAGTTCCGCCTCGTTGGAAGATCCTTTATTCCTTTTGATCACACCCTGAAGGGACTCGATGGCTTTGTTTTCAGAGCGAGTGATCATCAGCTCGGAACGCAAAGCTTTCTTTTCGTTTTCACCCTCATCGTTCGTCAGACGAACTTCAGGGATAAGTCCTTTTTCATTCTTTTCTGCAAAGCACAACAACGAGAATAGATGGATACCAATTATGAGAGTTAATGTGCGCAGCTTCATAGTGTTATTCTCCGACCATGGTCACCAATTTCAACTGAGGAAAGCCGGCCATTGAAGCAGTGTACATAACTTTGCGAAGAGTCGCATAAGGTAGGTCACGATCTGCCTGCAAAAGAATTTTGCCTTCTTTCACCCACTTCTCCTTTTCGGTTGAATTTTTCGCAAGATGGTCCAGTTTTGCGAACAATGGCTTAATAAAGTTCGCATCTGTGGCCTCAAGGTCCTGCGAAAGGAATTCTGTGTCCTTCACATCAGCGATCTTGTCTTTGTCGATTTTCAACGAATCCTTGGAGAGAGAGATTTTCACCGCTTCCACGGGATTTGCCGTTGTAGCCGAAGTCGGCAGACGCAACCCGTTTTCCGGAGTAAGCTCTACAGTTGAAGTCGAATAACTTTGTAATAGGAACACCAACAGGATGGTAAACATATCCGTCATCGAGGTGATGTTCAGTGTAAACGTTGAACTTTGTTTTTTAAGCTCAAATCCACGACGGCGTGCCATGATCTAGCCCTCCATCATGTTCGCAAAGACAACCTCTGGGAACATGTATTTGGTGTCCACATTTTTGCCCTGTTTGGTATCAAACACGGGGAATGTGATCTTTGAATCTCTGGACTGACGGGCTTCATCCATCACCTTGACGATGACGTTGTAAGCAACCTTGGAGTCCGGACTCAATTCGATTTTGAAAACTTCAGGATTGGCTTGTTTAACTTCAACCAGTTTTTGGTGCAAAGCAGGCAGGTCCAGGTTGCCGTCTTTCAACGGAACTGAAACAGTGCTTTCTTTGCCAGCCTTATTCACAATGATTGTGAAACCGACTTTGGAGTCAACTTCCAATTCGACGATTGTTGGTTTGTCTTTTTCATCATTACGTTGAATCGCCTCGGAAACGACTTGCGGCAATTCAGTTTCGATCACCATCATTTGCACGAATGCAGATGAGAGCAACAGAACCGGTACCAGTTTTACCATCACGGCAAGCAGTGGCGCCAAGTCCAGATCGAACTCTGTATTATGATTGATTTTGATTTTTCTTGCGCGTCTCATATACCCACCCAATAAAAATTAATTCACACCTTAGGAACGCCCGAAGGCTTCAATTAAGAAGCCTTGCCGGGAGCAGACGGTGGAGTCACTGCTGGAGCAGCAACTTGGTCTGGGAATACGTTTTGACGGGAAAGATTTGGAATGTGTGCGCTAGTCAACAACTCTGTCAACTTACCGCATTTTTCCATCATATCTTCCATCAATTCGTTTTGACGGGAAGTCAGAATAGAGAAGAATACCATCGCTGGAATCGCAACTGCCAGACCCAAAGCCGTCGTATACATGGATACGGAGATACCTTGAGCAAGAAGTTGTTGTTTCAACGCCGGGTCAGCTGCCGCAACCGCTTGGAACGACAGGATCAGACCGTGGATTGTACCCAAAAGACCCATCAATGTTGCAACGTTGGCAAGCATGGAAAGGTAGTGCAGGCGTTTTGTATACAAAGGAACGTTTTCAGACAAAGCGATGTCGTGAGCCTGGAAAATAGTGTCGTCATCACGATCAGCTTTTTCAAGGATCGTTTTGAAAGCAGCAGCCAGAGGTTTTTTCTCAAGTTGTGCGCAAAGCAGAAGTGCTTCGTCATGTTTTTTAGCCAAGACAAGAGTTTGGACTTTGCCCATGAACTCATCGACATTCATACCGTACTCTTTGTAGAGCATCTTAGCGCGCTCTGCAATCAGTACCAATGCGCCAATACCGGTAAGTAGAATTGCCCAGCCTACGACGCCAGACTCATTCATGAACTTTAAGAATGCCATTTGTTTCCTCCTTGGAACCGCCACCGCGAGACCATTTAGTTAATTGTGTCGAACCAGTCTCTGGCACCTGGAGGAAACGAACAGCATAGTGCAGACCGGATTTTACGTTTAAACGTTGTTTCGAATAGTTCTTTCGGACAATTTCGCAAAGAACATTAAATGCTACAGGATTGTTTTCAGAAACTCTGAAATGCAGCATGATTTTTTGACCAAGGTACAGGAGCGGGTCATTCAAAAGGACCAGTGCTCCGTTCTCACTGACGCTCAATGTGTTCCCATCAAAGAACGACTGATCGTTGTGAGCGTAAATTGGAGTTTTCAAATCTTTACGCGGAAACTTTCTTTCAATGAAAGCCCCTGACAAATGATCCTTGGTTTGGATCAAACGAGCCAGACGGTCTTTTGAAAACTCCGGAAGCTCGCCAACGAGTGTCCAGTTTTCAAGGTGCGGAGCCCAGGCATAGTTATAATCCTGAAGCTCTGCATTTTGGATCATCGAGATCATCGAGCGATATTCGTAGGGACCGTATTTCATGTCCCCACGAAGGATATACCATTGCTCAAGATTCGCTGCTGTAGATTGTTCCCCACCCATTATACAATCCTTTTCTTAGATCTTGATCGATTTTGGATCGAAGCTGATTTTTACGTCTGCGTTTGCTGCTGGAATTGCTGAACCGTGGAATGTGATCTCCATAGTCGTTGCATTGTAAGTCCAGCCGTTCACTGAATCTTTAGCCACGATACTGCCGCCGACAGTGACAACGATAGTTTCTGGAATTGGTTCGCGAGTCAGTTTAAACACCGCAGTCAACTGAATGATGGAATCAGAGATGATTTCCAATGTTTTGCCGAAGTCGTCACAGATGTCACCATTGACGCCCGCAGTTTTTTGAGTGATCTCGTGGTAGCGAATTGGAAGTTTAGTGGCACCACCCAATGAAGCACGGCAGACTTCATCCTGAACAGAGATGTTTGAGACAGAGAAGTTTTTGCTATCAGCAGTACTGCCTGTATATGTACTCAGCCAGTCGATGTAGCTTTGTACAGAGAACAAGTTCGGATTCGAATAGTTTTCATTGATCCCTGTGCCGGAATGAGAGAAGTCCTCTTCGTCAGATACAATGATCACTGCCAGGAAAGCATCCGGACGGCGAAAGCTTGAATTCGCCTGAAGACTTAGAACATCCTTCATACTTTCAAATGCTCTTTCATCACCATCACCGTTTACGCCTTGCTTAACGGTGTTAATGAAAACATTTTCAAGGTTTGGAGTGGATTTATCCATCACGTAATAGCCGGCGTTATTTCTAAGGCGAGCCAGCGAAGAGCTTTTCCAGGCGTCTGTAGTGCCAACAGCCATACGGAAATCATTATTGTTGGTCTGAAAGCGTTGAATAAATGACTTGAAGTTTTCAGAGAGATTTTTTTGCGAAGGTGCCATGGAGCCGGAGTTATCAATGATCCAAAGGATGTCGATCTTTTTCGGAACGTAGGCAGCTTCCTGCTTATAAGAATCAGCGTCAGCGAGGGTTGAATAAGAACCTCCGCTTTTACCGCAACCAGCAAGCATTGAAATTGCTGAAGCAACTACTACTGATTTGCGAGCGATTTGATTGATCATACGGTTTGCCCTCCTGAGCCCCACCATGTTCGTGATGGATTCAGTTTCGTTGAATTACAGCGAAAACTGAAATTGGCCCCAACCTAGCGATTTTATTTTTTTATTCAAAATCGGTTTCAGAATGAGGCGCACTAACCCATTGAAATCATACGAGGTAGAGTGTTGAAGCACAGAAAAAATAATTTTCAGTCGTCAACATTATGGACGTTTTACCGGAAATACCTGTAAGAAATTGGCGCTAAGTCTGTGTTTTTTTAAGAACTTCTCGGAAACTGGAGAACTTTTAGACGAAATATTTGAGCTATTTTTCGACGAGCTTCTGCTCGTTCGAACAAACATCAAGCACCAATCTGCCTGAAAGTGACAATGAACCCAGCAGTAGCGTAGTGATTTTTCATGACAGAATTTTGGTATGTAAGAAAAGAGTTAGACAAATTCTGCGTTTCAAATTTTTCGTCAAACGAGATCATTAAATTTCCGCACACGTCTTTTAATTTTAAAAACTCTGTGTCATTGCACGATTTATTTTCTTATTTCTTTAAATACCGTCATTGCCAAATGGCGGCGCTATCGTTCTTTGAAAATTCGTTCATTAGAAAGAACAGGTGTTTTGCCAGCATCTTCTAAGAGGGGCAGTTTCAGAAATTGTATTATTGTTCTGGCGGATATCTTTCCTGATAATATTCTACCGCCGCCATTTGGCGGTAAGTGTTTCGTAGATGTAATTGGCAAACCTCAGGAAAAGTGTTGACGGTGTTTTTCGATAATCCAGTCGAAGTATAGAACCCGATTTCTTCGAAGGTGAATTTTTCAGAATATTGATGCAGATCTCTTTTGTATAAGGCGCTGGTGCGCTTATAAGTTGAGTTCGCGTTGAGTCAGTGTGGTGGGTTAAAAGCCAAGTTCAAAACCCATGGTATTGTACTTGAAATTTCAATAGGAGGACCTGTGAACCTGAAAACACTTGATCAAAGTGAATTGGATCTGCGAATTAAATCATTGGCGCAAAAAGAGCGTGAAGTCTTGCATGAGGTTTTGGAGACTCTGAAGGAAATTGATGCACGTAAAAGCTATTTGGATTTCGGCTTTTCCAGTTTGTTTGAGTACCTGGTTCAAGGAGTGGGTTATTCCGAGGGAAGTGCTCAACGTAGAATTGATGCGGCAAGATTGCTGCGCGAATTGCCAGAAGTGGCTGCGAAAATTCAGACCGGTGAAATCAACCTAAGTCAGATATCCCTTGTTCAAAAAGCAGCTCGCGAGGTGGTAAGAACTCGTGCGCAACCGGTACAAGCGGAACAGAAGATGGAAGTTCTGGAAAGACTCAACAGCAGTTGGCGGCCTTCTTTGATTTGCCGTTAATGCAAGGGACTCACAAAAAAGTCCAAGCTGATGAAAGTGTTCGATTTGAACTTACGCTTACCAAAGAAGCCTTCGCCAAAATCAAGAATGCCCAGGAACTTCTATCGCACGCGGTTCCCACCCAGGATTTGGCGGTATTCCTGGAATATCTTGCAGATAAAGTTATTAAACACAGAACAGGGGTAAAACATAAGAAAAACACTGAGGGCACGAATGTTCAGATAGAATCCGTTGGTAACTCGAATGTTTCAACTGTGCCAACATCGAAAGCAAAAAGTGTCACTGCCAATGTGGCGGTGAATGTTTCAGCAGGAACAAGTTCGCAAAGGATTTCATCTGCGAATAAAAAGATTCTAATTAGGAAGCAATCATGTTGTCAGTGGGTTGATACTAAAACCGGCCGGCGATGTGAAAGCAAATGGCTTTTACAGATCGATCATAAGCATAGCCGTTGGGCCCAAGGAGCAGGCCATATCGAAAATCTGCAGGTGCTATGCGCGGCTCATAATAAGTTGAAATACATGCGTGAAGCGGGGATTAGGAACATTTCTTGAGTGTTCCTGATCTGGTCTACTTTTTAAGCAAAGCTTTGGCTTTTAGCCAATAGCCTTCTTTTTCTTCAGTGGAGAGTGCGCCCCAGTCGACACCCTCCGCTTTGGCTAATTCCACCATCTTGTTGAAGCGCTCTTCGAAGCGGGCGTTGCCCTTACGCAGGACTTGTTCTGGTTCCATTTTCAAGTGACGGCCCAACTGAGCCAGGGAAAACAAAACGTCTCCCAGTTCGTGTTCGATTTCCGATTCCACGTCGTTATCCAGAGCCTCGCGCAGTTCGTCGAATTCCTCTTCGACCTTCAGCATCACGCCGTCCACGTTTTCCCAGTCGAATTTAAACTTTTCAGTGCGTTTGCCTATTTTGTAAGCGCGTTGCAGGGCGGGAAGTGCGGGGACATTCAACGAATAGGCGGGGGCTGAACCCTTTTCCTGCTTTTTGATTTCTTCCCAGTTTTTTACCACATCAGCAGAGTTGGAGACTTTCACGTCGCCAAACACATGAGGGTGGCGGCGCACCAGCTTTTCTGCCACATTTTCAATCACATCATTCAGAGTAAAAGCTCCACGTTCAGACGCAAGCTGTGAGTGTAATAGTACTTGAAAAAGCACGTCACCCAGCTCGTCTTTCATCTTCTGATCGCGCTCAACGCCTTTGGTTTCAATGGCTTCCACCAGCTCAAAAGTTTCCTCGACGGCGTATTGTGTGAGCGACTCATGAGTCTGCTCTTTATCCCATGGACATCCATCAGGGCCACGCAGGCTTGCGACGATCTCGACCAAGGACTCAATATTACGTAAATCAGCTGGAGTTTTTGCCATACAGCGCCTCGACTTTCTGATGGAATCGGCTCTATCTTAGCGCAAACACAGAGTGATTTCGACAATTAAGTTAATTCGCGTTACGCTAATTTGGACGTTATCAGGATAAGGACAAGAGTCTTAATACTATGCCTCAGCGTGGAAAAGGTTCCAAGAAAAGCGAGAGTCCTGCGACTCGGGTGAATTACGAAGATCACAGTCTGAAATTTTTGGACTGGGTGGATTCAATTGGCCTGGAGAAAACTTTCTTTGGTCGTGCATTGCACATGCTCGAAGAGCGTTTGTTTGTTCGTCGCGCGGCGATGATTTTCTTGTACTGTGTCCTTCTGTCTTACACCATCTTCTATCAATTCGAAGTTCCGTATAATTTCAGTGTGGGTGACATTGCCAAGTTTGATGTGGCTTCTCCTATAGCCTTTGAGATGACGGATGAGGTCACCACCGAGGAAAAACGTTTTAAAACAGAGAACGCGGTTCCGGTGGTGTATGACTATGACACCAGTGTCTTTGAACGGGTGTCGTTGGGGTTGATTCATTCCTTCCGTTCTATGCGCAATTACTATCGGGAGGCGACGTGGCCCAAGCAGCCTTCGGCTTACCGTGGAGCGGTGAAGGATTTCTTCAAGTACAAAAAGGAATTTGAATCAGAGCTGGGAAGCCCGGTTTCAGATTTCATGTTTGAGTGGCTGATCGACAACAAGTTTAGCGCGCGCATTGAAGCCGTCATGATTCGTAACCTTGAAAATTGGTACGAGCAGAAGATCGCCGAGGCACCGGATCGGTTTATTCCGGCCGCGCAAACGACAATCGTGGCGCGCGTGGTGCACAGAAACAATCTGGGACGTGAATTCAGCCTTGGCCGAAACGAAGTGACGGATATTCAGGATCCGGATCGTTTTGATTTGGATGATCGTAAGGATTTGGAGCGGTTCACTGAAGGGGATCGTGCGAATATGCTTTATTTCACCAGATCATTGCTGGTGCCGAATCTGACTTTGAACAAGCAGGAAACTGCCAGTCGTAAACAGGCGGCTCGCGATGCGGTCATTCCTGTGAATATCACCATCAAAAAGAATCAGGTGATTGTGGCCCAAGGATCGGTGATTCAGCCTTTCCACATGGCCGTTATCAAACAAATTGAAACCATTCAGTCTGACAAACGCAAAGACCTTGCCGCCTTGGCGATGGCGTTGGTTCTGTCCATGGCGATCATCGTCTTTTTCTCTTATTTAAAGCGCTTTACACTAAATCAGGTTCGGGTCGAGTTCAAAGACTTGGTTGTGATGATGCTGATTGCCTACGGCACGGTTCTTTTTACGAAAGTGTATCTGTTTGTCGTTGATGCGGCCTTCGTATCAAAGTTGGGACATTTGTTGCCAGCAACATTCTTCCTTTATGCAGCCCCGATTGCGACAGGCCCGATGCTGGTGGGGTTGTTGATTACTTCCGGCGAGATCGTTTGGTTGTTTACCGCTTTCGTGTCGCTGTGCTTGGGAATCATGGTTGATTACAACTACGCTCTGATGCTTTTTAGTATGATCGGCGGTATTGCGGCGGCTCGTGGGGTCTTTAATTGTAAAACCCGTAACGATATTTATTTTGCTGGCGTCAGAACGGGTGTGGTGAACGCCCTGGTCATCGCCTTCGTACTGACGATGACTCGATTTGATCAAGAGGGTGCTGCGCGCGAAATTCTTTTCGCCATTCCTGCGGGCTTTATTGGTGGTATCCTGAGTTCTCTGTGTGCGATGATGTTTATCCCGATGTTGGAGTCGGCATTTAACTACACCACAGACGTTAAGCTATTGGAACTTTCCAATCTGAATCATCCGCTTTTAAAAGACATGATCGTAAAAGCCCCGGGGACTTATCATCACTCCATGATGGTGGGATCCATGGTGGAGGCGGCCGCCGAAGAGATTGAGGCGAATTCGCTCTTGGGTAAAGTCATGTGCTACTACCATGACATTGGTAAAATGGAGCACGCCAATTATTTTATCGAGAATCAAAAGCCGGGCAATAACCCACACGATCATATTTCTCCATTCATGAGTAAGACACTTCTGATTGCCCATGTAAAAGACGGCGTGGAGATGGGTGTTACTTATAAACTGGGTAAGCCGATCATTGACGGTATTATTCAGCATCACGGTACGACTCTGATTTCTTACTTCTACAACAAAGCCCTTGATTTGAAAAAAGAGGAGGATCCGGAGATCAGCGATCAGGATTTCCGTTATCCAGGTCCGAAGCCACAATTTCGTGAGGCCGCCTTATGTATGCTGGCCGATTCCATTGAGGCGGCAGCGCGCTCTTTGGATGAACCGACTCCGGCACGTTTGCAGAACATTGTTCGCAATATCGTGCAAAGAAAGTTCTCTGACGGGCAGTTGGATGAATGTAATTTGACCTTGAAAGATATTTCCAAAGTTGAAGCCGCTTTCATTCGTATTCTTTTGGGTATATACCATCAGCGTATCGATTATCCTCGTGCGGCCGGTGGTCAGCTTGGGGAGTCGACTCCCGTGAATAAATAAGGAACATATGCAGGTACTCATCATTAACGAATCCAAGCACTCCGTGCCCCGCAAATTCATTCAGGAATGGATGGACTCGGTCGTGGTGGAGCTTAAGAAACGTAAAGTGATCAATGCCGATAAATCCCGTCGTGAATTGACTCTGGTATTTCTGGATAAAAAACCTGCGCAAAAGATCAATAGGGAGTTTCGTGGAAAGGACTATGCCACGGATGTTTTGTCATTTGACTCCATGGATCCAGGCAGTTTTGGTGAGCTTGTGATGTGCCCTGAAGTGCTGAAAAAACAAGCGAAGGAGCACAAACTCAGTTTCCAAAAGGAGCTGGGGTACATGTTGCTGCACGGGACACTGCATCTCCTGGGATACGATCACGAAACCAATGATAAAGACGCCAAAGAGATGTTCGATCTGCAAGATGCGATCTTTGAGCGATTGCTGCGTAGCCCCACTTGACACCCTGACATTTAGTTATAACTATAGCTGGGTCCGCTGTTAATGCTGCGGACTAGCAGTGGGAATTTAAATGTCGATCATAACCGAATCTTCAGACGTTAAAAAACGTATCAGTTCTCTCGAAAGCTTCGCCAAGGAGCTTCGGGGGTATCTTTGACTTAGACAAAAAGAAAAAACGCCTCGATGAGCTGGCAATTCAAGCGGAAAACCCTGCGTTGTGGGGAAAGCCCGATGAAATGCAAAAGCTTAACAAGGAAAAAAGCCTGCTGGATAAAGCCGTGGGCGAGTTTGATTCTTTTACGAGTCGTTTGAGTGATGCTTCTGTGTTGCTGGAGATGGCGACCGAGGCCACAGATGAAGACAGCTTTGTCGAGGTGAAGGCCGAAGTTTCCTCTTTGGAAAAGTTAGCTGAGGAACTGGAGCTGAAGCGAGTCTTAAATGGCGAGCTTGATGGCAACAGCACCTACTTGTCGATCAATTCCGGCGCTGGCGGGACTGAGTCCTGTGACTGGGCTGAGATGCTTTTGCGCATGTACACGCGCTACGCCGATAAACACGGTTATAAAGTTCAGGTTATCGAGATGACCGAGGGCGAAGGGGCGGGAATCAAGTCCTGCACACTTCTGATCGAAGGCCCTTATGCTTATGGCTATTTGAAAGCCGAATCCGGGGTGCACCGACTGGTGCGTATTTCGCCTTTTGACTCGAATGCCCGTCGGCATACTTCGTTTTCATCTGTTTTCGCCTGGGCGGAGGTGGATGATGACATCAATATTGAAATTCGTCCCGAAGATTTGAAAGTGGATACTTACCGCTCCAGTGGTGCCGGTGGTCAGCACGTCAATAAAACCGATTCCGCAGTTCGTATGACTCACATCCCGACGGGTGTGATCGTGTCCTGCCAAATCGAACGTTCACAGATTCAAAATCGGGAAAAAGCCTTGAAGATGTTGAAGGCAAAACTTTACGAAATTGAAGTTGAAAAGCGCAACGCCGAAAAAGACTCGATGAATTCCCAAAAGAAAGCAAACGAGTGGGGTTCGCAAATTCGCTCTTACGTGATGCACCCTTATCAGATGGTCAAAGATCACCGTACCGACTTCGAAACCAATCAGGTGGATGATGTGATGGATGGTGATTTGGATGGCTTTATCATGGCTTACCTGAAAGAACAGGTGAATCAGGAAGTGAAACCATCGTGAATAGATCGTCATTAGCCTGGATTTCATGGAAGCTTTTAAATTCAAAAAAAACCATGTTCGGGGGCTCGGCTCCTTTGGCATTGTTTGGTTTGATTTTAGGGGTGGCTTCACTGGTTGTATCTATGGCGGTGATGAGTGGCTTTGAAACCACTTTGCAGACGGCAATGACGGATGTTTCTGGTTCAGTTCAGGTGGTAAAGCGTTCGCGTTTTCCGGATGACTGGAAGGAATTGGAAGAGCGCATTCGCAAAGCGGAGCCGTCCCTGGTCAGTTCCACACGTTTTGTTTTTGTTGAAGGCATCATGGCCCATAACGGTCAGATTTCCGGTGTTTTGCTGGAAGGAATTGATAAAGACCGCGTGAATCAGACTTTGAATTTGGAAAGTCGGGTGAAAGAGGGTTCTGCGGACCTGAATGCGCCGTCGGATGTGCCATTGGCGTTGATTGGTTCCGGTTTGGCCAAAAAAATGGGTCTAAAAATTGGCGATGAATTCCGCGTGGTTTTACCGATTGCGGATCTGACGGATCCATCCAATTTTAAACGAAAAGTCGGGACCTTCAAATTGCAAGGCGTTGTGGAGCTGGGCAAATTTGAGTGGAATGAACGTTTTATCATGATTGATCTTAGTGTCGCCCAGGAAGTGGCGGCCATCGGTGATCGTTACACCGGCTTGATGTTGAAATTTGATGATGCCGAGTATGCGCGAAAAGCCAGCTACAATCTTTCGCAGGTCCTAGGGGCTCCGTATTGGGTTCGTGACTGGCGTGATTCCAATGAAAACCTTTTCGATGCGGTGGCTATTCAGCGTCCCGCCATCTTCTTTGTGGTTTCTGTGATTATCTTTGTGGCGGCATTTAATATCTCCTCCACTTTGTTTGTGAATGTGGTGCAGAGATTCAAGGATATCGCGATTTTAAAGACTGTGGGTTTAAGTCGCAAAGACGTCATTAAAATCTTCACCTTCCAAGGTCTGATCTTGGGTGCTATCGGTCTTGCCGGTGGATTTATCTTGGGACTGGTTTTGTGTGTCTTGTTTGTTTGGGCACAGGGTCGTCTGGGGCTGATTTCCGGGGCGGTTTATCGTCTGGAAAACATCGAAATCAGTATTCGTTTTATGGATACAATCGCTATTTGCGTGGCAACAATGTTGATTTGTTTTATCGCCACTTTAGCACCGGCTCGCCGTGGTGCGAATTTGAATCCTATGGAAGGGTTGCGAAATGAATAATCCCGTTAGTAATTTTCTTTCCGTCAGAAACATCCACAAATCTTATCCCAGTGGCAATGGAGAGTTGGAAATTCTTCGTGGCGTGAGCTTGGATATCAACGGCGGTGAGGCTTTGGCGATTCTTGGATCCTCCGGTGCCGGCAAAAGTACGTTACTGCAAATCATGGGTACCCTGGATCGTCCCAGCAGTGGTGAGGTTACCTTTGAAGGTCGTGATCTGTTGGCAATGAACGATGACGAAATTTCCAAATTTCGTAATGCCGAAATGGGTTTCGTCTTTCAGTTCCATCATTTGTTGAGTGAATTTAATGCAGTCGAAAACGTCATGATTCCTTGTCGAGTGGCAGGGGAGTCTCCAAAAGCAGCAAAAGAAAAAGCCCTGCACTTACTTGAGTTCATGGGACTTGCTGATCGCGCCAATCACTTTCCGAATCAATTATCCGGTGGTGAGTTGCAGCGCATCGCAATTGCACGTGCCTTAGTTCGTCATCCAAAAATTCTTTTCGCCGACGAGCCCACTGGAAATTTGGACTCGAACACGAGTGCAAAGATTCAAGAGTTGTTTTTCCGTCTGAAAGAAGAGATGCAGTTGGCCTTGGTGATCGTGACGCATGATCTTACTTTCGCGACCAGATTCCCAAAAGTTTACAGAATGAAAGATGGACTTTGGGTATAACGCGTCAGGGTGGTCGTTTTTGGTGTACTAGACTTAGGTAGTGGGCTACGATTTCACAGTTTAAAAGGTAACTATCGAGAAATCTTTGAGATTTTTGAAAAAGATTTTTAAAAACGAACTCTTTGTGGGTTCCCTCTCGGTTGGAGAATTCGAACTTTGATTAAGCTTCTGTTTACTTTGTTATTAGTGACTGCAACGTCAACGGCGATTGCGGCTCCCAAGAAAAAAGCAGCGCCCAAGAAAAATGGGACAGCGGTTGCGCAACCTAAGAGTGCGACTTCAGGTCTTTCTATCAAGTCCATTGAAGTTGTGGGAAATCGCAAAATTGAAAAAGATGCGATTCTTAGCAAAATCAGCTCCAAAGTGGGAGTTGAGTACAACGCCACTGCAATCAGAGCCGATGTTCAAGCTCTGTTCAATTTAGGTTACTTCAACAACATCGAAGTGGATCGTCAGGTTTCCGGCAAGGAAACGGTTTTGACTTTCAAAGTTTTGGAAAAACCTTCCATCGCTGAGATCACTTACGAGGGCAACAACGAAATTAAAGCCGAAGATATCGCTGAGGCGACGGGTATCAAGGCTTACCAGCTTTTGAATATGTCCAAAGTGAAAGAAGCTGTTGAGAAAGTTCAAAAGCTTTACGAAGACAAGGGTTTCTTCCTGGCACGCGTGGATGCTGAGGTTCAGGACATCACAAAAGATGAAACTGTTCGTCTGGTTTTCAAAGTTCGTGAAAATGACAAGGTTAAAGTTCGTAAGATCACTTTCCTTGGGGCTAAGCATATTTCAGAAACTGAATTGAAAAGTAAGCTGATCACACAAGAGGGCGGCTATTTCTCTGCGATGTCTGGTTCCGGCCAGTATAAGCAAGAGGCTTTTGATCGTGATGCGCAAATCGTGCGCTTTATCTATTTCAATCAAGGTTACGTGCAGGCGAAAATTGACCGCCCGCAGGTGACAGTGACTCCGGATAAGAAGAACATCTACATCACTTTCCACGTGGAAGAGGGTGAGCAGTACTCTGTTGGGGATGTGGATTTCGCCGGTGATATTCTGTTCCCGAAATCAGAATTGTACGATGCCATTAAAATTGATGAAAACGGCGTTTTCTCCTATGAGGTTCTGCAAAAGGACATCAGTGAGTTGACGGCGAAATATGGCGACCTGGGTTATGCCTTTGCCAACGTTATCCCGCGCACGCGGGCCAACGACAAAGAGCGCAAGATGGACCTGGTGTTTGAGTTCGACAAAGGACAGAAGGTTTACTTCGGTAAAATCAATGTTGTCGGCAATACCAAAACCCGTGACAAGGTTGTCCGTCGTGAGTTGAAGGTGCGTGAGGGTGAGTTGTACAACGAAACCCGTCGTCGTCAATCCATGGAAGGCATCCAGCGTCTGGGCTTCTTTGAGGACGTGAACTTTAAGACATCCGTGGATCCTGAAAAAACGGATGTCATGAATGTTGATATCATCGTTAAGGAACGTAATACGGGGCAAATCCAATTGGGTGCCGGTTACGGAACATCACAAGGTTTCACTTTGCAAGGTTCGGTTCAGCAAACGAACTTCCTGGGTAAAGGTCAGAACTTGGGTGCGAGCTTGAATCTAAGTGGTACAGGCAGTTTCTATAACTTGTCCTTCACCGAACCGTACTTTAACGACACTGAGTGGTTGTTGGGTGGCGATGTTTACAGCAGTACCAATACAGGCCGTCTGGATTACGACGAGAAGCACACTGGTGCCTCTGTCAGAATGGGCCGTCCTTTGGCAGAATTCACTCGTGGATTCTTGCGCGCAAAGTACGATAAGTCTGATCTAACGACGCGAAATAATGCCGATGGAACACCTATCACTGATACGGACTTGTTCCCATTGGAAACAGCTTCTGGTGAAACGATCTCGTTAACTGGAACGGTGGAGTACGATACGAGAAATGACCGTTTCTCTCCGACCAAAGGTATCTTTGCATCGGCTTCTTATGAGTACGCAGGCTTCGGTCAGTTGAAATACAACCGTGCCAGCACGCGCTTTAACTTCTTTAAGAATGTTTTCTGGGATGTGACTTGGAGAAATAATCTTCAGTACGCGCGCATTGATGGGCTTGACGGCCAGGATGTGCCATTCAATGAGTTGTACTTACTGGGTGGTCCTTACTCGTTGCGCGGTTTCAGATCATACCGTGTCGGTAAAATGAAGTTCTCGCAGAAGATATACAATGAAAGTATTGCGGAAGGTATGACTCCGGATCAGGCCAATATTGAAGCCATGCGTTTTTACGGTGGTACTCAACAGGCCATGTATCAGACAGAGTTGCAATTCCCATTGGTGAAAGATGCGGGTATCTATGGTGCCGCGTTCTTTGATATTGGTGCGGCCGACGATGTGTTGAGCGGCGATACATTCTTCTCGGATATGGGTTTCGGTATTCGTTGGTATTCACCAATCGGGGTCCTAAGATTTGAGTGGGGCTTCCCATTGAATCGTGACCCGAACTACCACGATGCTTCGGTGTTTGAGTTCTCAATTGGTCCAAGTTTTTAATTTAGTTGTTTAAGTTAAGTATTTTTAAGGGAAGAAAATTTTAGGGAGGAATTTTTATGAGTAAAATGATTATCGCAGCGACTGTATTTATGATGGCAGCAGCTGCTCACGCGGCAGACAGCAAAGTTGGATTCGTGGATATGCAAAAAGCTATTCAAGCAACTTCTGCCGGTAAAAAAGCAAAAGCTGAACTTGAAACAGAGTTCAACAAAAAGAAAAAAGATCTTGAGAAAAAAGAAGCTGATCTGAAAAAGATGGGCGAAGATCTTGAAAAGAAAAAATCAGTTCTTTCTGAAGAAGCACTTGGTAAAAAACAAGCTGAATTCCAGGAAGAAATGCTTAAATACCGTGATATCGTAGGCAAAAGCCAAATGGAAATCCAAAAGAAAGAGCGTGAATTGACAGCTCCTATTTTGAACAAAATGAAAACTGTGATCGGCAAATTGGCAAAAGACAAAGGTTACACTTTGGTTCTTGAAAACAACCAAGGGGTTTTGTACTCCACACCAGACTCTGATCTAACAGAAGATGTTATCAAGGCTTACGAGAAAGAAAAATAGTTTCAAAACTCAAAGGGGCCTTAAAAAGGTCCCTTTTTAAATTAATGACCTGTTTCAATTTACGCAGAATAAATTTAGGATATTAAATCCATGGCAAATTATAAAATTCATCCTTCCAGTGTTGTTTCCCCTGATGTTGAGATCGCCGATGACGTTGAAATCGGTCCTTATTGCCTTATTCAAGGCAAGGTGAAGATCGGCAAAGGCACGATCGTGGAAGGTCACGTTACTCTGGGTTCGCGCTACGGTATTTTGGATATCGGCGCAAACAATCACTTCTGCCCAGGTGCGGTTATCGGTGGAGCTCCTCAGGATATTTCCTATAAGAACGAGCCTACCTCTTTGATTATTGGTAACAACAATATGTTCCGTGAGTTCACGACTGTGAATTTGGCGACCTCCAAGGGCGACAAAAAGACAGAGATTGGTGATAACGGTTATTTCATGGCTTACACACACGTGGGGCATGACTGCAAACTTGGCAACAATGTCATTCTTGCAAATAACACCCATTTGGGTGGTCACTGCGAAATCGCTGACGGCGTGTTCGTCGGTGGTATGAGTGCTTTGAATCAATTCACCAAAGTCGGAAAAATGGCGTTTATCGCAGGCAGCAGTATCGTGAATAAGGATATTATTCCATTCTGTCGCGCTCAAGGTACCTATGCGACTATTCGTGCAACCAATAAAATCGGACTGGCACGTAAAGGTTACCCACGTGAAGAAGTGACGAATGTGCATAAAGCGATTCGTATCATCATCATGGGTTCCCACACTGTTGAGGAAGGCATCAAGCGTATTCAGGAAGAATGCACAATGAGCCCGAACATCGAGTATTTCATTAACTTTATCCGTTCATCGAAGCGCGGAATCGCGGTCGACAGAAGTCCTAAAGGCTGGCAAGAAGATGAGCAATAAACTACGTGGCGCCGTTATTGGCGTTGGTTACCTTGGTAACTTCCATGCTCAAAAGTATAAAAATAATCCGAACGTGGAACTGATCGGGGTTTGTGATCACTTTCCGGCTCAGGCAGATAAAATTGCCGCTGAGTTGGGAGTTAAAAGCTTTCATCGTCCACAGGATTTGATTGGTCAGGTTGATTTGGTGACAATTGCGGCTAGTACGCAAAGTCACTATGAAGTGGCCAAACTTTTCCTGGAAAATGGTATTCACGTTAACGTGGAAAAACCAATCACAGCAACGGTGCCTCAGGCTGAGGAACTTTTGGCTTTGGCTGAAAAGCACAAAGTGAAATTGGCAGTGGGTCATATCGAAAGATTCAATCCTTCTGTGAATGAACTTAAAAAGCACATGAAAAATGTGTCAACAATCGAGCTGATCAGAACGGCGCCTTACAAGGCTCGTGGTGCTGATGTCAGCGTTCTTCATGATCTGGCAATTCACGATATGGATTTGTTGTTCTGGCTAACAGGCAGCGAGATTGAATCCATGATCTGCTCTGGCACAAAGTTGATTTCTCCGGAATTGGATACCGCATCCATTTCCTTTAAAATGAAAAATGGCATCCACGGCATCATCACGGTCAGTCGTGTTTCTCCGGTGGGTCAGCGATCCATTCGCGTGGTTCAGGATGATTGCACTATTTACGCAAACACCGGGATCCATGAACTTGAAAAAGTCGAGAAGGGTGCTGGCGGCGATGAATTGACAAAAATCACCAAGTGGACGGTGGATAAGGCTGATGCTCTTCAAAAAGAGACGGATGCATTCGTCGATGCAGTTTTGAATAACAAAACGCCGGTGGTTACAGGTCTGGATGGATTGAAAGCTTTGCGCGCCATCGAAGACATTCAAAAAATGATTGGTAAATAAATGGATCAAGTATTGTTCGTGGCCGCCGAGGCCTCCAGTGTGACTTATGCTCAAAGAATTCTTGAGACCTGGAAAAAGCAGGGACGTAAGATCCATGCTTTTGGTGTCGGCAGTCAGGACATGGAAAACCTGGGATTTGAACGTCTGGGGAAATCCGAAGAAATGGCCGTTGTGGGGGCTGCGGAGATTATTAACTCCTACGGTCTTTTGAAGGGTGTGTTTGACAGTCTTGTTCGCGAGGCTGAAAAACGCCGCCCGAAAGTTGCTATTGTGATGGATTATCCGGAGTTCAATCTGATGCTTGCAAAAAAATTGCATGCCTTGGGGATTCCCGTGGTTTACTACATCTCTCCGCAGGTGTGGGCTTGGCGTAAAGGCCGGGTTAAGACCATCAAAAAGTACTGCAAAAAAGTATTCGTACTATTCCCATTCGAAGTGCCTTTCTATGAGGAGCACGGCGTTCCTGTGGAATTTGTGGGTCATCCTTTGTTGGATGAATTGGATGAGCGTTTGATTGATGATGCCACTTATCTTAAAACTCACCGCAATCAAGTCGGCATTCGCGATGACGAAATTGTTCTGGGATTGATGCCGGGCAGTCGTCGTCTGGAACTTAAGCAGCACTTCCAGATTCAATTGGATGCCGCGCGAATTTTATCAAAAAAGTATCACAATCTAAAAATCGTCATTTTGACAGCTCCTACATTCACCAAAGAAAAAATGCAGGAGTATCTGGAGGACTTCCGTCTGCCATATATTCTGTTAAAGGATGAGCCATTTAGAATGATTCATCTGGTGGATATGATGCTGGTTGCTTCAGGTACAGCCACTTTGCAAGTGGGCCTTCTGCAAAAGCCGATGGTCATCATGTATAAAATGAAGTGGTTGACCGGTATCTTTGCCCGTATCTTCGTGCGCGGGACCAAGTTCTATGGTTTGGTGAATCTGATTCTGAATAAAGAAGCAGTTCCTGAACGTTTCCAGAGTGATGTAACCGCAGAAAATATGGCGGCACTTTTGGATCGCTATATTTCGGATGCGGCCTATACCGCGGAAGTTAAAAAAGATCTGGTATCTTTGCGCTCTTACTTGGGCGACAAAGGGGCCACTTCCCGCGTGGTGAAAGCATTGGATGAGTATTTGACGGTATGAAACCATTACTGAAACCATTGTCATTTATTTATGATCACATCGTGGGTTTAAAAAACTCACTTTATGACCGTGGAATTTTAGGGGCCTATAAGCCACCGATGAAAGTTATCAGTATCGGAAATTTGACAATGGGTGGAACGGGGAAGACTCCTATCACGGATTTTTGCCTGAAGTCCCTGGTCGGCGAACATAAAAAGGTCGCAGTGGTCAGTCGCTCTTATCGCGCAGATGCTTCCGCTTCCGTACGCGTGGATGTCACACATCCCCATGCGGCTCGGTACTATGGTGATGAGCCCGTGCTGTTGGCTCAGGCCAATCCGGATGTCACAGTCTTTGTTG